>JAITDL010000064.1 GCA_031282565.1 Puniceicoccales bacterium
GGCCTCTTTTGTTGTCGCTGCCTGAACCACTTCGCGCTGCAACTACTTCCGCCGCACGGGCAATGGCATCTGATTTCCGCAGTCCTGCCACGCTTTCCGTCATTAGCGAGGCCGACGCACGCGATATGGCGCAGCCGTCTCCGCTGAATTTTATGGCGCCAATGTTTTCTCCGTCGAAGTGTATGAAGACCTCGATGCCGTCTCCGCAGCTGGCGTTGTAACCCTCTGCGCGCCTATGTGGATTATCCAACTTCCCGAAATTGCGCGGGCTGCGGCTGTGTTCGAGGATTACGTCCTCGTAGAGCTCATCGAGATCCCCCATGGAGCGATGCTTGATATTTCTCCGCCGTGAGGCAAGCAATCAATTGCAGCGGCGGCTTTTTTGCTGGACGTTCCATTGGACGGAGAAGTTTAGCGGATTCTGAAAAAATATCTCCTGCCGATTTGCAGGACTGATCCACTGTTTTCCGATCCAATGCGCCGCCGAATGTCAATCTTTTGTCCATCGATCTTCACAGCACCCTGTTCAATTAGCCGCCGTATTTCGTTTTTGCTGGTAAATTTACAGGTCGCATGGATCGCATCGACCGCATCGATCGGATCTGTCTCGAGCTGCGAGAGATCAATCTCATCCATCTCATCTGGAATTTCGTGTCCGGAAAAAACTGCTTCGAAGCGTTTTCTTTCTCCGTCTGCGACTTCTTTGCCGTAGAAAATTGCCGTCAGCTTGGTTGCCAGTTGTTTTTTCGCCTCCATGGGATGGAGCGCAAGCATCTCACCAATTTCTCCATCGCCGTAGCCGAGCAGCAGGCGGTAGTAGGTTTCCATTGTGCCGTCGCCGATGGACATCACCTTTCCGAACATGTTTGGTGCGGTGTCATTGAAGGCGATGTAGTTGTCGTAGCTTTTTGACATTTTTCGCACGCCGTCGAGACCGACAAGCAGTGGCATGGCAATTACCGCCTGGCCGGCCTGGCCTCTGTTTTTTTGCATGTCCCTACCAACTAGCATGTTAAACAGTTGATCACTGCCACCCAGTTCCACGTCGGCTTCGAGCGCAACGGAGTCGTAGCCCTGGAGAAGCGGATATAGAAATTCCACAACTGCGATCGGCACCGACGATTTATATCTTTTGTTAAAGTCTTCGCGTTCAAGCAGTTGGGCGACGGTCATTTCCCTGGCCATGAGCAGCAAATCGGCCATCGTCATCTTTCCGAACCATTCGCCATTGCGGCGGACCGCTGTCTTTTCCGGATCTAAAATCCTAAATGCCTGCTCCAGATATGTTTTTCCGTTTATTTTGATCTGTTCTTCAGTGAGCTGAGGCCTCGTCTGCGATCGGCCGCTAGGGTCGCCAATGGTCGTCGTGAAATCGCCGATTAGAAACACGGCTTTGTGGCCTAAATCCTGCAGTTGGCGCAACTTGCGAAAAACTACCATGTGGCCAAAGGTCAAGTCCGGTCTGGTTGGGTCGACGCCAAGTTTTATGGTTAATGTCTTGCCGGCCATGAGCTTTTTTTCGATGTCGTCGCGGCCAACGGAGTGCTGCGCACCTGAAAAAATTAAATCCATCACATCGTTGCCCACGGCCGAGATCTAGGGTGAGGCGAGAAATTTCCAAGATTTTTTATTGGTTCGGAATGGCGCCGCGGCCTCCATTCATAGGCGCATTGATTCGATTCACATTAGCACAAATTGACGATGTCCGCCATAGCGTCAAAAAATAATTAGCAATAACAGCAATTAAAGTATTGACATTAGCGCGAAAATCATCATTAGGACCGCCGCTATGGATGCACTAGGTATAAATCAATTTATCGATCAGGCTAAGAGCAAGATAGGTAGCTTTATGACCTTCGACGAAGGCAATCCACTATCGGATTTGTCAGAGTCGACATTACTCGGCATAGTGGCCGGTTGTTTTGCGATAGCCGCCGCGGTTATCGGAGTTCTATTGGCGCTTGGAGTAATGGCAGCAGTTATAGCTGCTCCGCTAATCGGTTACTGCACATTGGCTGCCGCACTGTTTCTAGTCTGCGCACTCTATCCAACGATCCAGGAATGGATAGATGGAAGTGACGTTGAAGATGACAATGAAGAGGACGGAGATGAAGACGATGCGCAAATTAGCGACGGCGCAGCAAGTGATGTCGCCGATCCAGTTGCAGATGAAGTAGGTGACGGCAATGGAGCGGATGCCGATGGCGGCCACCGCGTGCACAGGCACCTTCCGTCATCTAAAGCCTCATCGGTTAACACTTTGCCGCGCATGGTGAAGTTGTCAAATGCCGAACTCAAAAGCATCAAATCACTGTACTACAGTGGCTCCATAAAGGGATCCGGCATCAGGAAGAACATACATATCTTCCAGACGGAAACGGGGAAAATCCTAAGAACATCAAGGATATCACACATAAGACGGATGCCGAACTTGGAAAAGATTGCCGTTAGGTCTGAATATGAATTAAGCAGAATCGCCAATGTATTCAGCGGCGCCCACAGTAAAACATCACTGCAGGTGTACATAGACGATAGAAGTAGCGCAGCCAGGTAAATAGTGGCCTGGTAACCACAAACAACCGGGGCGGCGTCAACGTGACCGTGACGCCGCGCTACGCGGCCGCCTAGGTTCTATTATCTAGGCGGCTTTCGTAATCTTGCCGGCCTTGATTGCCTTTGCCGATACCCAGACGCGGCGCACTTCACCGCTTTCAAGTCTTACGCGCACGCGCTGCACATTTGGGCGGAATCTCCGCGTCGTAACTTTGACAACGTGCGTGCCTATGCCGCCGCTTTTCTTGGTCAGGCCCTTTCTCGTGATGCTGGAACCCCTCATCGGCCTCTTCCCGGTAATAATGCAAATTCTCGACATGGCAGCTAGCTCCCCTATTGAAGTCCGTCGTGGGCCAGGACAGCGAACTCGGGAGCAGTGTCAAGTGAAACATGAAAATCCTAGCAATTGAAAGTTCCTGCGACGAATCATCGGTCGCATTTCTCGATGAAACCAGTGGATTCCTATTCGAGGAAACGATTTCCCAGGCGAATTTACACAGAAATTACGGCGGAGTCGTTCCGGAATTGGCCACCGGCTACCATTTGGAGTCAATTCCACGGATCATAGGCAATTGGCGTAAATCCTGCGATGGAACACCGGACGCCGTGGCAGTTACCGTTGGTCCCGGCCTGGCCGGTGGATTGGCCATGGGGTTTGCGGCGGCGAAATCACTGGCAATTTTATTCCGTTGTGAGTTCTTTGCAATCAACCATTTGCACGGGCATGCCCTCTCTCCATTCATGGACATCTCGCTGCGCGGAGAGGCATTGGAGAGCTATCTGCCACATGTGGGGCTACTTGTCTCCGGAGGAAATAGCATTCTATTTTCGATTGCCGCCGACTGGTCTGTGAAAGTTCTCGGAGCTACGGTGGATGACGCCGCCGGAGAGGCGCTCGACAAGGGGGCAAAATTACTTGGGCTGCCCTATCCAGGCGGCGTTGAAATCGAGCGACTTGCCGCATTCGGCAATGGAAAAGCATTTCGTTTCCCGGTCGCATTTCCGGGCGCTGAAATTAGGTTCAGCTTTTCAGGGTTGAAGACATCGCTGCTCTACGCGCTCAAAAAAATGAGCAAAGAGGAAATTGAGAGGGAGAAGGCAAATCTCTGCGCCAGCTACCAGGCTGCTGTTATCGATGCGCTTCTGCTAAAAACTTCTCTTGTGCTCGAACGTGTTCCGGCAAAGAGTCTTGGCATTTCTGGCGGAGTGTCGCAGAATTCGTCTCTGCGCAGCGCATTTGCAGAATTGGCATCGGACCACGGGTTGCCGCTATTGGCTGCGCAGAAGCGCTATTGTGGCGACAACGGCTCCATGATAGCCTTCGCCGCCAGGTTTCCCAAGTTTCGGAAAGAAAATCCAACGGCAATCCATCCGAAGCTTCCCATGGGAACACTCTGCGGCTAGTCGCAGCTCAAATTCAACGAGCGCACTGGAATTTTACGGTCTGTGCGCTAGTCCGCATCTTGCAAAGTGGTGGGATGAGGTGGTTACTCTCTCTCTTCTTCTTCCTCTTCTTCAGGAAGCAACTGGGCGAGCAGCGGTTCATCATCGGAGTCTGCGGATGCATATGGCGCGTAGTTCGCAAGTCTGAACACAACGTGCAGGATGCCATTCCTGTCGCCGCTGTCAAGTATTTTAGCCAAGTCTGGCTGAGTTTTTGCAAAGTCCACTAAGTTTGCAATCGTAAATGTGCCGGAGAGGCTGTGGCTTTTGACGGCGGTAACGACTGCACTGTTAACGTAATATTTTGTGTTCGTGGTCGAATCGGTGACATAGGTACAATTTTTGTCATCGCAGCTCACACCTAGAGAACTAGTATCCATGGAGCCAATATTCGTCAGCCGGCGGCGGCGGTCAACTTTTTTTACGGCGATCCAAGCAGAATAGCATGCAACAAGCTGCTGTCGAATGAATTTAGCCGTAAAAAAATACCGACGCCGTTGGACAACTAGGGTGTTCCGATGCTTATGGCTATTTTTCTAAAATCACCGCTGCACGATTGAGGCATTCTTGTGTCGTCGGCGAGCGTATTGAACATAGCTGCGACGCTGTTTGCATTTTTGGCGCAGTCATGCGCAGACAATTTTTCAAGTTTCGCAATAAGCCTTTTCACGCGGGTTTCGTCGAACTTTGTTCCGGCGGATGGCGTTAGCGCGGTGCAAAGTGTTTCAAATATTACGCCACCTGGCTTGAATGAGCTGGAGCAATCAGCGCCTACAAAAGCATTCTCGCGGCCGACTTTTAGCGCCCGTGCAGCTATGGCCTTGCTGTCCTTGCCGGTAAGTTTAATGGCGCCATTTGCAGTTTTGCCGGCGATGCGTTTAGGATTAAAAACATCTCCAGTGCCGAAACTTCCAGTCAAAAATTTAGTGGTGAAAAAACCAGATGGAAGCGGCTTGTCGTCACCAAGCCACAGCATGTAGGCGGCCGTCGGTTCATTCATGCGGACCATTTTGCAAAATTCAGTTTTCGCATTGAAGTGGAGCTCTTCGTTTTCTGCGCTGAGCACTGTGCACTGCTGTACTAGGCGGGTTTCGCTGCCAAAGAAAAATGGTGATGCTAGGGCTATAACTGCGTG
>JAITDL010000066.1 GCA_031282565.1 Puniceicoccales bacterium
ATCCGACGTAAAACGGAAATGACTCCAGAATTTCATTCATGCTCAATTGGCTGCTAGGAAGATTTAGCTGCTGCTGTCAAGATATCTTTTCCTTTCACTGATGCCATTGCGATTGCACAGTTAAATTCCCATGTGCTCCACACGCGTTCCATGAGCTGCCACTTCCTCACCTCTGGCAATGGCGGCAAATTCGTTTTGGTCAAAGCCCATGAGCTCAAGGAGCCTACCAATTTCCCCCCTCGCTTCGGCCTGGGTCTCCCCTGCCATTTCCATGACGCAGAACAACATTCCAAGCTGCAACGCAAGGCTGCGCGCATCCGCATCTTCGTCTACTTCCACCGGTGAATCGCCGAAAGTTTTCACATAGCTATCAAAGAGAAGAAGTGCTTTTTTACAGGACTTTATTTCTGCTTCATTTTCCTTTATATTATCTCTAATTCTACGGCGCTCGGCTCCGTTGTCGTATGGCAGTCCTGCGAATTCATCATTCAGCCCATGGTTTTCTTCGTACAACACATCAATTCTGCCCTGGATTTGCTCCTTAAGTATAGCTGGACAATCCAACACGTCAATTCCTTCGGCTATTCTGGCCAGCTCGCCGTAATTTTCCGGACCGCAGTGAGCAATTGTTGATGTGTCCACTGGGATTGAATTCTCAATTGCCCTGATTGTGTCGCGCTTGACGGTGATGCAGTAGATTCCATCTCTCAAACCGTCGAAGCATAGAGCACCCGCCTGGGCCAATGGTACGCCGGCACTGCCGCCAATTACTGCAATTATTAACAGGAACACAATAATTGGCCACAAAAATTCTCCAAAAAACCCAAGTGTTAATGCACAGAAAATCGTGAGCACCGCCGCTCCAATTCCTGCGGCCACGCCAACGATAAGCGACATCCAACCGGAAGAAGACAAGATAGCGCCGCAGACCGTTCTTACGCCTGCAAGCAACCACGCGCCAAGCACCTGGGGCCCAACTCTGCTGGCCTCCCGAGTGAAAAGCGTTGGACCATGAACATTTGCAGCATCTACAGTGAGCACAGGTGAATTTTATGGTTTAGTGTGAAAAAGTGCAATGGAAAACTGTCGAAACTGCAACTCCTCCGCCGCGCTAGCGGCGGCGCTGTTCCCGATCTCGATAGAGACCAATGACTTGCGCGATTCATTCGCCGGCATTTTCCACTTGATTTTTTTTAGCAAACAAAGCTTAACGCCTCCATGGGAGACCGGCCAATCGCTCTTTACTGCTGCAACCTCGACGAAGGACAGATGGAAAAGCTGGAAAATTCCTGTGCGGCAAATGGCTGGGAAAGCTATTCCGTTGACCATGCGACATTTGCATTCCGAGGACCGAAGGTAAATGTGGTGGCCTACAGCTCCGGGAAGCTTGTCGTTCAAGGCAAAGGCACGGAAGAATTTGTGAAATACACCCTGGAGCCGGAAATTACCGGCGAATGCAAACTAGGCTACGACGAACAGATTCACGCTGAGTGGTTTGAAGACCACGGCGGCATGGACGAATCCGGCAAGGGCGACCTATTTGGGCCGCTCGTTTCGGCCTGCGTCGTCGCCGGCGGCAAAACGGTTAAAGATTGGATCGCGGCGGGCGTCCGCGACTGCAAAGCCATAGGCAGCGATGGGAAAATTTTTGACCTCGACCGCCTAATCCGCCGCAGCGAAGGAGCAACAGTCGAAATATTTTCACTGGGAATGCGCAAGTACAACGAGCTCTACGGCGGCTTCGGAGAAAATCTAAACCGACTCCTCGCCTGGTACCACTCCAAAAGTCTGGCCAATGCACTTCAGCGCAGCTCCCCAAAGCGCGTACTTCTGGATCAATTTTCCACGCAGCCGCTGGTGCAGCAGTTTTTTCGCGGTGGATCTGTGCCAATTGAGATGCGACCGCGGGCCGAGGAAGACCCGGTCGTTGCCGCAGCATCCATAGTCGCCCGCGCAGAATTTCTTCGCGCCATGGAAAGCCTGTCGACGTCTGCCGGCGAAAAACTTCACCGCGGCGCAGGAGAAGCAGTCCTTCAGCAGGCACGCGAACTGGTCCGCCGCCTTGGACCAAACCGCTTCGGCGAATTTGCCAAGCTGCATTTCAGCACTGCCCAGCGGGCGCTATTTTCCTAAATTTCCAAGGCATCATCTTTGACCAGGTCATCGGACAAGTTTTTTAGCCGTGGCGCCGCGAAATGGTGCTCAGCCAACGGCGAAATACTGCACCGCGGCGCCACTGCGCGGCAGACGGCGCAGCCCGAATTTGTCGATTAGCTAGGCATACATTAAATCTTTGACCGCTGCGTGCAGCTTCATGTATTTATCTATGCGCTGCTCCAGGTTAGCCAATGGCAGCTGCGTTTCCTTGTCGCAGAGTGCAGCGGCTGGATTCGGATGCGTTTCAAGAAAAAGCCCGCCAACTCCAGCACCAATGGCGGCAAACGCCAACGTATCGGCGTACCTGCGATCACCGACCGTGCTACGTCCGCCAAGACCGGGCAGTTGCAAACTGTGCGTGACGTCATAGACGACGGGGCAGCCATTTTGGGCCATTATCTGCAGTCCACGCATGTCAACGACGAGATTGCCGTAGCCAAATGATGTGCCTCGCTCTATCTGAATGATTTCCTTCGCGCCGAATTGGCGCAACTTCTCTACCACATTGACCATGTCCCAGGGCGACAAAAACTGCCCCTTTTTTACGGAAACAGCTTTGCCAGTATCGGCAGCGGCGGCCAACATGTCAGTCTGCCGGCAGAGAAATGCCGGAACCTGCAAAACGTCGCACACTTTCGCAAATTTCTTTGCCTGCGACGGCTCATGAAAATCGCTGGTTACTTCAACGTTAAGCTGATCCCTGATATCAGCCAAAATTGCCAGCGCGCCATCGATGCCCAACCCCCTCGGCGAGAGCGCTGAACTGCGATTTGCCTTGTCCGCAGATGCCTTGAAAATCAGCCTCATTTGCGGATACTTTTTCCCGATTCTCGTCAACACGCACCCAACTTCCTCGCAAAGACTTTTGCTTTCCAGCAGGCACGGTCCGGCTATTAGTAAAAATCGTCCCATTTATTTCACCTGGCTTTTTCCAAACCAAAGCGGAGCCTTGGTAAAGATCATTTTTCCACGCCATGGCACCGGCGGCGCCCGCAAATGTTTCCGGAATTTTTTTATTTACAGAGCCCAACGCAGTGCTAGGTGAAAAATCGTACCTTTTGACTATGAAGATGGCAAAGGAATCATCAGGGAAGCATGGCGAGTGTGAATGTGCGGCCGATGTTGCTGCGGAAAAACGCGATAGCTTTGCTAGTAAATGTGTTGACGACGGGGAAGTTTTCACCCAGTCGGCGGCGGCCATGGAACTCGATGGTCTGCGGCGGCGCGTAAAGGATCTCGAGGAGATGCTAATGCGCGCCCGCGCCGACCACGACAACTACCGCAAGCGCATGGAACGGGAACGGTCAGAAATGGCGGAGTTTGCCTGCGCGTCTCTACTCGAAGACCTACTGCCGGTGATCGATAACTTCGAGCTTGGCATGAAAGCTGCCAGGGATGGAGGCGAAGGTCACGTCGTCAGCGGGTTTTCCATGATCCTGGAGCAGCTAAATCAATTGCTCGCAAAGCGTGGAGTGACGGCAGTGGCAAATGTCGGAGAGCCGTTCAACCCGGAAACCGAAGAGGCCGTGGCATTTATCGCAAATGGTGACGTCCCCAGGGATCATGTCATTCAGGTCATTCGCCGCGGATACCGCATCGGAGATAGGCTGCTACGTCCGGCCACAGTCGTTGTCTCTTCCGGCGAAGGTGATGGACAGGCAAATTAGACTTGGAGAGTGCTGCCATGGGTGAGGACTACTACGAATTACTAGGCGTTGAACGTGGCGCAACTGCGGAGGAGCTGAAAAAGGCATACAGAAAAAAAGCGCTCAAGTATCACCCAGACAAAAACCCCGGCGATAAAACAGCCGAAGAGAAATTCAAAGCCATATCGCAGGCCTACGAGGTGCTCAGCGACGAAAAAAAACGAGCAACCTACGATCAGTATGGGGATACAGCGTTCCAGGGCAACGGTTTCGCCGGCCAGGGCGGCGGATCGGCAAATTTTGGTGGCTTTAGGGACCAGTATGACATTTTTCGCGAAGTTTTCGGAGACTTCGGCGGATTTTTCGGCGGCGGTGGCGGCGGCCACTCGAGTGGCAATTTTGATCTGAGTGGCAATGTGGAAATTTCGCTGCGCGAGGCATTTAGCGGCACGGAACGCACAATCCGCTACCGGCGAAATGTCAGATGCAAAAAATGCAATGGCACTGGAAGCGCAGATGGCTCGAAACCAAAAACATGCGACGGCTGCGGAGGGCGCGGTGCGGTAATCAGCAACAGGGGATTTTTTCAAATGTCGCAAGTCTGCCCAAAGTGCCGCGGCAGTGGAAAATGCATCGCCAATAGGTGCGGCGAATGCGGCGGAGAGGGCTGCGTTTCGTCATCCCATTCAGTGCGCATAAAAATACCTGCAGGCGTGGAAAATGGCACCAATCTTCGCTCCACTGGAGAGGGAAATGTCGAGCCGCAATCGGGCCGCTTTGGAGATCTCTACGTAGCCATTCGAATCGGTGAAGATTGCGATTTCCAACGTCGTGGCGCGGACCTTTACAGCGCCGTATCTGTGCCATTTGCCATTCTCGCCCTCGGCGGCGAAATTGAAATTCCCACCATCGATGGAAGTGGCATGCTCAAAATTCCCTCGGGGACGCAATCGGAGACGACATTTCGTCTGCGCGGCAAGGGGATGCCAACTATCGGGACCGGCCACCACGGCGACCACTACGTGCAGGTGCACGCTATTGTGCCGGAAAAGTTAACAAAGGTGCAGAGGGAAAAACTCGAGGAATTCGCCGAAAGCATGGGGCACAAATCCGTTGAAAAAGTTAATTTTTTCCGGCGCATTTTTCACTAGCGACCAATCTAGCGGCGAAGATTTGCAATGGCGTCACAAATTGCCGCGATGTCATCGGCCATGAGTGATACGATGGCATTTCTTTTGCGGTCAAAGCCATAGATGCGATCTCCGAACGTTTGGCCAATCAGCAGCGTGTGCCCGTCGACATCTATCTCAAGCCGCGGATGATCCAATCCGTAGAGAACAATTTCTGTGGCGGTCGCATCCTCAACAACAACTTCTGCCAGACTCAGTTCCAAAATTTTTCCGTAAACTACCAAATTTTCGCTGCCAACGGCTGCGACGGCTCCACAGGCACTTGTGGCTGCAATGGAACGATTAACATCACCGCGCCGCAGGACAGTTAGCGCATTTTCGTCACGCCAAAGAATTTTTTCACCGCAGAGACCGCTGAAAATCTTCTTTGATCGCAGCTCCACTGCTGCAACCATCATCGATTTCACATCTTCCGGCGATAGGGCGAATAGCTGGCCGGAATCAATGCGGACAACGGCAACGGCAGACTCGCATAGGAAAAATTCAAAGCGGCGACACTGATCCTTAAAATCCCCGCGGGCAACTACTAAGAGCTGCGGTTCGCCGAGATTTACAGCAAATCCGTCGCCGACAACATCGCGAAAAGTTGCCAACGACAGGCAGCGCAGAAACTCCTCAAGTCTAATTTCATCGACGGCACCGCTCGGCAACGAGATCCAGGCAGATTCCTTTTTTTTGAGCAAAATTGTCCTGCCACCGAACTCGATTCGCAGGCGCCGCGGCTCCATCAAATCTGATGGCAGCAAACTTCTGTTTAGAAAATCTTTCCATTGGCGCTCAAGCAGTTGCACTGTGCCGTTCTCAACCTCCAGTCCGGCGTAGGCATTTTCCATGGCAATGGAGTCGGCAGGCCATGAAATGGGCCCGACAAAATGCCAACTTCCATTGCGCAAAACCGCCTCAACTCCATCGGCGAATAGAACTTTCTTCACTTCAGCTGTGCAACTTTCACCGGTGACGGCAGCAGGCGCACTTCCTGAGCAGCCACGATTGCCAGCCAGCGCAGCGACCAAAACCCCATTGGCAAGGAGCAGTAAAATCACCCAGCGCAGATGCATCCGTGTCAAAGAAACGCCGCTTCAACCCTATCCTTGGCGATGGCATCAGCCAACTCGCGATCCTTGCGCATCACCAACTTGCCAATTCGCACGGAAATCTCATCATTAACGAGCTCGCCCACACCCTCTTTAGCCTGCTGAAATGCCCGCCATCCTGCATCGCTCTGGTTATCAACGCCGGAAAACCCCGGCTTAGATTTTTTGGCAATCTCTTTGGAGAGCTGTTCCGCGGCGCGCACGGACCGCAGCTCCATAATTCTCTTCCACTCGCTGTCGCCGCGATCGGCGGAAGAATCAGACTCACCATCCCGTTTCACTGCGCGCAGCCTATGGAATTCAACGCACAGTGCAAGACATTTCAACTGGAAGCCACGGTAAGCGCATGGAATCGGCTAGAGCTTAACTACAACTGGAATGGTCAGCATTTTGTGGCCTTCAACGTCGGCGAATATGGCGCCACTCGCCGGCTCAACTCCTATGACCGTGATGTTTACGCTATTTCGCCCCTCCTGAATAACGGCATCGGCAACGGAAATCGCTCCCGGAATGTCAGTTGTGATGTCAATTTTCAATCCACCAGACGGAGCTGGCATGGGTGTGGCTATGGTCACCGTCGTGCTCTTGCCGACGCGAACGTCGAAGGCTCGCGGGTTTGCGCTCAAAATGCCAGGATCGACGCGGAATTCTCCGGCGGGAATTGCACCCAAATCATCTTCCACGGTAACGGCATAGACCTTATCAGACGGCAAAATTGGAACGAAAAATTTCAGGGAGCTCTGGGACTCAAACTGGGTCTCGGCAACCTCCTCCCCCAGGTAGACGCGATCGTTCTTCGAGAACCCTCTGCCGAGCACGGTAATGCGCGTACCAGGAGTTCCGCGGACACTGTCCAGCCCAAGAACATAGCGATTGCTGAGGCCTAGCTCGTATACGTCGGACTTAACATTTTTTTCGCGGGAGCCCTCGCCGCCTCTCTGCCGGTATGTGACGTCGAAGTAGTACGTTGCGCTGCTCCGGTCCTTTGGCATGCGGTAGTCGTAGCTAAATTCCGAACCGGATCTATTGCCAAACATCTGCAGCCGGTTGCCATCGATAACGATCTTGGCGTCAACGGAATCGCGGTCAATTTCCCCGTTGCGCAGTTTCAATTTCATGGTGATTGGATAGGTGCCGGAGGCATTGGAGGCCATCGTCTTCGGCGTCTTGTTCACTATGTCAACGTTGCCAACTTTGCCGGAACTGGCGCAGCCGGCCATAAGTGCCACAAGAGTAAATGTAAGCAGTTTCTTCATGGAATAGATCCCTCAACGGATTAAATCCCGCCAACGGGCGCCAAGGCAAGGCCAAAGCGAAAAAAATCCAAGCCCTGAGGCTTTTAGCAATTTTTTAACCGTTCAGTGGAGCTGGTTGCTCCACTGCAGCCAACCAATTATATGAATGTTACAGCCAAAAATAAAGCTGCAGCAAAAATTGGGGCCAAATCTTCCATGCGCAACGCGGCTGGAAATGCAATAGCCGGCACAATATGCACCAGCAGATGTGCTTCAGCGTCATCTCCATCCAACGTGCAAATTACCGCACTAAACCACACATTAGCCATTCCAATGTTAAACATCTTAAGCGGGGTAACGCTAACACCGGTGTCTCTACCACTATGTGCAGCATCGAACTCTCTACACACCTGCTGGATTTTATGCAACACACCATTCTCACCAATCGCAAAGAATACTCTATTCATAGTCGTACTAGGCGAATTGGCGAATCCACGTTGGCCGTCAAGATCTTTTTCGCAATTTTTTTACGCTCGGAAAAGCGCAAGATTTACGATTGTATAAAATCTAACTGTAAGGCCATCCACTTTAACGGTAAGCAAAATGGTGGAAATGTCCAGCGACAAACCCAATCTTCCCGTTAGCACCCAAATTCTAATCGTGACACATCTTTCCGTTAGCACTCGCATGTTAAGCGTGACATGGCCATTCGGATGAGCAGCTTTCTCCAATCTGAGCAGATCAGAAATTTTCTCTATCAATGCGTCATTCCCCAAAACTATTTGGCATCTTCTATCCATGGCTATGTGGCAGCAGAGTAAATTTCGGCGGGTGTCAAGATTTTTTTGCTAAATTTTGACGCCGCGTTGAGTTTCCTGGGCTCAGATAATCGCAGGGTTTATGACGGTGTAAAAACGCTCCGCTGTGTAATTTACCATGACTGTGAGCTCAACGGTTGCAACACTAAAAGGCCCAAACCTTCTTTCTCCTCGCACACGCATATTGATCGTGACGTGATTATTTGGGTGCGCGGCGCACTCACGCCTATGCATATCTGCAATTTCAATTGGCAATGCATTCCCGAAAACTATTCGATATCCACCATTCACAGCTTTGTGAGCGGCTAATTTTTCCACGGCAAATGTCAAGGTTTTTCTGCAATTCCACAGAGAAATGTGAAGTTTTCAGCGGAGACTGGACATGGTCAGAAAAACTTTTAGCTGAGATAGGAAACCGAAAATGGACGGAGGGAACAGGTCAACGGCGGCAAATGTGGAATTTGATGCTCTTCTGGCGGAAATAGATGCCCATAACCGTCGCTACTACAGAGACGGATCACCGGCCATAGGCGACGGCGACTACGATGCGCTCATTCGGCGGAGGGATTTTCTAGCTGAACAAAATCCGGAACTGCGGCGACGATTTGCGCCGACCGTCGGCGATGACCGCTTAGAAAAATTCGAAAAGCGGACCCACCTGCGCCCGATGTTGAGCCTGAACAACACGTACAACGAAAGCGAATTGAGGCAATTCATTGACCGCGTCGAAAGGGCCAGCGGGAACGCTACGGTGTTTGCCGTTGAGCCGAAGATCGATGGATTGGCAACGGCAATCATCTTCCGCGGCGGACACTTCGACTACGCACTAACCAGAGGAAACGGTGCAGAAGGCGACGACGTCAGCGCCAATGTGCGCACAATTTCTGGACTGCCGATGGAAATTCCATCGATGGGCGAAGGCATTGTGGAAGTTCGCGGAGAAGTTTACATAGACCGGGGAAATTTCCTGCGCCTAAATGCATTGCGCGAAGAGGATGGCCTGGAACCCTTTACCAGTGCGAGAAATCTGGCCGTTGGCAGCCTTCGCCTGCTAGATCCTGTAAAGGCCGCCGAAAGGAGACTGCGCTTCATAGCCTATGAAATTGCAACGGGAGACGAAGGCTTTCAAACCCACTGCCAAGTTCTGGAAGCGCTAAAAAGCTGGGGCTTCCCAACCAATGACCACGCACTTTCCAAGGGCGCCGATGAAACTTGGAAATGCATCGAAGAATTCGACCGGCGCCGCGGCGGATACCCATTCGACACGGACGGTGCCGTGGTGAAGGTGAACGACAGAAATCTGCGGCGGAATCTCGGATCACAGGCGACGGCGCCGCGCTGGGCCATAGCCTACAAATTTTCTCCGGAAAGGGCGGAGACGATTCTGGAAAATATTCTCCTCCAGGTGGGTCGCAGTGGAGTTGTGACGCCGATCGCAGACCTGCGCCCCGTTACACTTTCCGGCGCAACAATCCGCTCTGCAACGCTCCACAACGGCGATGAAATAGCCAGGAAGGATTTGCGCGTCGGCGACAGCGTAATTCTCGAGCGCGCCGGAGAGGTGATACCGGCCGTCGTTGGCGTGGTAGCTGCGAAACGGCCAAAGTGGTCCACGCCATATGTTTTCCCAATGTTCTGCCCCGCCTGCGGCGGAAATCTAACGCGCATCGACGGAGAAGTTGCCCGGCGATGTCTGAACTGCGACTGCCCTCCGCAGATTGCCAGAAGGATCCAACACTTTGCATCCAAGGATGCCATGGACATCGAATCGCTTGGGCCGCAGCGCCTGCAGCAGCTGCTGGATGGCAAGTTGATAGGAAGTTTCGTCGACATTTTCCGTCTGGATTTTAACTCCCTGGTCCAGCTGCCGCGCGTGGGCGAAAAATCTGCCCGCAAACTACTCTCCGCCATTGAAAATGCGAAAACTCGCCCCCTCTGGCGATTGATCCACGGCATTGGAATTCCACACATCGGCATGGAAACGGCAAAGGCATTGGCAATGCGCTGGCCGTCAATGAATTCACTGGCAAAACTTTCCGTGGAAGATCTGCGCCTCTGCGACGGCATCGGCGAAATTGTGGCCGCAAGTGTGCATAAATTTTTTTCCGACCCAAGAAATCTTGCTCTGATCGACCAGCTGGCTGCGCTTGGCCTGTCCATGGTCGACGTCGAACCTCCGCAGCGGACAGATGGCCCATTTGCCGGTAAAATTTTTGCCATCACCGGAACATTTAACTCCATGGGCCGCGAAGATCTGCGCAGCGCCATCGAGGCGGCCGGCGGCAGCGTGCGGTCGTCGGTTTCATCGAAGGTAGACGTGTTGCTTGTCGGCGACGCCCCGGGATCGAAATTGGCCGAAGCGGAAAAACTTGGAATACAAACCGCCGGCGAAGATCTTGTCATGGGCTGGCTCGACGAAGTTGGCGGCTGACAGCATGCTTTGCCGGGTCAAATTTCGTTAAATG
>JAITDL010000051.1 GCA_031282565.1 Puniceicoccales bacterium
CGCGTTTTAGCTCAGGAACACATGGGGTTTGACTCCCATGGTCCATTTAAAAGTGCCAACGAAAAAGTGGACCACCTCTCACGGCTGTATTCCAGTTGCGAGGGTGTAAGCGTCCTATCTGCCGCCGAGCAAACTACTTGGCGAAGTAACGGTCTTTCAAATGTCATTTACCTGCCAAATCCGCCAACGTTTGACGTAGAAAAAGTCGCGCCGTCTAAACTCGATAGCAAAAAAATCATTTGGGTTGGTCGCTGGGCCAAGCAGAAGAATCCAGAGTTGGCCATTCGCGCGTTCGCGAAAATTTTGAAAAGAGTTCCCGATGCACGACTTGTAATGCGCGGCGGCTGTGGCGGCCGCCGCATGCAGCATGGTAAGCTATTTGCGCAGCTACTCAAGGTTAACAATGCCGTTGATATTGGCGAATTTGAAAAGAATTTAATGCCCTACTACAGCTCCGGTGCCGTGCTTTTGTGTACGTCACGATTTGAAGGTTTCCCAATGGCAATTCAGGAGGCGAAAACATTTGGCCTGCCGGTAGTTAGCACCGCCATGCCCTATTTGGAAACTCTGAAGCGCGGCTCCATCCAAGTCCCGCAGGGTGATGCCGATGCGCTGGCAAATGCCGCAGCCGATCTGCTGCAAAACGACGAAAAGCGGAAGCAGCTCGGCGCCGAAGCAAGGCGGGACATGATTGAAAATTTCTCCGCAGCAGTAATTTTCGAAAAATACGAAGCCCTCTTTGATGCCATCTTCAAAGGCAAAGACGCCGTGCAAGAACTCTGCGCGGCAGCGGACTAGGTCAAGAAATTCCATTTGCCGATCGACCATGTGCCGCTTAACTGTCACCGTTTGAGTGGACGCGAAACCGACAATTTACCGCATCGATGTTGACGGCGGACCGGCCAGATTGGACGTCGCACTGGCGAAAAATTTCCCGATGTATAGCAGGAGTAAAATCCAACGCACCATCGCGTTGGGTGCCGTTTCCATCGGCGGAAGGATTTTGGATGCCGACGAGATTGTGCGGGGCGGAGAAATTCTGGAAATTTTTTGGCCGGAAAGCCTTTGCGAGGAACAGATTACTGCTGAAGCGCGTCCCGGGAAATTGAAGGTAATCTACGAAGATGAATGGCTCATTGCCGTTGACAAGCCGGCCGGAGAAGTGGTCCATCCGGCTGAGAATTTTTCAGGCTTTGCCACGGTTGAAGCAGTTTTAAATCACTGCGGCGGAAAACTTTCAAGCTGCGGCGAATCCCATCGACCAGGAGTCGTGCACCGATTGGATAGGGATACCACGGGCGTGCTCCTTTTTGCCAAGACAAATGCAGCTCATGTATCTCTTGCTGAACAATTTGCAAGCCGTTCAGTGGTGAAAATTTACGAAGCACTTTCCCATGGAATCCCGAGAAAGTTTTCTGGGATTGTAACTGGGTCAATAGCAAGGGATAGGCGCAACAGGACGCGCATGGCGGTTGTCGCGGGAGGTGGCCGCGATGCCGCAACAGAGTGGAGCGCAATTGCCCACGGAGAAAGGAACTTCAGCCATTTCACCGCCAGACCGCACGGTGGCCGCATGCACCAAATTCGCGTCCATCTGGCATCGATTGGCCATCCAATCCTCGGTGACCTGCGCTACGGCTGCCCGCGGACTGCGCTACATGTTGATCGCATAATGTTGCATGCCAGATCGATAACATTCAGGCACCCGGCGCTCGGAACTGTGCTCACTCTGGAGGCGCCATTGGCCGACGACATGGTCGATGTCCTTGGAAAAACGCCTGCGAGTGAAGACTTTACCGCGGAGTGACCGCATCACTGGCGGGGGAAGAGGGACTCGAACCCTCGACCTTCGGCTTAGAAGGCCGCTGCTCTATCCGCTGAGCTACTCCCCCGTCGCAGCATGTAGTGGCCGCAGAACGTCTCGCAGTCAAGAGCGATCGCAATGCATTGGCATTCCAGCCCAGCATTAGCCAATTTCGTCCGGATGTTGAACCATTCCGCAGCATTTTAATTTCATTGGGGCACACGGAGATAGCCGAAAAAATAATATTCCCCATTGCATTTGCTATTGTTCGATGTAAACTACAAGTGCTATGGCTAGTGCAATTAATCCAGCGGCCCCATCAAGCTTGACGCAAACACCTAAATCGCCGGTTGTAATCGTGAGATCCTGGGATGAGGCGTGGGAAAACAGGGACATGTTTAAGTTTAAAGATTTGGCGAAGTGTTTCATGCGTTTTCGTCTTCTACGCGAAGGCGGAGAACATGCGGCAGTCGACAAAAATACGACGGCAGCGCAATTTGGTGAATATTTTATCAGTAAGGTAACGGCATCGGTAAAAGTGGAATCCTCTGAAATAGCGGCTGCTGATAAATGTGAAATGTTCGCTGATGCCGCGGTGGTTGCAGCTGAATGCAAGGAGCTGCATGCAGTCCTCGGGGCTGCATTGGATCTTGCCGCGAAACACTTCAGCAAAGGAGATATGTTGACAATTTTAAATGCTGAGATGACAGCCTTTGTAGACAACAAAGATCAAAAGGTCAGATTTGCTCCATTTGTGCTTCTGAGTATACCAAATGCTGATGTTCAGGAGAAACTTTTTAGGGCGATTGTGGCGGCGCATGGAGGAAATGGTACTAGTGTTACGCAATTCTGCAATGAATGCTTTAGGGCAATTACGAGCATGCCAATAAGAAGTAGCATATGTCACAGAAGCTTCAGCGAAACGCAAAAATATCAGAACGCAATTATTTCGATTGCCGCATTATTTACTGGCGGTGTTGATGAAGTCAAAAGATGTCATGCTGATGAAATTTATAATGGACTTCCGATTGCCTTGACGCGCATGGGTGCCGGCTTCACTAGTTTAATCTTTGAAGATCTGAAAACAAGGGGTCAATTTGGCCAGTTTATTGATTTCATATTACCGGAAAAGCCTGATGACCAATTTCATGTGCCTTTATATAATGGGGACGTCGAAAGCATTGTGAGTCACGTATTTTGCACCTATGGAAAAAACAGTCAAGAATTTGCTGCCATGAAGGCTTTTCTTGAACAAGCTGAAAAAACGGCAGGAGTCGGATCAGTTTTGCGCGCACGTATTGCAGCTGCGCTGAGATGTGCTTCAGCAGCTCCAGATATTGGATGGAACGTAGTTGTTAGGTCCAGATCCGCACTTCCGATGGCAAGTTGTTACTTGCTGACGGCTAAAGCTATCACCATTAGGAAAGGTAGAGCAACTGTAGATGGCGTGAAGGCAAGAGGCACTTGTGATTTTCGTGGTACAGATGATCCAATCCCATTTCGTTCTTTCGTGTGGCCGGAAATTTTAGAGGATATGATAGTCGACGGCGCCGATGCAGGAATAACATTATACGATGTGCGCACGATTCTTGAAAACAACCCCCGCATAAAATTCTCTTTCACCGGCGGCCTGCCTCCGGAATTTACCGACGAAGTGATAGTTGGATTACGAGAAGAATTCGGAGAGCACAGAATAATAACATAATTCTAGGTGCGCCCAGTGCGCGGCCTCTCGGTTGCGCTGACAAGGCATTCAAAATAATAGATTTAGTAGAAAAGAAAATCCAACGCACTCGGAGGATTGTAGAAAAATTTTCCGACACAACCTTGGTTATGGGCGTAATTTTTGCTGAATGGCGGTCGTCTTGATAATTTTGCCATGTTGAGTTGTGTATAATCTGCAACACACCAACAGTCATGAACTTCTCTTGCAGAACTTGTGGAAATTGTTTTTACTTGCAATAGAAGGTTTGATGAAAACGGCAGCGCCCATGTGAGGTAGACTTTGCCAGTTGCCATAGCCACAAGGTCAATCGTATATAAAATAGCCACCAATGATGGATTCGCAGCCTTAATGCCTGGATCTGTGGCAAGATTTCGCAAAAGTATTTCTCTGCAAAAGGTAGCTTCATGGCCAGGAGGCACTGAGTGTTTTTTCAGCATATCGTATACTTCGCCGTATTGAAAAAGGTCACCGTCTGCCGGAGTCGCCGTCCTGAGCCATTTCAATGCCGGACCTGTAGCTTTCGCATCAAATGCGTCCCTCCTGCGAACTTCTTTCGTGAAGGCAGCCATGTCGATAGCGCCAGACCGCTCATGCATATCAGGATTGTAGTGAATGTCATGCAAAACTATTTTTTTCGAACTCACAGCTATAATTTGTGACATTTTTGGCCAATTGCAACATAATTTTTCGCAGGTTTCTATTATTTGTCTGGTTCGGCTTGACTTGTAGATTCTGCGATTGCCGCAGTAATTGGAAGTGCATATGCAGATTTTGTTCCTTCCATAATATCCTCGCCACATATGAATTGCAATTTAACGAACGCATATATGAATATTCCGACTCTGATCATGGCAATTGTTTCAGGATGTGACGCAAGATTGTTATTGCTGTCTCCTATGATAATGTAACTATAAAGTCCAATTCTTAAACCTTTCTCAAGTTGATAGATATTCAACGTTTCCAGATGGCCATTAGTCCCATGCGGGAAGCCGACTGTGCCGCTTTGTGAAAATACCCTAATGTAGTTATCATCCGTAATAGTGCGAACTTTTTTAATAAAATCGCTGATTTGCCTTACTGTGAATAATGGCACCTCGACCACGGTTCCGTCAGCGAATTTAATACGTACGCTCTTTATGGCTGTCATCGTAGGTTCACGATATAAATCTATTGCCGACCTACCGAAAAAAAGATGTTCAACTGCATCGAACAGGAATAATTGTGGATTTGTAAATTGTCTTTTCTCTAGTGCGATGCTGCGTGCTTCCCTTACCGTTAAAACTAGCAGCACATCTGCCAATGTTTCTAGCGGCTGCGTAAACTCTGTCATGACGCCAAAAATTGGCACAGGGTTTGCAGTGTCACCAACCAAAGGTACCGTCATCAAACTCTTATCAAAAACTTTCGGCAATTGAATTGTTGTGGAATGTAACTGTAACGTATCCACCAGCAATAGTTGCGCGTAGAACCGTGCGATTACAACTGGATTTGTCAGTGTTAGTACATTTATGATTGAATTTACACTGCACGTCGGGGCGTCACCTTGCCGCAGAGGAGTTAGTAGCGAAAAAATTATAAGCTCCTGCGGAGTAAGCGTAGAATACTGTCCTGTAGCGGAAAATCTTTCGTCAGACAAAAAGTGCAACATACTGGTACCAAATCCCTGTCTCGCAGTCTGCGCACCAACTTGGATTAGAAAACTAACGATATCTCCTTTATTTTCCATAATCAAACCAAGAACAGTAGATATATGCGGCAGTAAAAGTTCAACTCCTGGAACCGCTCTAAGTGTGTCTGGTGGATTTGATAAATATGCAATAATTTTTTGCGCATGTTTTTTGCGTGATTCATCAAATGGCAACAATAGAACACATTGTTCTGAAAAAAACCATGTCAATGTTCTCCAGCATCGCTTCACTTCTTTGTCAGCTGGTAGATTTAATGGACCAGTTGAAAGTTTCCTCAGAAGGCATTCTATTTTGCGTTCTATATCGGGACAACTTATTGGGGCGCTGCGTGCACCTCCAATTGATGCAGGTGTTATGATTGAGGAATGTGGACTCGGAGAGTCCCAACATCAAAAGTAGCAAGTGGATTTGTCCCAGTAGCGCCAGCGGAATTCACAACATGTAAAGTTTATTATTCAAGACAACATTTGGCAAATAAGATTTGCACAAAATTACGTAAAC
>JAITDL010000058.1 GCA_031282565.1 Puniceicoccales bacterium
AAAATGGAGAGCGAGGATCAATCCGCTTCGGCCTAGGCGCCGTTAAGGGCGTGGGCGGCAGTGCAACGCAGGGGATTCTGGCGGAACGAAAAGCCAACGGCCCATACAAAAGTTTTGCCGACTTCGCACTGCGCTCCGATGGGAAAACAAACAATCGCCGCGTCTACGAAAACCTAATTCTCTGCGGCGCATTTGATTCCCTAGGCATCGACCGGCTGCACCTGGTCCAGGCAATCGACCGCATCATCAGAGCAAAGTCGAAGTTGAAGGACCAGGGAAACGCTCTGCAGGAGGATTTTTTCGTAAATTCAGGGCTCATGCCGGCAAATCCGCTTGAAAGTCTCATCGAAGTCGGACCGCGGACGCTGCCGAAGGAGGAACGTCTCCGCTACGAAAAGGAACTCCTAGGATTCTATCTCTCAGGTCATCCGCTAGATGCGCTTTTCGGTCTGGAAAAATCCATCGACTCACTGCCATGCGATGATGCCCGACTGCGCAACGGACAACAGTTCGTTCTAGTTGGCTGCGTCGGAGATATCACAAAGAAAATAACGAAAACCGGCAACCGACTCTGGGCGCACGTGCAGCTCAGTTCCAGGCGCGGCGATCTGCAAATTAACATATTCCCAGAATCCTATGAGCGCTACGGTCAGTTACTTATCCAGGGGAAAATCCTGGTGGTAGTGGGCAGCGTCCGCATCCAGGACGACCGACGCGATCTCAATGGCATCGAGTTACATGGCATCGACGACTACGTGCAGCGGCTTGGCCGCCGTGAACTGCGCCTAACGCTTTCCGGCGAAGACAAAAAATTGCTCGCATCGGCCATGGAACCAATCGCGGACTATCTATCTAAAAACCGCGGCCCCATGCGTTTCACCGTTGAAGTTGCAACGGGACTTGAGACATTTGAACTGCGCCCACGGGCAGATCTCCGCGGAATGATAAACCTCCAAGATCTCGCCCAAATCGCACAACATCAGGCATTTCGCAAACTGTCGCTCGCCTAGCGATGCCATCCAAGGAAGGGCGACATCCACCAACGTGGCTGACAATGTGCGCCGCCACGTCATAAACTTTACGGTAACGCAACCTGTGGAGTTGCTCTAAGATCAACAAACCTAAATCCTGGAACTGCATCACCATGTTCGCCTTTCATGCCAAGTCGCAGCTTCAAAACCTCCAAGCGTGGATTTATACATTTTTTTGAATTTTCGGGAGTCAATGGATCATAGCTAAATTTTCTAAAAGTTTCAGCTTTAGCATCGTCTATCGCACGATAACCCATAAACGAAAGATCGTGCACGGCATGGTGGCCTGTGCATTCTCGCAATTCATGCAATACTGTTATGTAGTACACAGTTCGTCCAAGAGCTGCTATAACTGGAGCGGTCTTTGACATATGATCTAGCCATTCAGCTACAGGTACTCCTTTTTCATCTGTAGGTGTTTTTTTAGGGCACCATGGATACGCAATGACAGCAACAGACATTCCTTGGATGACGGTAAAACAAACCCGCAACCACACACGCGGATACTCGCTATCCGGAATTGTGGACGACCAAAAGTGCGGATATTCACATACATTCCTGCATCGAAACACAAAAGACGTCGTTTCACGCCAGAGCCCATCGTCAAATCTTTCACTGTTTAGATCATGGCCAGTAGGCGTAGTTTGAATTAAAACACGGTTCATAGTTGGAATTGCAAACCGATGAAAAGTGACTTGTCAATTAAAATTTCACATTTGTTTTGTCAAAAAAATTGCCGGCCGGGCACTAGAAATATTACATTCCAACTGAATCACTTGCGCAGGGCTTCATAAAAAAATTTTACAAACTCACAAACTGTGTTAAACTAACATATCGCCATGACAAATTTTCCACCAATCGGATCGCCTTCACCACGTCCTGCCACACGCGTAGGAGAGGAACTAGGAAAATACGAGTCCAGAACTCATTCATATGAGACTTGTAAAGAGGCATTTGCTGCATTACTGAGAGGTGAATTGCCTTTTTTAAGTGGTTTTATGCCAGCTTTTTATGCGCTGGTTCTACGTAAGGAAAAGATGTATGCATTTTTCGACGAAAAAGGCCCGGAAAATGCCAAGTTGTGGCTTGGTAAATTTTTCAGCTTTGCCCTTTCAGGAAATCAGGCTGCAATGGATGAACTTAGCACTAAAGGCCTCCAAGACAAAGTGCGAGAAGGAGGTCTTGAGTGTCTAATGGAGGCTATTGCAGATAAGACATATGGCACTGCGCTCTGTGAAAGCATAGAACTTGTAATCCAAGATCTTGGGGCGCCATCTGTTGCCGCAATGTTCACCGCCGTATTCCCTAGTGTTACACTAGGCATACGCGGCGGCACAGGAACTGATAGTGCCACGGCAATAGAACTCCTATTGGCTCGCGGCGATAGAAATTTGAAAATGTTAGCCCTATCGATAACCCATATGCTTGCTAAAGCAAATGCCCCACGCCCTATTCCAATTGATCTTGTGGCATCTGACAGAAGAATGGAAAGATTCAGGGGAAGATCAGAAGCTAATGCAACGGCTGGAATCGTTGAGGAAAGCGTACGAGAGGGCCAGGCTGCGTTTATGGCTTTCGACTTTATTTGCGGCAGACTACCAGCTGCTGAAACGGTTGCCGGAAATCCTGATGAATTTGCGGAGTCAATCGTATTATTAAAAGACGCCAAGATTGATCCCAGCGATTTGATTGTAGGCCTGCCAGAAGGCATGGGTTGGCTTAATATAGTATTTGATTGGAGTGATGATAAGAAAATTGTCCAATATGGTGCTGATGACGTCGATCCTGAAACTCCACCGGAGCGCAGCATTCGCATGCGTGGCGCAAATGATCCAGCTACTATTGCACTTGCAGAACTTGCGTTTAAATCAAGAGTATACGATGGATTTGATTCTGTAGAATGCCTGATTTCCGATTTCTGTACCGGCAACCGGTGCGCTATTGGCCATCCAATAGAGGAAACGTTTTGCACTGCGAAAAAGCAACTGGAAGCGCTTAGGGAAGCAAGAGCTATAACTATAGGCATCACAGGAATAACTATACACGGCCAACAATATGCATTGAAAGGTATTGGAGCGCAAAGTTTTAGTCCACTACAAGTTGCACAATTGCCAAATGTGAGCAGAATCACGTTAGCTAAGCCGTTTGACGTTGCAACCATGCGGCTACTTAGCGAATCAATTGCGAGGCAGGGTCGCGAATTGACCATCGAACTAGAGCTCGGGTCAGTTCCGCACTTTTCCACAGAAGAGCAATTAAATAAGTGGCTTGGCGACATTCGCAAACTCGGTGAAATTAGCAAACAATCCGGCGGAAAAGTGCGATTTCAATTCCGGAAAGATGGGATTTCAATATGTGACACATCTTTAGGTCGAGGACAAATACTTGAACCACTCTACACCAAACTCGAAGCGGAACTGCCAGAAATGCAACCAGGACATGACGCTAACGCCGCAGAGCATGTTATTATTGACGGCGTTAAATATGCAGTGCGAAGAAATTATGGATACGGCATATCAAGTGTGCGCATAGGTGCGTTTGAAGATGTGGATGATGGTAGCCCAGCAGATCTAAGTGCATTCGATGTGGTAGACTAGTGTTGGACAAATTAATTAACTATTGATAGAGCCTTGCCGACGAGCACTATGGAGCCTACAACGAGAATTGGGTCGCCGGCAAGTCGCGGAAGTTCATCGCCAAGTTTATCTTCCGCCAGGCAGCAAATTTCACAGCAGCTCTCATCGGGGACAAGTGATCGCAGGTGCTCTCCGCTGAGCGCTCGCCTGTCATCCAGTTCGACGAGAACGAGTTTTTCAGCTATGGACGACAGAAACGGCAGCAGATCCCGTGCGCGATCCTCCCCAAGCGTGCAAGTTACAACCGTCGGCGAAGGGCGCTCGTCCCGAGGTAGCAGCTGCCAATTTTTACGCAAAACCGTGAGTCCGTGAACGTTATGCGTACAATCGAATATCCACCGCCGGCCAAAAATTTCCCGCCGATCCCAGCGGCCTGGCCAACTCGCTTCGCCCATGGCCCCAAGGAATTTGCTGCGATTCTCTTTCCAGCCAATTGAGTGCAAATCGAGCCAGATTGAACCAACTTCCGCTGCCGTGCGATAATTCTCAATCTGCTCAATCCCGCGCATGTTGAGCAGCGGAGGAACTGGGATTTGTTTTGGCCTAATAACCTGCGCGGCGGCGCTTTGCGCCGCCGCGCCTATGACATCCATGGCTTCTTTCGGAACGTTGCCGACGATTAATGGAATTCCTGGCCGCGCGATGGCTGCCTTTTCGCCGGCTATTGATCCTATGTTGCTGCCCAGCACATCTCTGTGGTCTAATCCTATTGTGGTAATGGCGCAAACCTCAGCGGAAACGGCACTTGTCGCATCGCACCTGCCGCCGAGGCCGACCTCCAAAATCGCGACGTCCACGGCTTCGCGTTGGAAAAAATCCAGAGCGGCGGCAGTTAGTATTTC
>JAITDL010000081.1 GCA_031282565.1 Puniceicoccales bacterium
GCGGCGCCGCGGAAAATGCAGCGGAAAAATGCCATTCATTTCGCCGGCGCACGTAAAAAAAATACAACGGGCGCATTGATTTGCATTGGCGTGCATTCCGTGAATAGAAACTGTGGCAATGGCCATCGTACGGAAACCGCTGCTTTCGGTTGAAAATTTATCCCTTTCGCTGCACGGGGTTGAAATTCTTTCGTCCATTAATTTCCACATCGACGGCGGACAAATACTTGCCCTAACCGGTCCAAGCGGCAGCGGTAAATCGTTAACGGCACTATCAATAGCCATGCTCCATCCGCCGGACGCCATCCTGCGCGGGAGAATTATTTTCGATGGCAGAGAGATGCAGAAGCTCAGCGAGAAGGAGTTATGCAGTCTGCGCGGCGTGGACATTTCCTACGTTTTCCAAGAGCCAATGGCGTGTTTCAATCCATCGATTACCATCGGCAGGCAGGTACTGGAGTGCATGTCCATCCACGGTAGATGTTTATCAAAAAGAGAAATGCGCAGCGGAGTCCTCTACTGGTTCCGCGAACTCCAAATTCCTGACCATGAAAGGGTTTACTGCAGCTATCCCCACGAACTAAGCGGCGGCATGTTGCAGCGCGCCATGTTGGCCATGGCACTGATTAACGGACCGAAATTGCTAATAGCCGACGAGGCGACGAGTGCGCTCGACGAAAAGTCATGCCACGTAGCCATTTGCCAGCTGCTCCAGCTGCAGCGCCGTCTTGGCTTTGCCGTCCTCTTCATTACGCACGATCTCCCGCTGGCTGAAAACATTGCCGATCGCATTGCCGTCATTGACCGCGGGAAAATTGTCTCCATCGACGGGACAAACGGCCATGGGAGAGGAATTTAGCCGTGAGAAATTCCAGCGAGTGCGAGTCCAGCGGTTTGGAAATGGAGCACGGGACTGTGCTTTGCCGGCGTCGCCGTGGAATTTTTAGGAAACCGGGATTGCTTACGGTTCTGGATGATTTTTCCATAAAAATCCTTCCCGGAGAATGTGTTGGCCTAGTTGGAACGAGCGGCTGTGGAAAAAGTACCGTCGGCCGTTGCCTGGCTGGATTGCAGAAGTTGCACAGGGGACGGATATTGCTACGCGGAACGCCGCTGGAAGAAATGCGGCGGAAAGAATTTCACGGGGCAGTGCAGATGGTGTTCCAATCGCCGGCGGAGGCGTTGGATCCGCGGCAAACTGTGCATGCTGCTATAGCTGAACCAATTAGCATACATTTTCGCCGTGAAAATTCTTCGCGGCGCGAGGACCGCATTCGCCAGTTGATGGGCGCAGTTTACCTAGATGCTGACCTGCTTTGGCGAAAACCGGCGGAATTGAGCGGAGGCCAACGGCAGCGCGTTGCCATTGCCAGGGCGCTGGCGGTTTGTCCGGAGTATCTTATTTGTGATGAAGTAGTTAGCGCATTGGATGCGGCGGTCCGCACGGAAATTGTCGAGCTGTTGCGCGCCATGCAGCGGAGCAACCACCTGGGCATACTGTTCATATCGCATGATTTAAGTGTTGTGCGCAGACTCTGCAGCCGGGTGGTTTCCATGGAGCCTTGCCGATTGCAGCCCGCGGTAAATTTTTCAAAAACTCCATTGACAGCAGAAAAAAATATTACTCCATGCCATCCGCAGGATGGAGCAGCTTGGTAGCTCGTCAGGCTCATAACCTGAAGGTCGTTGGTTCAAATCCAACTCCTGCACCCATTTAACTCGGACGATTAGAGTGGCCAATGGTCCGAGTGTCCCGCTAATTGCCGCCAATGGTCGGCTCTTGGGTGTCACTTGAGTGCGGTGAGTTTGTGGAGTTCGTTTCCCCGCTATGTGTTCAGCTGCAACTAACGACAATGGCCGCCAGTTGTATCGTTTGGCAGAGTTGTTGCCGCTGTAACTTATCTGTTCCCTATTCCTGGCGCTAAATTCACCATGGAGTTGCCACTGCATATTGGTGCTGTCACCATGTCAAAGGCATCTAAATTTTTCCAATGGAAAGTAGTGAATTTGGCTAAATTGCTGACGTCCGCAGAAAATTAATAAAAAAATTGCCTCAGCCACATTGCTGCGGAGGATTTCCGTAGAATGATTATCATCGTAAAGTCTTGTCGCCCAAAATCTAGACACCAAAACAAAAAAATTCTGCTAAAAAGGCTTGTTTTGCCGACGATTTCCTAATCTTCATTGGCAATGACTCCAGTTTCGCAGGTTGCCGCTGAAAATGTTGAACTCGACAAACGGTGCAATGCCGTTGATTCCCTGGACGAATTTTACTTCGTAGATGAGAGCTTGATTTACAGTGGTCCGCGGCGCGGCGGCGAGGATCTGCGATCAGACGAAAACATTAGCGTGAAGGATTCAGCGCGCAGCGTCGGCGTTTTTGGTGACTCGGTAGCGCTCAGCACGTTGCTCGATGCGATTTCCGAAATGGCGCAGAATTGCGATCCCGTTGTATTCAGTGGGCCAACTGGATCTGGGAAAAAGACCTTTGCCATTTTGCTGCATAGGCTTACATCGCATGGAACTGCGGCCCATGCGGCCATCGACTGCCGCGAGCAGAACTGCTATTTGCAGGATATTTCCGCACTGAATGCGCTGTTTAGTTCGCTCGTAGCCAGCGCGAAGCCGAGCTTGACGATCGTCCATCCAGAATCCCTCCCGCGGGCGCTGATCCATGAAATCATTGACTCAATGGAGGCGGCGATGGGGACGGTCCGCTTCCAATTTACCGTGGATAGCCGCGGCCTGCATAAATTCCTAAAAAAAGTTCCAAGTCGGCTGCGCAGATTTCTGAGCAAACAGGTGCTGCATGTTCCATCACTTGAAGATCGGGCCGAGGACGTTAGGACAAGCGTCTTGGTCAGGCTCGGCGAAATGAATAGGCGTTTCGGATTGCGCAAGCAAATCTCAGATCTGTCACTGAAGGACCTCATTGCCCGCAAATTTCCAGACAATTTCCACGGACTGTTTAGAATTGTTGAGTGGATGTATGCTACGCAATTTGAGTTGCTTAACTTCGATGCCGCAGAAGCAAACATCTACTGCTCGCCTCCATTCGGAAGTTGCCTGTGTCAATGCAATTTCCGCGATGGGTTTAGGCTGAATTCCTTTATCCGATCAATTAGGGATGAAATTTTGCTGGAGGCAATGCGCCAATCTGGCCACAACATGTCCCGCGCAGCCAGATTGCTTGGTGTTAGTCCGCAAGCAGTTAGTGGATATGTTACAAGGAAAAACAGGGCCATCACGGCGCTAGCAGAATCCTAGTCTTGGCGGTCTCGCCGCTGAATCGTATGGAAATGACGTAGCTCGGTGCGCTGCCGGTGTCCAGGGTGCCAATGGAAAATTCTTCCACGCCGTCCAGAAGTACCGTGCGCGCAGTCATTTCTACGGCCGACGCGGCGCCGTCGCCGTCAGTGAAAAACCTGTGGAGGCGTTTTTTGTCGGCCTCAAAGGCATATGTGCAAAATTTCTTCGGCGACGAGGTCTGCCACGTGGCTCCCGTTGCCAGGATTGTAAAAGTTTCTGGAGATAAGTTAAGTAGATCATCTTCAAGCTGTTGCACTAGTCGTGCCCGCTTCAGCGCAAATTCCGTGCGATCTGCCGTCGCCGTGGAGCGGTCTTCGATTCCGCGCAAATACATCGCAGCCACCATGGTCAGGGCCGTGCCAATTGCCATGGCAAGCAGGAGTTCGAGAAGCGTAAATCCCTTTGAGTGTGAACGATTCACTTCGTTTGGATTTTGCCGCAAATTCTACGGAAGACAACGGCCAATCGGCGATTTGCTGCCAAAATCGTTGTGCGCGCCGAAGTGGACGTGTAAAAGGGCATCGCCGTGAGAATTGCAGCCAGTGCCGCATTGATTTTTTCGTTGTTTTTCCACGTAGGTTATTCATTTGAAACGTCTTCCATCGATGGCTCATCCGCATCGGCCGACGGCGTGATTTTGCAGATGGGAGATGGTTGCTACTTGATGGCCAACGAAGTAGGCTACCGCGACGGCATCGGCGAGGCGACCGGTTCGATTCGCCTATATTTCGGCGACGGCATCCTGCTGGCCGAAAAATTGTACTACGCCCTCGACAGCGGATCCATGTGGGGTGAGGACATTCGGTTCAAACTCAAGAACATATACGTCAAGGCCGACGAAGTCGAAAGTGCCGAACTGGATGGCACTCGCCGCATAGTTTTGCGCCACGGACGCATCTACAGCGGTGAGCCGGGACGTCACGCGCCTAACATTGCGGCTGAGACAATTACCATACCTGGATCCGCGGCGGCGTGGATTGATGGGGCGTCGGTTCGCATTGGAAATTGGCGCATATTCTCCATGGGCCGATGGCGGCTGAAATTGGACGGCATCGCCATGTGTTTTCGCGGTAAGTACGGTTACGGCAGGGATTTCGGCATATGCGGTCGCAACGGCATAGTGTGTACACTGAAGTCCAAGGGCGTTGTCGGTCTGAATTTTGATTTTTTCAGCAAACGCGGCTTCCTCGTTGGGCCATGCTGCCGCTTTTGCGGAGACTCAAAGGAGGCCGGCACCCGCGTTGACATTCTAAGTGGGTTCATTAGCGACGGCGGCAATCGCGGGTTTGATTTGCTCGGCGCGCCCATCGAAACGCGGCGTGCGTTCTTTAACTGTCGATATGGGAGAGAGTTCAGTGATAGCTGGGCCCTGTCCGCGGCTCTGTATCGCTGGAGTGATTCCTTCGCCCTGCGCGATTTTCGTCCGGAAAAATATTGGAATAACCAGTACCCGCTGAGCCACATCGAGCTGACGCATCGCCGAGAAAAATCGCTGACCACAGCCACGCTGCGGTTGGACCCAAATGATTTTCAAACTGGGACAAAGGAGCTCGAGGAATTGCGCTATCAAATTATTCCGCAGCAGTTGCTTGACCTTCCAGTGATCGGCCAGGGGGACATTTCCTTTGTGGGGCGCAGGATCGAAAGCGAAAAGTATTCCGATGAAAAATCATTCGCCGATGGATTTTTCGCGTTGTCGGCGCCGCTGCGGTGGCGCGATGTGCTTTCCATTAGACCCGTTGCTGCGGTTAGGTCAATGGTCGCTGCGGAAAAAATCGACCAACATTTTCCATCGCAGACGATTTGGCAGGCGGGCTTTGATTTTAACGTGCTAGTCAGTGGCCATTTGGATATGTCGGTGCCGCGCTGGGACATAGAATCAATGCGCCACAGGATGACTGCAATGGTGCACTATCGCCGCGGTTGGTGCGAGCGCTGTGGCTGGCAATGTCGCGATGAAATATTTCCGGACGGTAATTTGCCGGTGATTGACGTCGGGGAAGCCCATGATCCTGAGCACTTTCCAGATGGCCACTGCCTGCGCCTCGGTTTGGAAAACATCATCCAGGCTAAATCGTTGGCCCGCGGATCCATGCGCACGCTCGTCGAGGCGAATGTCTACGAGGACCTGCGTCCGTGGAGTAGTGGAGGCGGCTGCGGCAAGTCGGATATCTATTCGACGCTGCGTGTCATGCCGGCGGAATTTTTTTCAATGAAGATATTCAGCCGCACCGACATACACTCCTTTGCAGTGAATGAGCTGCGCCTGGAAACGGAGCTGCACGACGGGAATATTTTTGAGATGTCATTCGGCGGTGACTACATACGCCACAGCGCCAGGCAGTACAGTTTCGGGTTCGTTTTCCGGCCGACGTCGCGCAGCCAATTGGGCGGATCGATTCGCTATGATACTCATTTGCATCGCGTAACTGCACAGCGCCACCATTTTTTTCACCGCTTCGACCGCAACTGGTCCATGGACATCCGCCTAACCGTCCGCGCATCGGCTACGGGAGTCGAGCGGCGTAACATTCGAATTGGATTGCATTTAGACTACTAGATTCAACTAAACCTGTTCCAATATGCGATATTGGAGCGCTTCGATGATGTGCCGCTGGGAAATGTCTTCGTCGCCATTTAGGTCGGCTATGGTCCTCGCCACACGTAGGATGCGCCCACTTGCTCTCGCGGAAAGGGCGGCATTATCCAGTGCCTGGCTGAGGATCCTATTTTCTGCTTCGCCGAGGGCGCAGAATTTTTTCAAGTAGCCGTCCGGGATGCGTCCATTGCAGCGAATTGCGCCGTCTGAGCTCCCATAGCGACGACGCTGCCGATCAACTGCCTCTTCGACGCGGATGCGAATGCTTGCAGATGACTCTCCCTGACGCCTTTCCGCAAGAAGCTCCACGTTCACCGGCGGCACGTCGATGTGCAGATCTATGCGGTCAAGCAGCGGACCGCTAATCTTTGACCTGTAGGTGAATACCTGTCTTTGAGAGCAGGAGCAGCGACGGCGCTTAGACCCGAGATATCCGCAGGGGCACGGATTGGTGGCTGCAATGAACGTGAAATTGCTGGGGAAACGCACTTTGCCTATGCTGCGCGATATGGTAACGAAGCCGTCGTCGAGCGGCTGCCGCAGCGACTCCAGTGTGCAGCGATCGAATTCCGCCAATTCGTCGAGGAACAGTACACCGTTGTGGGCGAGAGAGATTTCGCCGGGGTGTGGCGGCGATCCACCGCCGACGAGGCCAACGCGACTTATGCTGTGGTGCGGCGCGCGAAATGGTCTCGTTGATGGGAATGGTGATCCGCCGTGTGTGGTTCCTGCGGCCGAATGAATTCCGTGAATTTCGATCAGTTCATCCAGTGTGGGTGACGGCATAATTGACGGTATGCGCTTTGCTATCATTGATTTACCAACCCCAGGACAGCCTATCATTAGCAGATTGTGCCCGCCTGATACGGCAATTTCAGCGACGCGGCGGGCCCGCTCCTGGCCGCAGACGTCGGAAAAATCTAGAAAATCACTTCCGCGGTTCCCGGGAGAACGTTGGGCCATGGGCCGAAACTTTGACCGGTCCTGGAGAAGGGCCACAACTTCTGAAAGTGTCTCAACTCCATAGATATCGATGCCTCCTATGAGCAGCGCTTCCTCCGCCGATTGCCTGGGCAGAATGACGGCGCGGAGGCCATGTTTTTTTGCCTGCAGCGACAGTGCGACGGCGCCGCGAATTGGCAGTATTTTGCCGGAAAGGCTCAATTCGCCAGCCAGCAAAAGGTCATCCACGTCGGTCGCTATTTGCCCGCTCGCCATTAGTACGCCAACGGCTATGGGCAAGTCATACATGGGGCCTTCTTTGCGGATATGACCAGGTGAAAGATTGATCGTCGTGCGGGTGTGCGGAATTTTATAGCGGCTATTTTGCAGTGCTGAACATACTCTGTCCATGGACTCTTTGACGGCGGCGTCAGGCAATCCAACCAGGACTAGACGCAGCTCACCGCGCTCACCGCTGTTAACTTCAACTTCAACGGGAATTGATTCAACGCCCCACAGCGCGCCGGAATGAACTGTCGCCAACATTTGCCATGATGGCTCGTCAATTTCGCGGGACCTGTCAAGAAAGATTCGTCATAGTTGCGCAATAAAAAATGAATTAATCATCAGCGAATGGGTTCTTCACTTCGCCTATGGATTGGCCCTCGGAGGCGTGGGAGCTAACCCTCTGCTGGGCCTTGCGCAGGGAGCAAATTGTCGCCGGTCCGCCTATGCAGCCACCTTCGCAGGCCATTACCTCAACGAGATTTCCGTCGCTGCACTTACCTTCCCTGGCGTAGCTGCGCAGTTGGCCTATGCTTTCCTTGTTTAATCCATTTATCACCACCGGCTTAACGTCACTACTGTCGCCCTTCCATGCGCACACTACGGATCGTGCGACTCCGTTGGAAAGTCCGAACTCCCTCGCCTCCTTAGCGGAATTTTTGTCAAATGCCATTGCGTCGCAGGATTCCGGTGACACTGAACGGGCTGCGAATAGGGCGTCAACTTCTTCAAAATTTAGGGCGAAGTCGACGTTCGGATTTCGGCGCACTTCGCGATATTTTGCAAAGCACGGACTCAGAAAAACTAGTGCGGCGTTTGGATGCTTTTTCCGCAGGATCTCTGCCGTGTAGTACAGTGGCGTTTTGGTTTTTGATGCGTAGGGGTTAATTTCAACTAAATGTTTATCGCGGAATTCATTGTATGCGGCGCAGCAGGACGTCGTCATGAATGGCTTTCCTCCGGCCAGATGACTGCGGAAATCGTCGGCTTCTTCGATTGCAGTTACCTCAGCTCCAAGTGCAACTTCGCAGCTGCCGCTGAAGCCGGCTTTCTCGAGGGCGGAGCGCAATTTCCCAGCTGTGGCATCGTATTGGCCGATCCACGACGGAGCGTAGAGCGCTATGGTTTCGCGACTTGCCATTGCCCGCAGCACGTCGACGATTTGACTTTTTGAAACTATGGCGCCGAATGGGCACGCAACGGAGCAGCGTCCGCAGGAAATGCAGCGGTCAAAGTCGATGCGCGACCGGCCTGTTTCGTCTTTTTTGATGGCGTCGACTGGACATTGGGATTCGCAGGGAACGGTTGCCTTAACTATGGCGCCGTAGGGACATGAGCGGCGGCATTGGTCGCATTTTTTACATTTGGAGCTGTCAATTTTTGATGCCCCGTCGACCATGGAAATCGCGCCGAAGCGGCAGGCGGCCTGGCAGTACTTTGCTGTGCAGCTGCGACATAGGCCAGTAACTGCGTAGTGGATCGCCGGACAGCGATTGCAGGTTGATTCGAGGACTGTAAGTGGATATTCTTCCGGCTCAGAACGTTTTAGCGCAGATGCAGCCAGGGCGGAAATGTCATTTGTGTCAGCTGCCATTGAAAATCCTAGCGCTGCGGCAATGCGCTCATTAACTTCCGCGCCAATGTTTTCTGATTTTTCGCAGCGCGCTCCCCATTCTGCGGCGATATTTTTTGCCTCCTCGCCAATTGCCGTGGAAAAATCACCGCGATCAAATGCTCCAACAATGCGCACGAGAATTTCTTTTCTGCGCCTGCGCAATTCCGTATCCAGGTCCCGATAGTCCACAGCAGTCGGTCCATGCTATGTCCGACGGCGGTTGCTGCAAGAGTTCTTTTATGTGGCGCCTAGGATTTTGGCTGCAGGTGTTGGCCGCACAATTTCCGGACGTCTGCGCTCACAATGTGAAGTCATCTGCCGCTATGAGAAGTACATACTCTCCGAGCGGTTTGCGTGAACTAATTGCGCAGTACACTTCGCAAAGTTTGCCAACGTGCCAGGATTCGTGGAGCTTAGTGATTTCCCTTCCGACGGCGCAGTAGCGGTTTTCGCCAAATTCTTCGAGGGCATCGGACAGCGATTGGCGGATGCGGTGGCAGGATTCGTAGAAAATTATGGTGGCAGGGAACGATTTATGTCGACTGAAAAGCTGTCTCCGGCCCGTGCTTTTATTGGGCGGAAATCCGAGAAATAGAAATGAATTTGATGGCAAGCCTGATGCGGAGAGGGCGGCGATTGCAGCGGACGGCCCTGGGATCGGAAAAACTGGCAGACCCCTCCTGCGGCACTGGCGTACGACGCGGAATCCGGGATCGCTGACCAGTGGAGTTCCGGCATCGCAGACGAGGGCGACCAATTTTCCGGAAGCCACGGCATCGCAGATCACTGTGGCCATCTCCAACTCGTTTTCTTCTCGGCAGGAGATGAGCTTCGCGCCAATGGAAAAATGCTTCAGCAGCTTTCCGGTGACGCGCGTGTCTTCGCAGGCAAGGAGATCGCAGCGGCGCAGTACGTCAATAGCCCTCTGGGAAAAATCTCCAAGATTGCCGATGGGGGTTGCGACGACGTAAAGTCCTGGAGCCAAATTGCATTGGCGGACTTCATCCGACTGCAATGTTCCTTCCACAGCCCTAGGCGCGCGTTTTCGCGCCCATGAAAGAGTTGCCTTCCCATTTTCCAGGTCTAGCCCATGGCAGTTGGCTGTCATCGGGATTGCATTCGGAGCATCCAGCAGCGAAGACGGCACATAGGAGCAGACCAGCCGAGGCAAATTTTTTCAAAAAGCGCCGCACCATCTGTCCCGACTAGCTGCGGCGAGCGGGACCGCAAGCTAATATTTTTTGCCGCAGCTGCTAGGCACGTTTTTTTATGCACGCGGTGATTCCGGCGGCGGTTGATCCAATTGTGTACCCAGCAGCAGCTAGTGCTGCGTCCCAATCATTGCCACCGAAGCTGTGCAATCTGATCGTCACGCCGGATCCTGCTGTGCTTTTTAGGAGTGTCGCAAGTGCATCGTTCAAGACTATTTTGTCATTGCCGAACACTCCCATGCCAACGGGAGTGATGTGTATGTTTTTCCCTGTTCGTGCCTGAATTAACCCGCAGCACTCATATTGGGCGCAAAGAATTGCCTTGGAGATCCTACGAAAGAGCGACTTCCTCTTTGCTTCACTAATATTTCCGCCAATGAAGGCCGGTGCGGCACTCATGATCATCAGCTGCGGAGTGCCGTCAGCTGTCAAACACCACTGTGTAAGCACTTTAAATTTTCCAATGTTTGCTTCAATTTGATCCGCGAGTTTCTCTAGATGATTGTCGTCGGCTATGAATTGCGGACTAAACCATCCATTTTTATAAATCGTCGGATACTTTGACAGCACGGACTCGCCGTCGATTGTGCAGCATTCCAGTACCGGCACGATGGAGTCAGGATAGCTGTGATGTTGGTGCGCCACCTGACGCATTGCTATGGCGATCAAGTCACTACATATTACTATGCTAGGTCCCTGCGTATGATCAGTAGCGTAGTTCATTAATGCGGCAATGGCATGCGTGCACGACTCTAGCCCATTAAATTGGCTTGCGGCTTGCCATATTGATCCAGGCTCAAAGAGCTGCGAGCATTCTGCTGGAAAGCCTTTAACAATGGAAACTTGCACATCGCCGCCGGCTCTTGTGGGTGAAGTTGCTGAGGCGCGGATCTCATCAACGGAAAATGCCAGCGGCGCAATTCCTTCTTTCAGCACGAGTTCTTTGGCTCCGGCGAAGAGCATGTTGTGATTTTCGGCATTTGCTAGAAATTTCCCTGCTGCTTCTTTCATCCTAGCGGCAATGATCTTCCATTGATTTGGGTCGGCGCCCACCAATTCTGCTGTGTTAGTTCCAAGTCTCTCAATGACTTTGGCGTGCAGAGCCATATATTCTTTCGAAAAGTTTGGACTATTCAGAAATTCTACAAGTGTTACATTCCTAGTCGTTAGTGCGTCGCCTGGAGCAAAATAGAACAATGAGTCTATGGCTTGAGGTCTATGCGGCGGAGGTGAAAATTTTGGTTTAGTGATGACTTTTGGACATGCCGCGTCGGCGGCAGCCGCTGGAGAAGTGGGATTTCCTCCGCTTGACTGTGGCACTGGTTTTTTAGTTCCGCCGGAAGAAGGTGTAGGTGTCGCCCTAGGGCTTTCCGCGGCAACAGCCGCAGGGACATCGCCAGCTGATGCAGACACATTGGCGCCAACTTCGGTTTCAGCTGTTGGAGCTTTGCCAGGCACGCCGGTGCTCGCCGGCCTGTGCGATTTGACGGCGGCGTAGCATAGGACGCAGATGGATGCTGCGGCGACGCAGCCGGAAACTGATATGGCGCTAATTACTAGCGCATTAAGCAATATCACTCCGGCGGCGAATGTGAGAATTGCGAGCAGCATAGTCACCGCCGCCGATGCGACAAGCAGCGTCCCGCTTATCCAATAAGTTGTGCGTGAATTGGCAGTGGCTACTGTATTTGCGTTGGTAACTGGCGGACTCATTTGGTACTGTCTAGCACATTTGTCGTGGAATTACGAGAATAATATTTTGACCTCATACGCTGAAATCGCCGCGGTCAAATTTGGATATTTGTCAGATAAGACAGTGGCGTGAACACCGTGCCCGGGAGGGGACTCGAACCCCTACGACCTAGGGTCAAAGGATTTTAAGTCCTCAGCGTCTACCATTCCGCCACCCGGGCCGGCGCCAAAGAAAACGGCCAACGGGCCATAGGGCAAGACAAATGTTCTGCGGCGGCCAGTTTGTGGCCCTGGTCAATTGATTATTTTCCGTTGACTGTCATCTACATGTGCTCTGGTGAGCATATTCCGCTGGCAAATTTGTGTCAACTGCGCCATAATAGGTCTGTGAGTGTATCACCAGTTTCAGATTCGCACGGTGGAGGTCCAGTGCATACGGTGGAAGAGGCGGAGTTAGAAGACATCTCGCCGTTTGCAATATTTGCAGCATCTGTCAGAAGATTTTGCGAGCTTGTGGAGAGTCTATTTTCCAGCTCTCTAAAGTTTAATGACAATGGCGCTATGCAAAGAACCTCAATGGGCTTCCTTGACATCGACAGCAGCTCAAGAGAAGCAGCTGCCCATGGTATTATCGCGGCCTGTAGGGCTCTAGCTGACATGCCGGAGGAATATCGACGTGAAGCGCTATTGCATCATGTTGGAGGTGCGCCATTCCTGCAGCTTGTTTTTGATGTACTTTACGCAACTGACATACATCTCGACGGGGAGACGCTTAACGAATTGCGGACTGCAATTTGCCAAATTCTTGCCATGGCTCGCAATGTATTAAACGCAGATGATGTTAGGCAAATTTTCACAGCACATTATGCGATAGGCGATTACTTTGGTAGGCATGTGCCAAAGGGAATGGAGCCTCTCCCCATTAATCTTCTACAGGCAGCAGTTTTAGATATGTGCCCAATAATGAGGAGCGATGATGAGACTCACGGCGATGCTTCTGCGGCCATGCGCTATGATGAAGGAAACGATTATGACTTACGCCTGCGGGACGGGGTAAGAGATTTAATTAGAGATAAATTTTCACCTGCCGAATTGCAAGGTTTTCTTCGTGGGTGTCTCACCGTTGGCCTAACATTTCGCGTAAGGCAAGGGCGATGCGATCACATTTACGCGGCCAAGGAATTCTTCTTTGGAGGCACGCCGCCATTGCTGCATGATGATGTTTCGGAGCGGTGGGAAGCTGACGTTGCAGCGGGGCGGCGGAAGGGTGAGCTAACACTATATGGCTGGGCGGTGCTCGCTGATGGCGAATTGCGCAAGTAAATGGCGTGATGCAGAATTGCTTGGCTGTTATTTACTTGTCGCCGCCGCCGAGTTTTGCCACGGAATTTTCAAATGCAAACAGGCTACTCTTCAATACGCCAAATCTGTGCTCATCTGATACGGCGGCACCTTGCCCATCGATGCACTCGTCAATTAATTGCCCATTAAAAGTAAACCTTTGAACGGCAGAGAAAATTTCTGCAATTCCATCGTCTGTGAGGTCGTATTCTGCTCGTATTCTGCTAACGTTAGCCGGTGAATTAAATTCACTTGCCCTTCGTCCCGAAGAAAGATGATCTATGAATGTCCATAGCACAGCATTAGTAACTCTTTGGCTACTTTCCCGTGGAAGATTTTTTACTATGCTAAACCCACCTATAAATTTTGCTAGCCGTTTTTCAAACTCACGTTTATTGGCGCCATACAGCCTGGCGAAGCCTTGGAGGCGGTATGTCCCGGGCTTATGTGTATTGCCTTTGCTGGCTACATTAACAAGTCTGCACATTGAAACTATGGCTGACTTGACGGCGGCAAGTTTATTTTCGTCTTTAATTATGATAAATCTTTCTTCGATGTGAAGCAGCTGCAATAAGTTGCTTCCGTCTTTTGCGAGAGGGAAATTTTCGCCATGTCCTGGCATGATGTTGACTATGATTATTTCACCTGCAGTCCTGTCTTCATTTGGATCGACTACGTCAAGGGCGTCGTTGATTCCTTCGAAAAGTTTTTCCGCCAAAGGTCCTTTGCCGGAAAGTATTTGCGCAGCTTCAATTTGAACGGAGAGTCTATCGCCAACGTCATCGCCAAACGTATTCCTAAATCCTTCCGCCAAGCCGTCGATGTCGCCTATTTGCTCGACATTGCCGCTAAGTAGCGCAGCCAGTGCGCGAACCTGTCCATCTAGATTTGCGCCGCCGGTAAACAGCGATGCAAACCTGCTGCAATGGAAGCAAATGCGATCCCAAAAGTTTGGGGTGTCACAGATGTCTGGCAGCAAATGCTCTATGTGAGTGAGCTGCGGCGTATCTGCTGCCACCACAATTCCAGTGCCCGTTGGTTGTTGCGGGTCGCCGCCTGCGGAAGCAGTCACATGGTCGACGTTCAGCATCTTCTTGGCCTGAAATAGCGCTACGCGGGCCGTAGGCGGCAATGATGAAGGAAACACAGCATCATTTTACGCTAAAAATTTGCCAGCGCAAGCGTGATTGTGAAAATAATCTTGTGGAATTTAGTATGCCACCGCATAATGTGCTGTGGAATCGTTAACTCGGCAAGATGCAATTGGGCGTTCCGTCGATCTTGGTCTGCTTGTGCATAGAGGTGAACCGTCGAGTTTGCCGGTCGCTGAGTCCATGTTGCCGGGCGATGTAAGTCACCTGCGCATTGTGGCAACCGATGGCGCATCATTGCGAAGTAGTCTCATCGGTAGGGGGTTTTCCGGATTTGAAATATTTGCGCGTTTTCGAAATGCTGGAATTGGTTCCGGCAGTGCATTTTGGCTTTGCTTTTTAGGACTTAGATCTGCGGACGCAGATGCAATAATTAGAGCCACTCTCACAGCCGCCACCGGCATAGGAGATATGAAGCTGCTGGAAGTGCTATCGCGGGACCACCGTGTTGTGTTCGGGAGTAGATGTTCATTGCTTGAAGATTATGCAAGACCGTCGGTGCCTAGGCAAATTAGTGGAGATGCCGTCGCGCTAATTAGCCGTATCAGGAGTGATGGCATTGGAGGCTGCAATTTTTCCGATGGCGAAATCGGCGTGCTGATTGCGGCAAATGAGAGTTTCCAAGTAGATGTCGTTCGCGACCAACACACAATTGTCATTGGAAAGTATCGCATAGACAATAGGGAGAATGGAGAGGTAAAGGAGTGCGGGCGAATGATGCGAGAAATTTTGGAGGCAGTCCAATCAACATATCCAAATAGCCCTGAAGACCAAGCCAGTGTTTTGGAGACATTGTTTTTGAATTTCCAAGCGCAAGGTCTTATCATGAAATTGCCAGTGTTACTTACCGCACATGATGGTGATTTCAGCATTACGCCGATGGGGTTTGAAGTTGGCCACCAAATAACAACAGTGGATAAGGATTCCATTTCCATGGAAGTCGATTCGCGCTGTTCTACGCGCGTAGAGATACTGAGAAACGGCGAACAAACCATTGGCGTAGACAGAGGAGGAGCGTGTCGTATTTTGACAACAAATGCGGAACTAGATCGAGTTAAACTGGGGGAATGTGAAGTGACTTTCAATGGCGTTTTCAAGGCGCATCGGGAGGGCGACGGATTCACGCCGCTGAAACTTCGCATTAGCGACTGTGAGGCTTGCTACCCAGCTGCTGAATTTGTGTAGTCGCAGCAGTAGGCTGCATAGCTCAGCAGCTTACAGCTATGGCATCGGCAAGGCCGTAGTCGATTGCTTCCTTGGCGTTTAGGAAGAAATCTCTGTCCGTGTCGCTGCGAATTTTTTCGATGGGCTGCCCCGATGCGTTTGACAGAATCACGTTGAGCTCCTCCCTCGTGCGTTCCATTTCTTCTGCCTGGATGTTAAGATCCACCGCCGGAGCATAGATCTGTCCACTTATGAGCGGCTGGTGAATCAGCACCCGCGCTCCAGGATATAGCAACCGCCGGCCTTTCTCCGCAGCGCAGAGCAATATGGAACCCATTGAGGCCGCCATGCCCATTACGATGACGGTCACCGGCGACGAAATCAACTTTATGGTGTCATAGATTGCCATGCCGGACGTTACGCTGCCTCCGGGGGTGTTTATGTAGAATGTTATGGGCTCACCTGGTTTGTCCATTTCCATGTAGACCAGGCGCTCGACTATTTCCTTGGCGCTCTTGTCGTCTACGGCGCCCCATAGGAACACCTTCCGCGAATCGAGCAATTTTTCCTGCATGCGCTGCAGCGGCGGCTGGCGCTTGCTATCCGTTTCCGTGGACGATTCCTCTTCCGCTTCTTCGCTATCGTCGTCGTCGTTTGCTTTGTATTTTCTCACGGCAGTTCCTTCAGTGGCAAATCCGTTTCAACGGCTTCATTGTAGTCAACGCCGTGGACGTCAAACCCAAAAAGATTTAGAAAATCCGATTGGTAGCCGTCGAAGTCCGTCAGCCGGCGAATGTTTTCCGACGTAACTAGTGGCCAAAGTTTTGCAATCTCACTTTGCAAATTTCGATCCATCTCCAAATCGTCCACACGGAAGCGGCCGCAGCCGTCGATGGCGCCCGGTTGCAAATTCTTGCCGTAGATGCGGTCGCGGAATAGGCGCAGCATTTGGTCTATGCAAGTTTCGTGGGTGCCCATTGATTTCATCAGCCGAAAAAGAATCGAGATGTAGAGCGGCACAACCGGGATTGCAGCACTTGCTTGGGTCACAACGGCTTTGTTGATGGCTATGTGGGCTTCACCGCCCATGGGCCGCAGGATTGCGTTTATTTTATCTACCGTACTCTCCAGGTGGGCTTTGGCTCTGCCGATGGTTCCATCGCGGTAGATTGGCCATGTCAACTCCGGTCCTATGTATCCGTAGGCCACGGTCTTGGCGCCTTTAGCCAGGACCCCAGCGGAAGCCAGCGCTCCCATCCACAGTTCCCAGTCTTCGCCGCCCATTACTGCCACTGTTCCGGCAATTTCCTCGTCCGTTGCTGGATCGATTGTGACCTCGGTGACAGTGCCATGGTCGAGATTTACAGTCTTGCCGACGAACGGTTTACCTATTGGTTTTAGGACCGATTTGTGTGTCACGCCACTGCGGTCGGTCCTCCGCGGCGCTGCGAGACTGTATATGACCAGGTCAATTTTTTTGAACTTTTTCCCGATGAGTTCGATGGTTTTTTCTTTGATGTCGTCGGAAAATGCATCGCCGTTCACACTTGCGGCGAGTAGTCCGCTGCGCCGAGCCAATTCCTCAAATGCCACGGTGTTGTACCATCCTGCCGAGGCAGTTCGATCTCCATCGGCCGGCCGCTCAAAAAACACACCAAGTGTGTCCGCTCCAGCTCCGAATGCCGCAGCTATGCGACTCGCCAAGCCGTAGCCCGTTGACGCTCCAATTACGAGAACGCTGCGCGGACCGGTGAATTTATTTTTGAGCGCCTTGGCAACCTGTTCTTCGACATTCCTGGAGCAGCCAACTGGATGCGCCGTGGTGCAGATGAATCCCCTAAGCCGCCGTTCGATGAGAAATTTTGCCATTATTTTAACTTCGCCGATTCCTTCTAGGCAGTTTTCCCGTCCGTGGAAGCACTTTTTTGCACGACTCTCAGTGGCCCTTCGCCAAGTGATCCAATGCGGCCGATGCCATGCTGCGTGATGCCGATTAGGAATCGCTTTTGTTCGCAGGAAACGACTGCCAGATGGTGCTTCTGCCCTATGCTAAGTCTGCTAACGATTTGTATGGCGCTATTTCCGTCGCAGCCGAATTTGGCGTAGCGGCGGCGGCGCATGACGCTGACGGCTCCCCAAAGCAGCAGAAGGATGGCGGCACAGACGCAAATTTTTGCCACTGCAGCGTCTAGGTGTTCGCCGTTGCCCTGCGCAAGTTCGGTGCCATCGACTTCTCGCCGGTCAGCTATCAGTTTCTTCGTTGAGGAGTAATTCATTTCCGCGTCGTCGCCGTCGGCTTCGTCTTCATGGGCAAAATTTTGATGTTCTGGCCGTTGTCTGTCAGATTTTTCTCCGTGCCCACTGAAAAACGGCACATGGCCGTGGCTGATGTGTCTATAGATGATAGGCGACGAGCAAATTACTGCCGCACAGAAAAGTATACAAAGAAAACGCTTCATGGCATTGGGAGTATCGACGCATTACAAATCGTTTGCAAGTTTTTTTGCCGTTGAGATCGTTTTGTGCGGCAGAGACATAGTCGAATCACGCAAATGGGTGTTGGAAAGGTCGGCGATTTCAAACACCATGTGGGCGATGGCTCATTTTTCCATCTATGTTTCATGCGAAATCGTTGAAAATCAACCTATTGAGCTCGACCAGGAGACTGCACACCATCTGCTGCGCGTTTTGCGCATCGGCCAGCGGGATAGGATTAACGTTTTCGACGGAGCTGGAACAGTTGCGCCCTGCACAGTTGAGCACAATCGGAAGTCGGCCATCGCAATCCCAGGGAAGCCGAAAAAGGTGGATGCTCCACGGATTAAACTCCATCTGCTGCAGGGAATTACAAAGGGCCAAGCCATGGACTCCATCGTGCGCATGGCGACGGAACTCGGCGTGTGGGAAATTCATCCCATTGCATGCACATTTGCCGCCGGTGGCCTCCGCGCAGACAAATCTCCGCCGCGAGTCCTCCGTTGGAATGCCATAGCCATTGGAGCCTGCCGCCAGTCGCACAATCCGTTTGTGCCGTCCATAGGTGCTCCGACGCAATTGGAAAATGCCGTGCTAAATCCAAACTCATTGCGTTTGGCAGCGGGACTCGGCGGCGGTGCCATTTCATGGGTTGAATTTTTGCGGCTCCACGGCCGATGCCTTTCCGAAATCGCGGCCGATATCTACCTAGCCGTTGGGCCGGAAGGAGATTTTTCGGACGACGAATGGCAATTTCTTCGGCGAAACGGCTTCATCGAGATCTCGCTTGGTCCGCGCGTATTGACTTCGGAAACGGCGGCGGTGGCGCTGATGGGCGCGGTTCAATTGGCCATCCAAACGTGATCTGCGCCAAATTATTGGGCGGATTTTCCACGCCGTTGAGCTGCAATTAACATCCATTCGCAATCCGCGCCATCAGAACATTTTTCATTAGCATGGCCACGGTCAGCGGACCGACACCGCCCGGCACCGGAGTAACATAGCTGCAGCGATCCAGTGCCGCCGCAAAGTCCACGTCACCGACGAGGCGTTTCCCGGATGGCGCCGATGGGTCGGCGATGAAATTTTGCCCAACATCCACGACGACAGCTCCATCGCCAATCCAATCACCGCCTACGAGTCCAGGCGACCCCGCTGCCGAAATCAGTATGTGCCCACTTTTTGCGATTTCCCTTAAATTCTCACTTTTCGAATGGCACTGTGTCACGGTGGCATCCATGCCCCTGCTCTGGAGAAGTAGCGACAGCGGGCGGCCAACGATCGTACTGCGGCCTATGACGACGACATGGCGGCCGGAAGTTGCAATGCCGTAGCGCCGAAGTAAATGCACTATGCCGTTTGGGGTGCACGGGACGAAACCTCCTCCGCGTCCCTGGGCGAGCAGGCCGAAGTTATGCGGATTAAAGCCGTCGACGTCTTTTTTCGGATCTATGGCGTCGAAGACTGCTCCATGCATTGCACTGTCTGGCAGTGGCATTTGCACTAGAATTCCATGGATCCCGCTGTCGCCATTCCAGCGGTCAATTTGGCCAATGATTTCTTCGAGATTGGCGCTGGCAGTGAGAACGCGCGAAGTGGTTCTGATTCCTATCCTCTTGGCCGTGGCGCATTTTCGTTCAACGTAGCAGCGAGAGGCCTCATTCTCGCCGACACGCAAAATTGCCAGATGCGGAGGTCGGTCCAGGCGAGACACTTCCCCGACAATGGCGCCTAAAATTTCCTCCGCTGCGGAACGGCCATCTAGCAATGTGGCCGTCATCGATTCCTGCCGCCACCGGTGTAGACGCGTGTGCCCTCGAGTCCTGGAATTTTTTCGCTGAAATCCATGGTCGCAGCTGTGCAGTCCAAAGCCTTCTCCACCATGGCCATTTTCGCGTCAAGGTTGTCGACAAGTGCAACAAATACGCCCTCCGGCGACGACGGCAAAACAGCTGCTCCGTATTCAGGCATTCCCTGGTGGGATAGGATGATGTGTTCCAATTGAATGAGCAAATCCTCGTCGAGTTGTGCCTCCAGCGCCGCCCTGCGCACGATGCGGTAGCCTAGCACCACATGTCCTTGGAGGAGACCAGCTTTTGTTCGCTCATAGGCGCCATCGCCGCAGTATTCCATTGCCTTGCCGACGTCGTGGAGCAGCATTCCAGCGATCGCCAAATCGCTGTTTACAAACGGATAATGCGGCAAAAGCGACACGCCGGCCCTGGTGACGTGGACTGAGTGTTCAAGCAGCCCGCAGCGGTAGGCGTGGTGCATGCTGATCGCCGCCGTTCCGACGAAAAATGCTGATCCAACTTCTTCAAGTGCAACGCGCACTGTTTTTTTCAGTTTTTCGTTGGCTATGCGGTCAATGTATCTGTTAAGTTCTTCCCGCAGAGAATCTGATGTCTCCTTTGGTCCGCCGTAGAGAGACCCTTCGAAACCGCTTGCCTTGGCTTCCGCCTGACTGATGCGTCTAACCGATTGAATTCGTGGACTTAGTCGATCATTGAACTGCTCCGACACGCCGGACATGAGCAAAACTGTCCCGACTGGCGCATTTTGCAGCAGAGAGTAGCCGTCGCCGTCCTCGAACACGTTGCAGCTGAAAGATCCAAATCTGTCGCAAACTTCAACGGACAGGAACGGCCGACCGTTTTTCGCCGTTCTGCGCGATACGCTTTTTAGTAGAAAAACACCGTCAAATGGCGTTCCACTAGCTATTTGTCCTTTTAATTCCAGAGTATTTACGTGTCCCACTTCGCCGATTCCTGCAGCGCTCAGTCGCCCTGTCAATGGCGATCGCGTTTCCGTTTGGCCAATTTCTTCGGCCGCAAAAATCTTCGTGGCGGAAGGCCAAAAATTCCAGTGGACTGCACCCATGGGTCCATTTCGGTTTTGCGATATCTTTCCGGAATTTTGTCATCCATCATATTCCAGAAGAATACTTGGCGCCGTTGAATGCCGCAGCGACAGATTTTTCGGTAAAGACTCGAATGGAGCCCTAAATGTTTTTTTTGCGATTCCTGGACCGCAGCACGACGGCCATGACTACGTCGCAGACGCTTTGAGCAGAGGAGCCGATGTTGCAGTGGTTGAAAGCTCTAGCGCGGGACGATTCCCGTCGGGCACGGCGCTAATTGCCGTTGAGAATACGCGGCGACTTTGGTCCCTGACGCAGAGTCGGCTGCACCGTTCGCCGGACCAGTCACTGGAACTATTTGCAGCGACGGGCACCGATGGGAAGACGACCTGCGCATTTGCAGTGCAGCACCTTTTGGGTGAATCCTGTGGCCGCACTACGACCGTGGACAGGCAGCTGAAGTCCGGATTTCAACCGGAACCGACCTCGGCGACAACGGCAAACGCGGAGGATTTTTACGCATTTTTAGCAAAAGCTGCGGCCAGTGGAACCGCGGCCGTTGCCATGGAAATGAGTTCCCATGCCCTTGCCCAGGAACGACTCTGGGGAGTTTCCATTGGCGGCGCACTTTTTACTAATTTATCACGGGAACACTGCGATTTCCACGGATCTGTGGAGTCCTATTTCGATGCGAAAGCCCGCCTATTCGACGGCCGCGGAGGGCATTATCCAAAAATATGCGCCATCTGCGGCGACGGCCACTGGGGTAGGAGGATGATTTCAGTGGCGAAAAAAACCACAGCGGAAGTAATTAGCTACGGTTGCTCAGCGAATTGCCGCTGGCGACTCGTGGACTGGAGAGCGAACGGCGCCGGCTGTTTGGCAAAAATTTGCTGTGACAGTTGTGCCGCAGTGCAGTTGGAGTTAAATGTGATTGGGCGATTTAACGCCATAAATTTGCTCGGCGCGGCGGCGCTCGTTGCCGGTAGAGTTCAGTTTGACACGCTGCTCGGCCGCATGGCTACATTCAAAACCCCACCTGGCCGCATGGAGGCGGTGCAAATCGGCGCAAATGCCGTGGCGTTCGTGGACTACGCCCACACGGAGGCGGCATTGCGTGCAGCACTTGGTGCGCTGCGGGAGCATTTCCCTGGAAAATTCATTGCCGTAGTTTTCGGCTGCGGCGGTGACAGGGATGTGGGCAAGCGGCGGCCGATGGCGGCGGCCGTCGAGGAATTGGCAGATTTCGCAATTGTCACGGCGGACAATCCTCGCAGCGAACAGGTTGAAAAAATTTGTGGAGACATCTGCGGAGGATTTAAAAAGTCAAATCACGGCGTCATCGTCGACCGGCGGGCTGCCATCGGCGAGGGCGTGTCAATGGCCGTTGCAAGAAACGGCGTGGTGCTCGTAGCCGGGAAGGGCCATGAAAAGGAGCAAATTATTGGCGATGAAGTTATTCCATTTGACGACGCGGCGATAATTTCCGAGGTGGCCAATGGCCTATGATTTGAGATCCATGGACCCGGCGGCCGCCTGCGGCGGCCGCTGGGTTGGCAATCCGCCAGATGTTCCGATTTTTGGTGCGGCGATTGATTCGAGAAAAATTTCAGGTGGTGAGATATTTGTGGCGATTGCTACCGATCGCGACGACGGCCACCGCTACCTGGATCGGGCGGCAGCATGTGGCGCAGCGGCGGCAATTGTGGAACGGCCAAACCCGTCTATTGCCATTGCGCAGCTCGAGGTTGCCGATTCTCTGCGCGCCCTGAGGGCCATTGCCGCAGCTAGACGTCGCATGCTTAGCCGCTGCGAGGTCATCGCCGTCGCTGGAAGCTACGGAAAAACAACCACAAAGGAGCTGCTTGCGCTGCTTCTTGGGCGCCATTGCACCTTCGCTACGGAGGGAAATTTGAACAATTCCATCGGTGTGCCATTGAGCATCTTGCGCATAGATGAAAGCGTCCACAGCCGCGCCGTGTTCGAGGTCGGCATCAGTCACCCTGGCGAGATGGCAACAATCGCAGAAATTCTTGCGCCGCAACACGTTATATTTACAGGCCTCTCGGAGAAGCATTTGGAATTTTTCCCATCAAAGGATGCTCTCCTCGAAGAAAAACTGCTAATTTGCGGCAGCGTAAAGCGCATCGGCGGAAAAATCGCACTGCCGCGCCGCCTGGCGGCGGCGCGGCAGTTCCTGCCATTTCGGGAAAATATTCTGCTGCCGGCCACGCAGCATGCGCAATTTGTGCTACCGGACAGGTCCCGGGGGTTTTCCGAAGATTTTTCGCTTTGTCTGGCCATTTGCGACCATTTTTCAATTGGGCATGGTGCGATCGCGGAACGTCTTAGCCGCTGGAGGCCGCCGCATTTGCGCGGAGAAATTTATAGGCATTTGCCGTCGGGGCGCCACTACTATGTCGATTGCTACAATAGCGATCTGCCGGCACTGCTCAATGGCGCTTGGACGTTTATGGATAGATTCAAAAATGTCCCCAGGTTGTTCGCACTTGGCTCCATGGAGGAGCTCGGTCCGGAGAGCGAAAAGATACATAGGAATGCAGGTCGAAGGCTGCAGTTCTCTAAGGGAGATAGGTTTGTCCTAATTGGCGGGCACGTCGATGCCATTGCCCATGAATTGCTGCGCCGCGGCCTTCCCGGGTGCGATGTGAAGCTATGCTGTTCACACGCTGAAATGAAGCTGGAAATCGATCGCTTTGCCGGTGCCGTTTTTCTCAAGGGAAGCCGCATTCATCAAATGGAAATGCTCGTTGATTTTGCTAACTGCGAGAAGGTCTTATAGCAAAGCCTTTGCTTAATGTTTGCCTTCCCGTGGCGAATTTGTAAACTTCATCCATGGTCGATCGAAGTGCGAATTTAACGAGCAGGCTTGTTCGCCTTGCCGATGAAATTCTAAACTCTGAAGCTAAGCTTGCAGGTGCTGCCGCCAAAAAACTATCTGATGAACCAACCTCCATTGGAGAGAGTTTCTACGGATTCGGTGCCATGCATCGCAGAAGCGTAGCTGAAATTTTTGCCAACAGGGCGAAAATTGATCTCGAATCCATACCTACGCTATGGCGATATATTGCCCTTCCATTTGTCGTTATTGGCGTTGCGGTGGCGCGAAGGGTCACGAGGGCTAGAGATGTCATGGCGGTTGTCCAACTCGTTACTGGGAAAGCGGGTGATGGATGGGTCGGAGATCTGAGTGCTATAGTTGCAAGTAAAATTGCCGATTTGGTCGCGAAGCTCAATGAAGCAACTGCAGATACGTACGGAGCTGTCGAAAAATTTCTTGCGGCACTCGGCATAGAAAATACAACTTTTCCAGTTGTAGTTGTAGGACTTGCTGGACATGCCTGCCACGATGTCGCAGAATTATTAACGTCCAATGTAATTTCAGGCTTGCTAGACGGCGGTGCGATTTTGAGAATTCAACTGCCAACGCAAAGAGCACAAGTCATTTGGCATCGGACGCAAGAAGCGCTTGGTGTCGACAGTTCTCCAGGTGACCAAGCTGGAACAGTTGAAAATTTCAAAAGGTCGCTTGAGGCTGCATTTGGACTAGCTGACTCTGGAGTTGAATTAGTGTTATCTGACTGCACGCCGGATGCTGCCGCCGCAGCCCTCAGGTGTTTTTCAGTGCT
>JAITDL010000074.1 GCA_031282565.1 Puniceicoccales bacterium
ATGGAGATTGTCCAGGAGCGGCTGCGGCGGGAATACGACCTGGACGTGCTATCAACCTATCCAAGTGTGGTCTACCGTGTCCATTTGAGCGACGGCTCCCTGCGCGAAATTGATAACCCACAGTTTTTTCCGGACCCGTCGTCGCTGGACAAAATCGAGGAACCCATGATTTTGGCCACACTGCACGTGCCGGCAGATTCACTGGGCGAAGTACTTAACATTTTAAATGAAAAGCGCGGCCATTGCAGCAGCACGGAGAACGTCGGCGGCGATCGTCTCATGCTCACATGCCGCCTGCCGCTCAACGAAATACTAATAGACTTCAACGATCGCCTAAAGAGCATAACCCGCGGCTACGGCTCCATGGACTACGAACCGGACGGCTACGTTGAAGCGGAATTAGTCAAACTTGATCTGCTGGTAAACGGCGACCCAGTCGATGCATTTTCATCGATCATCCACCGCAGCAAAGCCATAGGCCACGGACGCCGCCTCTGCGAAAAACTCAAAGATCTTTTGCCGCGGCAGCTATTTAAGGTGGCAATCCAGGCGGCCGTCGGCGGAGACATCGTTGCCAGGGAAACGCTGGGCGCACTGCGGAAGGACGTCACGGCAAAATGTTACGGCGGAGATATTAGCAGAAAGCGCAAACTGCTCGACAAGCAGAAAGAGGGCAAAAAGCGCATGAAACTCATAGGCAAGGTCTCCATACCGCAGGATGCGTTCATCAAAATCTTAAAGAACTGACCCGCAGCAGATTAACTTTTGAAAAACAGCGGCGCCGCGAAATTACATTTTGGCAGCGGCGAAACGCCCCACCGCGGCGCCACCACAACCACTCATCGCTGACAAGCAGAGCTATTCCACTGCCCCGGGTCAGCTGCTTCGCCGTCTGCGCACTCCAGTGCGAACACCTCGCCACCGTCTCCAAGTCCCGCAAGCATGGGGAATTTTGGGTCCTTCAACGGAAATCTGAGCGTGATGCGGGTGCCACTTGGGCTGGCAGATCCAACTGCCATTGTGGACCGGTGGGCACGGAGAATTCTACGCACCACCAACAACCCGAGGCCATTGCCTTCGCGCTTTCCGCTCCACTGTGGACGAAAAAGATTTGCCATGGCCGACTGGTCAATGCCGACTCCGCTGTCGCAAATTTCCACGCGGACGAAGGCCCCTTCGTTCGCCGTGCGCAACTCCACAGTGCCACTGCCTTCGATTGCCTCCATGCCATTGCGCAGCAGGTTGAAAAAAACTTGCTGGAGGCGCTCTTCGTCTCCCAGTATAATTGGCGGTTCCCGGCAAAAATCCACAGCGACTGCGATGTTCCTCTGCGACAATTCCGCCGCCTGTACGGCCAAACAATTTTTTAGGACTTCATTCAAATCCAGTGGCTGCATCACGACCTTTGCCGGCCTGATGGCCCCAAGGAAATTGCTAAGCAACCTGTGCATGCGCTCCGCTTCTCCTCGGCAAATTACGACCGTTTCCGCTGCCTTCCCCGACTTCGACAGCTGATGCAATTGCCTTGCCAGCAGCTGCAGATGAATTTGCACGCTATTTAGCGCATTGCCGAGTTCGTGGGCCAAAGTCCCGGCAATTAGTTCCACTGCCGCACAGGCATCGTCGTCGCGCCTCCGATCGTTGCCATCCTCTTCTTCGGTGCGGTCCGTCATGACTAGAGCGTGCATGGGAATGGTCCCAGCTGCCGGCATGGGCAAGCAGCTTACGCGCAGCAATCGCCGTTCAGGATAATTTATTTGGACCTCGAAAATTTCCGCCGTTGATCCGCGCAGACAGCGGCGCAGATGCATAAAAATTTCAGGGCTGTAGCGGCGCAGCAAAATTGGAAACTCCTCCGCCACGGGAACTCCGATCAATTCCTTCGCCCGACCATTTAGGTAGTGCACATGGCCGCCCCCATCAACGGCGGCAAGGCCGTCACTCAGCGCTGAGAGAACGGCGCCGAAAAAATTCTCTCCGAGTAAACTTTCCCCGTCCACAGCTTGCAGATTGCCAATGAAAAGAAATTAGCGGCAAAAAGGCAATGGCATTTCTATGGCTCTCCGCTGGCTCTGCCCGCCAGAATGGCATTCGGATGCTGCTCTAAGTACTCAAAAAACAGCCCCATTGCCCTCGCAGCGCCCTCCATGGCACGTAGGAATCCGGAAACGTAGAATGAAACCTTCGAGTTTGGACCAAACATGGCGAACAGATTTGCAATTTCACCGGATGCCTTTTCCACGGCCAATCTAATCTGCGGCAGTGCCGGTATGAGCTCGGCATTTACCGCCGATGACAAACCGGCAAGGTTCACGCACAGAGCCGCCAAAGATGAAAATGCTTTCCTTGCGTCATCGTCGGCGAGCGCTTCGGAGACCGTCGATGCGAGATTGGTAATCACCTGGGAAAATGTGCCAAGGTCCATGGCCGCCACGGAGGACATTATGCGCTCAATGGAGGACCCTATGGCCGTGTAATTTACCCTACTTAGACCCTCCGTAATGGCGGAAAGGTGATCGCTGAAGCTTTCCAGGTTGCTGGGTCTAGTTGGAATCTCGGAAATGCCGTCGCCATCGGGACGTAGATATTTGCCAGCAGGAGTCGGTGCGTACTCGAGTCCTACAAACAATTTCCCCGTTACGAGACTTTCCATCTGCAGCGAACCGACCATGCCGACTATTAGGGGCGAGCGGTAGAACGCCGACTCAGCATGGGGCGTCTCGTCGTCCGGATCGCCGAAAAATTTCTTCCTGTCTGCAACGGCCAGCCGCAGCCGTTCGCGGCGACCGGAGCGGAAATATACGTCTTCGATTCCTATGGTGACGGACACCAACATTCGCTCCCGCTCCGGGTTAAAATGCGCCATTATGCGCTTCACCTGACCTATGCGCACCCCTCGCAGCTTAACGGGAGCACCAACCTCCAGGCCGTTAACCGACTCATTGAAATAGAGCACGAAAGTGTGACTGCGGCCGCTAAATATGGGACCCGATGTGAAAAGAAAAATCGCAGCGATAAATGCCAAAATCCCACCGGCGACGAATATGCCAACGGACGTCGAATCGTTAAGTTTCATGGCTCAGATCTCCACTCCTTCCCGCCGTGGCACTTGAACTCCAGCGAAAAATTCACGCACGGCTTCGTGTGGTGAATCGGTCACAATCTCCTCGAGTGTTGCAACCTGCAGCATGGATTTCGTCTCCATGTCGAGAAATGCCACCCTGTCTGCTATGTGAGCTATGCTGCGCAATTCGTGGCTAACGAATACGATGGCAGTTCCGTAGCAGGCACGAATTTGCAAAATCAACTCATCAAGCTGCCGTGACGTGTGCGGATCGAGTCCAGCCGACGGTTCGTCGAGGAACAATATGGCCGGATCCAGCGCCATTGCCCTCGCTATGGCGGCCCGTTTGGCCATGCCTCCGGAAATTTCATGGGGGTAGGCGTCCTCCGATCCAGCCAACCCAACCAGCGCCAATTTGAAAGCTGCCAAATCGCGGATGTCATCTCCGCGGAGGCCGGAATAGTTTAACAGCGGCAAAGAAACATTCTCCAACAAAGTCATAGACGTCCATAGAGCGCCATCCTGGAACATAACTCCGTAGGTGCTCGGCGCTCTGACTCCGCCGGCTAAAAGCAGTTCCGCCGGGTCCATGCCACAAAGATGTACGGCACCTGCCATTGGCCGCTCAAGGCCGATAAAAATGCGCATGAGTGAACTTTTCCCGCATCCGCTGCGACCGACGATGGCGAGAATCTCACCGGCGCCAACGGAAAGCGTTAGGCCATTGATCAGAACATCTCCACCGTGGCCGACCGAGAGATTTTCAGCAAAAACTGCCGGAACCAATTGCTGCACAGCATCCGTCATATGAGCAACCTCGTAGCAATTGCGTCGCACACCGCATCGGCGACGATGATGGCCGTGATGGCATTGACCACAGCATTTGTGGTGGCACGGCCAACTCCTTCGGCCGTTCGGTCGCAGGTCATGCCGCTGCGGCAGGCAATCGATGCAATCAGCAGCGCAAAAACTATACTCTTCACTACGCCAAAGCAAAAAACGCAGACGCCTATCGATGCGGCTGTCTCATGGACGTAGCGGGAGCTTCCTATGTTCAGCATTGGGAGTGCAACCGCCATGCCTCCACCGATGGCGACGAACGATGAAAAAATGCAGAGCAGCGGCGTCATCAGCGCCATTGCCATCACCCGTGGAACGACTAGAAAATCAACTGCCGGAATGCCAAAGGTTGTTAGCGCATCGATTTCGCCCCTAGTCCGCATGGTTGCAATTGTTGCAGAAAATGCAGCTCCAACGCGGCCAGCCAAAACCACGGCGGTCATCAGCGGGGCCATCTCCCTAACAACGGCTATGCCAACCAAATTCGCCACAAACAGCGATGCTCCAAACCGCGCCAATTGGACGGAACCGATGAACCCGAGTATTACGCCAATCAAAAAGCTAACTGTTGAAACGATGGGGAGCGACTCCAAACCGGCCTGCCTGAGCAGGCGGCAAAAACCCGATCCGTGTGGGGTCACCCTGCGGCAAAATAGGCGAAAAATACCTTTGACGGTGTCTCCAAGGAACCGCAATCTGGTTGCCAGTGCATCGGCAACTGAAAACCTTGTCGCCTTCGGGTTTACGACTCCACGCGCCTCAGCTTTCACGGCAGATGCCAGGTTCAACAACCGGGCAACTCCGTCTGGCAACTGCGTGATTTTTATCTTTAACTTCTTTTCTTCTATGAGTTTCTGCAAAACAAACAAAAAGGCAACAAATCGGCTATCCCAGGCATCCGGCATGGCCAAAACTTCTATGGAACTTTCTGCCGTGGCCGCTGCCAATTTCTCCACGCAGTCGCGAACGCTGGGGAAATCACCGCTTTTCCAGTTACCGCTGAGCACAATGCGCAATCCTGAACTCCCATCACCCTCCAGGAGAAACGTCGGGAGTTTCATTGCTCCGCTGGCCACAGTGATTGGAGTATCTCAGAGATATTAAAACTCGCAAGAAAATAAGCAACAAAGGGACAGTGAAAAATATGCTAAAAAACATCTTCTTCGACCTCGACGGCACGCTGATTAATCATTTCTCTGCGATTTTGCGCTGCATAAATTTGGCGCTTAGTCGACTGAAACGGAAGCCGCTATCGAAAAAAGACTACGCACCCTTTGTGGGGTCAACGCTGAAGCAATTGGCCAATGCCATCGTCGGCCATGGAGACGATTGCGACGAATTTTGCCGCCTCTACGTGGATGCAATCGACGCCACATTCCAGGATGGACTAGTCGAACTGCGAGGAGCTAAGTGGATACTAAGTGAATTGGAGCGCAGCGGATACGCGATCGCAATTTTCACTAACAAGCGCCGATTCCTCGCGGAAAAAATTTGCCACCTGCTCGGATTCGACGCCCATCTGAAAGCCATAGTCGCAACGGACGGAGAAAGCGAAGAACTGCGGAAGCCGAGCGAACGTTTTTCAAAAATTGCGCTGGAGTCAATTGGCGCGAAGGCTGCCGAATCGGCCATGGTCGGTGACACGGAAACGGATTTCCAAGCCGCATTGAGCGGAAACTTCGCCAAGTGCTACCTGGTAACAACGGGAATGCGCGGGGCGGAAGAACTTGTATCGTCTGGAGTGGAAGAAGAGAATATTTTCCCCGATTTGCTTTCACTCGGCAAAAAAGCTTTCGGACTCAACTAGCAGCCGGCCGCTGAATGGCTATTGATAGCTGCCGCCAACAGTTTGCATGAGGTCGCGCACATTACAAGTTGCCCGGCCGGCGCACGTGGTAGTTTTTCCATTGACATTAGCACATGAGAAACAGTAGTTGACCTGCAATGGATATGACTATTACATGGAAAGAAAAAATCGATGGGTTTGCGCAGGTAGCACTATGCAACGGCATGGAGGTTCAGGTTACAAATCTAGATTTCGCAGGCAGACACCACATATCTGGATACGCGCATTATAAAGGTGCCACCTTTTTTGCTCTCGGTTTCACTATGTATCTAGGGAGGGATTTGGGCATCAACACCATATCCATATGCCGCGATGCCATGGTGCGGCGCGGCATCGTGGCGGATGAACCAATTCCAGTATTTGCGGACGACGGAGATCGTGATACTTTCGTGAAAGAGTTCTGCACTCTACTTCTGAGAATAGCTGTCGGCCTGGAGGATGTCAGTCCAGAAGGCGGCGATGACGCCAGTCCAGAAGAGCTCGACGTCAGAGTGCGGACAGTTATGATGGAAAGGCTCTTTGCCTATATTGATGAGCGCCTGTCGCGTCCAATGCCGACATACCCTGCAACAGCTATTGTCCCATGCGGCTACGGCTACACCAAGATTCAGTTGTGTCCAATGCCGACATACCCTGCAATAGCTACTGGCCCGTGCGGCTACGGCTACACCAGGATTCCGTTGTGTCCAATAGCGACAGGCCCTGCAACAGCTACTGGCCCGTGCGACAGTGATGTTCCTGCGCAGGTAGAATGGAGAGAAGTAGTCGATGAAATTACGCAAGTAGCACTATGCAAGGGCATTGAGGTTCGATTTGCACGCGTAAGGTTAGGCGACAAGGCATATCAAACTGCATGTGCGCATTACAGGGGTCGATCCTATTTGGGCGTAGCATTTACTCAATTTCCATTCGGGGACAATGGTCCATTGAATACGGCCTTGGGCGTATGTGGTGATATCGCGAGAGAGATTCACATCACAGCGGATGATCGAATTCCAGTACATGTTACAGATTGCACGCCTGACACCTTTGTGCGAAATTTCTGCACTCTACTTCTGATAATAGCTGTCGGCCTAGAGGATATCGCCGATGACAGAAGGCGGACAGTTGTAATGGAAAGGCTCATTGCCTATATTGATGAGCGCCTGTCGCGTCCAATGCCGACATACCCTGCAACAGCTACCGGCCCACGCGGCTACGGTTGCATCGAAATGCCGTTGCGTCCACCAATGCCTACAAGCCATGCAACAGCCATTGGCCCATGCGGCTATGGTTGGACCAGGATTCCGTTGCGTCCAATACCGACAGGCCCTGCAACAGCTGCCGACCAATGCGGCCGTGATGTTCCTGCGCAGGTAGAATGGAGAGAAGCAGTCGATGAATTTACGCAAGTAGCACTATGCAAGGGCATTGAGGTTCGATTTACACGCGTAAGATTAGGCGCCAATGTGCACCAAACTGGATACGCGCATTACAAAGGTCGATCCTATCTTGGCGTAGCATTTACTCAATTTCCATACGGGCACTTTGGTCCCTTGGGTACGGCCTTGGAAGCATGTAATGCTATCGCGAGAGAGATTCACATCACAACGAATGATCGAATTCCAGTGCATGTGACAGATTGCACGCCTGACACCTTTGTGAGAAATTTCTGCACTCTACTTCCAGAGCTAGCTGTCGGCCTAGATGATGTCAGATCGGAAGGCGGCGATGGCGCCAGCCCAGAAGAGCTCGATGGCAGAATTCGGACAATCGTCATTGATAGGGTCGCTGCATATGTTAACGGATGCTGCGACACCGAACATGTTCTCGCCGGAAGTCAGCGAGCCATGCAACGGCTATTTGGTGGCATACGAATGGCTATGCCACTGTGATGTCCCTATCGAGGTAGACGTCCTGGATTGTGTGGAGCAGCTCAACGCCGTCTTTCATCGGTCGCTGGAACGCCTTGCGGCCGCATATCAACCCGGCACCGCCGCCGCGTTTATTGATGACGGCCGTGCGGACAGCCTCAGTAAAATCATCATCGCCGCCGCTCGAAGCTCCACCGGAATTAATTAGCGCACAGCGGCCCATGTAGCAGTTGGCCACCTGGTAGCGGGTCAGATCGATTGGGTGGTCGCTGCACAGTTTTTCATACATGCGGCCATCGAATTTCCCAAAGTTGATGGCGCAGAATCCGCCGTTGTTTTCCGGAGACTTCTGCTTGATTATGTCAGCCTCTATGGTGCAGCCGAGGTGGTTACCCTGACCTGTCAGGTCCGCCGCGACGTGGTAATCTTTGCCGTCTTTGGCAAAACCCTTGTTGCGCAGATAGCACCACAGAATCGTTGCCATGCCCAATTCGTGGGCCCGCTGAAATGCCTCGGCCGTTTCCTGGAGCTGCCTCATTGACTCAGCCGATCCGAAATAGATCGTTGCTCCGATGGCTGCCGCTCCCATGTCCCATGCCTGATCAACCTGACCGAAGTAAATCTGGTCGTGCTTGTTTGGGTAGGTGAGCAACTCGTTGTGGTTCAGCTTCACGATG
>JAITDL010000044.1 GCA_031282565.1 Puniceicoccales bacterium
TGCAAACAGTTGGCGTGCGCATACTTGACCACATCATCATCGCTGGAAACTGCGCCTTTTCCACCGCAGAACAGCGCGAAATCGTCAAAAATGAAACACTCCCCGGCGAAAATTTGTGAGAGATCAAGCATCTATTATGTTCTGCGAAAAGCAGTTGTGCCGTTGAGCGAACGCTAAAGTTTGCTGCTAAGAAATATTTTAATTGTGCACAATATGGTGAATGAAGTTTTCTAGCGCATCGAATTCCACTGGAGGATTTTTTGCGATGAAGTGTCTTCTGTCGTCCAATGGATACGGTCCGCAGCGCAGTGGATCAGTTCTTAAGAATATGCCCAGGACTGGTTTAGTCATTGCTGCTGCCATGTGCATGCAGGCGCTGTCGTTGGCTATTGTGCCGCTGCAGTGCTCAATCAGGCTAAGTAGCTGCGGCAGAGAGGTTTTTCCGCGAAGATCAAAAAAATTAGCAAATCCCACCGGTGCAGACTGGCCGTTTTTTCCGAGGCCAACCCAAATAAATCGCCAGTCTGGGAATCGGCCGCATAATTTTGCCGTAAGTTCTTTGTAGTGTGGCCATTCCTTATTTTTCCCACGGCTCTCGGGAGCCAAAATTATTGACCGGCCATTTGCTGGCAAATCGATTGGAAGTGGTTCAGCAACCGTGAACTTGATAGGGCGCGTAGCCTTTGCCTCGACGGACAAGGTTGGTAAAAATTGACTAAGTATCTCAACGGCATGTGGATTGCCCGCTTTTGCCGTGCATTCTCCGTAGAATAATGTGGAAAATTCGCGGCCATCGTAGCGGCCGATGCGGCGCAAACCCTTGGCACAGCGTGTCATGATGGCACTCCGCAGCAGTCCCTGCATATCCCAAACTGCGTCGTATGTGCCACTTCTGCCAATTTCACGGCAGCATCGAAAAAGGTCGCCGAGTCCTGCACGTTTGAATGCTATGATGTTCTCGACGAGGCTGCTGCAGGCAACAACCGGTGAAAAAATATCTCGCACAACCCAGTCGATGGCGATTTCAGGACGTTTATTTTTCAGCGTGGCAGCGACTTGCAGCGCATGAACAATGTCCCCGATGGATGAAGGTTTCACTATGAGAAGTCGAAATGATTTCACGGCAAAGTGCTAGTAGTCTGGAAGATGATGCTTGCCGATCCAGCAAAAATTTCCAACACTCGGACTGTGGCTGACGCGGCAGGAGAAAAATTGGATATTTCCATCCCCTGCAGTCGCTACCGCATTGTTCCGCGCGAACAATCTGGCTGTGAAGGAGTTCTGCGATTTTACATCGAGGAGGGGCGTGATTGTTTGGAGATCGCACACGAGCTCCGCTTCATCTGGGGGCTGGATGCGATGTTCGTTCAAACTCCGCTGGAAGAATTTGCAAAACATTGGGAAAGCTTTACCGCCACGCTCCCAAAGGGCGATTGCGCGTGTGACGGCGCTGATGTTTTTCAAAATGTTGGAGTTGAGCCATCTGCATTGAGTAGGATGCTTGGCAATGTTTTCATCCGCGCCGTGAATTCGACCGCATCGGATATCCATTTTGAAAGTTTAGAATCAGCGTTTCTCATTCGCACGCGGGTAGATGGCACATTGCGCGAGGAGGTGCGTCTGCCGGCGGAGATGTTGGCTCCGCTATCTGTCCTCCTTAAAACATTGGCCAAGTTAGACATAGCAGAGCATTTCATGCCGCAGGACGGACGATTTGGGCTTAAAATTGGCGGCGTGAGCGTGGATTTTCGCATCTCGGTCCTGCCGACCAAGTTCGGTGAAAGCATCGTGCTGCGCGTTCTCGATCGCCGCAGACTTTTCCACGGTCTAGGTGACCTATCAATCGATCCCGCAACTGTTTCGCGAATTCGAGGAGCGATCTCGGCGCAGTCTGGGCTTTTTTTGGTCACGGGGCCAACTGGCAGCGGGAAGACGACGACGCTCTACGCGGCGCTTGGCGAAATGGATCGCGGCAGCATAAAAGTGCTAACTATCGAAGACCCAATTGAATACGAACTGCAAAATTGCATGCAGGCGTCCGTCGATTTGCCGATCGGCCGCACATTTTCGGCGGTCCTGCGCTCATTTCTGCGCCACGACCCTGACAAAATTTTTATTGGTGAAGTCCGCGACGAAGAAACTGCACAAATCGCGCTCAGAGCGGCACTTACGGGCCATCTTGTCATTAGCACGCTGCATACGGCGACGCCGCAGGAGGCCATTGTGCGGCTCGTTGAGATGGGATTGGAGAAAAATTTGCTAATCAGCTGTTTGCGTGGCGTGTTGAATCAGAGATTGTTGCGGCGCAATTGCGCACACTGTTCGACGGAGCATGTGGTCGATGGCAAGTTGCCTCAACAGCTTAACATGTTAAACGGGAAGAAGCTTCGCCGCGGCACTGGATGCAAGCACTGCGGTGGAAGCGGTTACGAAGGGCGGCGAGCATTTTTTGAATTTCTTTCAATTGAAGAGCTTACGACTGATTCAAACTGCCACCTTGGCACAATGGTCGCCGAAGGTTTGGAGGCAGTTATCGGCGGAGATATTGCCCTTGAGGAATTTATGAATCAAATGCCATGGAATCGCTAAAAAAATTCACCTATTTTGGCCGAGGCAGTGGCGGTGGCTATGCGTGTGGAGAGTTGATGGCGAAGGACATGGCGGACGCTCGCCGCATTCTTTCCGAACGGCGCATTGCCATTGATTTTTTGGCGGAGAAGAAATTGTCGCTGTGGCGGCGCAATTTGCACTTCGGAAAAAAAACTCGCGTAAGTGCCGAGCAGCTAGTGTCTTTTACTAGACAGCTTGCGCTCCTGCTCCGCGCTGGAATTCATCTGATCGATGCGCTAGAGATGTTGGGGCAGAGGGACAAAAAGTTGCCGCTTGCCGGTATTTTGCAATCCGTTGCAGCGGAGGTGCGTGCCGGGCGGTTTTTGTGCGAGGCCATGGAGTTGCATCCCAATGTTTTCAATGAGACATATAGAAATCTCGTGCGCGCGGGGGAGGCGTCCGGCGATTTAGCTGTTGTGCTGGAGTCGATTGCGTCAGCCCGTGGCCGCGAGCTGCGCAGTAAGACGAGGGCCGTGTCGGCATTAATTTATCCTGTAACTGTCTTAGTGGTAGCACTTTTGGCCATAATGTTCCTCACTGGACGTGTCATCCCGCGTTTCCAGAATGTAATCCAGGGCGACGGTTCCACGATGGCCATGCCGACCGTCACCAGGGTTGTGATGTCATTTTGTCAATTTATTAGGACGCAGCAACTTAGGATCTTTTTTTCGCTAATTGCAATCCCGCTCGCAATTGCACTATGGGCAAAAACGGAGCGGGGGCGCAAACTTTGTTCGGCGGCGATATTGCGCATACCGTTGCTGGGGAAGCTGATACTGCGGCAAAATCTCGTACTATTTTTCCGCACATTCGGGTCCGTCCTCGGCCACGGAGTCCCCTTCTCCGAGTCCCTCAGACTCTCCTGCCGTGCAGTCTCCAACGCAGCACTGCGCAACTATTTCGAAATCATCACCATCCGCGCCGGAGAGGGCGTTCCCCTCGGCGAGCTCCTCGCACAGACAGCCACAATCCCCGCATCGGTCCGCGGACTTATCGCCGTTGGAGAGCGAAGCGGAACTCTCGCTGTCATGGCTACTTACGCCGCAGACATCCTCGAAGAAGAGCTTGGCAATGCCGTCGACCGCGTCTCCGCAATCCTGCAGCCTGCAACAATTCTCATCCTCGCCGGCGCCGTTGCCATCGTCGCTGCAGCTATGTTCCTCCCCATGACTCAGATGATCCAGCTCCGCTCCATTTGACTTTTCTTCGCCTTTGCGTCCACCGCCGCCACCGGGCCTCCCAGCTTCGGGCTTTTTCCCGTGCACAAGCAGCGTGCCATCCTCAAATTCGGCAACGTATCCTTCTCCGAGGAGCCACGATAGAGATTTTAGCAGCTCGTCTCTGTCGGCGCCTTCGGAGCCGAGTTTGATGCAGAGCTCCAGTTGGCCAATGTATGGATTTTCTTCGATGATGGTGATAAGTTTCTCCAGCTCAGGCGTGAACGCGGTGCTGCTGTCGCGTATTTTTCGTGGAACCGGTGAGACGTAGGATTGGCCGCGCTTGCCTAGTTTGTAGCTGTGTAGGTTGTGGCGCTTGAACTTACCGCGCATTGCGTTGGCTGTGTCGAGCGGGAAGCGCCGCTGCCTTTCGAGGCAATATTCAACAAATTCGCGGATGTCTCTGTCGCTGATGGCGCTAATGTCTTTGCCGGAAACTCGAACTGAATCTGCCTTTTTCAAGAAACGATCTGCGTTCTCCGCCAGGTAGATGCGCACGTCTCCGATGGAATTAAATATCTTTGGTTCCTCATGCTGTGAGCTTTCTGCGTTCTCGCACTGGGCTGAGATTGTTTCACTTTGCTCGGCAATTTTTGACGCTTGGTCTTCGCAGTCTGCAATTTCCGGTTCGTTGGCGGTTTCAATGGCATCTAAATTTTTCAGGCGGTACCTGTAGCGTTTTTTCATGCGCTCCAGCCACGTAGCTATGTCGGCGGCGTCTTTGCTGAACTCAAGTCGTTCGCAGTAGCGGTCGAATGGCATGTTGCGCACGTGACTTAGGTAGTGCTCGTTTAATAAGTCTTTGTAGCTGTGATGGTTTGGAGCGCCAATTATGATTTTCGTGAACGGGCAGCGGGCGACCTGTTGAAAATTTCCGCTGGGCGCGGCGCACTCCTCTTCGATTTTTTCAAAAACGCGATCCAAATGATTGCGTATGAGGTGGTCTAGAGCTCCATCGGCGCTGAAAAATGGCACGCCGTCGAAGGCCGTTCTGTGGAATTGCCGCTGGCACTCCGGGTTGCGGCGTAGAGAAAATACAAATCGTTCCGGGTCAGCCAGAAACGTTTGGGCCACGTGGAAAACATCGTAGGTCTTTCCCGATTTGCGGATCATCTCGGCAACGGGTGCGAACGCGTCGTCGGTGGCATAGAATGTCACCGTAAAGTCTTCGCGTGGAGGAGTAAATCGCCTGTTTGAATCGCGCTGTCCGCCTCTCCATTCGCGGCGAAATTGGTGTCCTTCAGCCGTCCCACTACGTTCCCGTTCGCGATTGAATCCGCCTCCGCCGCCGAAACTTGGCCTGCGACCGTAGCTTCCGTAGCCGCCGCCCTCCCGCCGTTCCTGGCCTGCGTGACGAAATCCGCCTTCCGCCGCCGGGCGCCGATCTTGGAAGCGATTTCCTCCGCCGTAACGTCGCTCGCCGTAGGAAGTTCTATCGCTTGGTTGCCCGTAGCCGGTTGGCCTTTCTCCGTCGCGTGCACCGCGGTCAAAGGGAGCCCTGCCACGGCTAAATGTACTTCTGCCGAAACTGCTTGGTCCGTCTCCAGTCCGCCGCTGTCCGCCGCCAAACTGCTGTCCCTGCCCCTGCCCCTGGAATCTGTTGCCGCCGCCGGCATAATCCCTTCTGCCGCCGAATGTTCTCCCTCCACGGAATTGTCCGCCACCCATTCCGCCGCCGGGCTGCCTCCTGAAACCGTCTCCGCGATCGCCGCCGCGTTGATTCGCGTAATTTCCGCCGCCACCGTTACTTGGCCTGCTTCGTTGCCGTTCGCCACCGCGCTGAAATTCGCCACCTCTGTCCGATTCCCAGGCCGTGCCGAAAACAAAACTCGAGAAATCCTTCAAAAGGTCACCATTGCCATTTGCATTTTTACTACCACCGCCGGCATCCATGGTGCCGATTTAATTGGCCGCCGTTTGAGTTTTGCGAGCACAAAACGTAGCATTTTTGACGAATCTTCGTTTCTTTTTCCTTGCCATCGCTTTTTTGCTTTTTGAAGTGGCCAAGTCGTGCTCAGGTGGTGGAATCGGTAGACACACACGTTTGAGGGGCGTGTGCCGCAAGGCGTATGGGTTCGAGTCCCATCTTGAGCACCGATAAGTTGTTGGCTTTGAGTAAGTTGTGCGCCGTTCATCGGCCTGCGCCGCTCCTAGCAGGGATCAACGACGGTTTTTTCGCAAATGGTTTTCGGAGAGATGCCGATCTCCTTTCGTATGTAGCCAAGGCTTTTCATAAATTTTGCCGGGTCGGCCGTGAAAATGCAAAATTCCACCTCGCTGCGACTCCGTTTGCCGCCGCATTTTGAAAATTTCGGCCCGCTCCATTGGCAATCGGTTAGGTTGTTAAGGGCGCTACCCCAGCGAGTTGCGAAATTTTTTAGCCCATCCCCATCGCCGCTGGAAAAATTTTGCACAACTAGGTGGCGGTACGGAGGATAGCCCAATTGGCGACGGGCGACCAATTCCTCTTCGCAGAATGACGTGCGACTGCCGCCTAGAAAATGTTTCAGCGGTGCGCATTCTGGCTTAGTTGTTTGCAGAAGAAGTTCTCCACCTTCGCCGATGGCGTCGAAAATGCGCCATAGCAGTTGGTGTGCCCGTTCGTTACTGCGAAAACTACGTCCACAGAATAGGTTATCGCCGTCGAGAAGGGCCACGGTGGCTGGACCTATGCGTTCGATTGCTGCCGTGTCGATGTTTTCCGCCAGCAAGATATCGCAGTCCGCCGTGGCGTCTCCGCTGTCTGATGATCCGAAAATGGCCGATGGGAAGTATTTGTGCAGAAGCGATTTCACTTTTCCGATGCCGGCACCGATCCTCCTAAGCCTTCCGCGACACCTATGGCAGCGCTGATTTGGCGGGCATTCCGTTTTGCAGCGGTTGCAGATGTGGCCTCCGCGCAGAGCGACGCAGGTGAGCGGAGTGTCGCACTGTGGACAGCGGAAAAGTTCTTCGCAGCGTGGACAATAGGATCGCGAAAATCCTCCGCGCGGGTGGATCAGCAAATTTTTTTTGCCAGTTTCCATGGCATCCTCAATTTTTCGCAAAATCTGCGGCGAAAGCAGCCGCTTGCCGGGATCTAGCCGCGATTGGTCAATGATGGAAACCGTTGGTCCGCTGCGACATTCATCTTTTTCCACTTCCATTTTAATGGAGCCGCAGATCGCAGCGTGGTACATCTCGACGGAAGGAGATTGGCTCAGCAGCAGGCATTTGATGTTCTCCAGTTTTGCCCGCTCAATGGCCACATCTCTGCAGTGGAAGTGCATGCCGTGGCGGCTGTGGAAATGGGCTGGATTTTCTTCGCCGCAAACAACTATGGCGCAGAGATTTGCCGCCGGAAGAAACACCGCCGGACCGGTGCCAACTACAATGGAAATTTCCGATGAGCGGAACCCGTTGAGAACGCTGTCGCGTTCACACTCTTCCATGGCGCCGTGCCATTTCGCAACGGAAACGCCGGGGCAGGATTCGCGAATGACCTCGAAAAAATGATCTACTTCTCCGCTACTTTCGTGGAGCAACAGCAGCTGACAATTAACATTAATCTTGCGCGCTGTCGCCGAACAATCCATCTGGAGCGACAGGATGAGGTGGTCTCTTAGTGTTTGGTGCGTGCGGGTACGAGACGGTTGTATCAATTCCATCAGCAGGCGCAGGCTGTCTGCCGGCTCCTCTAAGCGGTCTTTCATCAATGACCTGGACCCTACCAGTAGCGTTAGCGTTTTCTGGGAGTTGGTCATTGCTGTGACTTTCTTTTTTGTGCTGAATTATGAAGTAGGCAATCCCGCAGGCTGCCGCTGCAATTGCTGCCGCTGCCAGGATGTAAATAAAAAATTGCACAATAACGAGCACGATGACAACAGCGACAAACGCGGTGAAGATTAGTCCAAAGGTCAAACAGTTCACGTACGGCAACGGCACAATGTCAGGGTCAGGTGTCACGGTGCAATATGTAACTTTTTCCACCGTGCCACGGCCAGGGTGGTAGATGCTATGGGTTTCGCGAGAAGTATACGGAGGGAAAGGCTGACGCATGGTGTTCTCTAAGCAAAATATTTCCGGCGAGTCAAGATTTTTTTTGCGCGATTTGATTGAGTTTGGGTCGAGTGCGATGAATAAATCTCGCACCGCCGTGGAAAATTATCCACCATGCTGCGGCCGTGGACGAAAAAGATGTACTAGCAAAGACGGTGAGGAGCGTGCAGCTAGGCAATGCCGCCGCCGCTGCCAGGGTTGACGAAAAAAAGAAGGATACAATCCCTTTTGTGCCAAGTGCCAATGCAATGGCCGTCTCGGAAGCGAGAAAGCGCGAAAGAGATAGTGTGACCGTCGCTCCCGATGGCAGGCGGTCGGAATTGCCGGGGCGCAGCCAAAATTTGGTTGCGGAGCAGAAAAAGGCTCAGCTGGCTGGCGAATTTGCTCAGCTCCTTCACCTGCCAAGTGATGTGAAATCTGGCGCCGCACCGGGAGTCTATGTCAATTTTGCGAAGAAGCTATCCAACATCTTCCAGCGCAGGCAAAGTTCATCGGCAAAAAAAACGGATCTGCGCAGCAGCGACGATGAAGATGACGATGATGCTCTGCCGCTCTCACTTGGTGTTGATGAGCCGGACGACGGTGGCGATGGCGATGATTTCCACGAAGAAGGTGAACTGGAATCGGATGAAGATGGAGAATTGGCTTCCGCCGGCGGCGCGGAGGTTGGCCGCGAAGACGTTGCCATTGACAGGGCAAAAGCCGGTGGCAGCGGAGAGCGCAAAACTGTCACATGGAAACAACTTTGGTCCAGGCACGCCGGCGATCTTGAAAACTATCCGCCACATCTGCTGCGACTTCTCGTTGCCGCGGAAAAGCAGTCGAAGTCCGTGGCCGAGCAGCACAATCTGCTAAACTACGCCAAGCAATGTGCGAAAATTGACGTCGAAATGCTTGGCTCCCAGGAGGCCGCCGCGGAAAAGCAATTGGATATTCTCAAGACAAGGGAAGACGAATTCAGTAAAAAGCGCTACGAGCGCACGAAAAAACTTCTGGCTGCGATCCGCCGCGATAGACGCAGCGCCGAACAATTTCTGGCGCAGGTTGAGTCGGCGATCGGCGTCATCGAAAGGGAAAGGGGAGACCAACTTCGCGACGAATACAAAATAGTTCCGAAGGCACGCTTTGTTAGCTCCGAGATGGGATGGAGCGGGTTCGACGCCGGTGCTGAACTCGCCGTCGACTACGTCAGTGACGTTTTGGCCATCGATGGCGCAAGTTTGTTTTTTGAAAACTTCATAGGCAAACACATGGCCATGGGGTTTGAAACGTACTTTGACGCCATGCTCAAACTTCTCGGCGCCGACATTGCTTCGATCGATCCATCCAGGGAAGTAGCTCATCTATTGGCGGTTAGACAGGCATTGTTCGACGCCGAAATATCGCACCAAATCTACGATAGCGTAGTGCTAATTGATCAAAAACTCGAGCACATTGGCATCATGCTCGAGCGGGAGAGCGGCTACTACGAACCGGTCTGGATGAAAATTGAGGTGGATGAAGATATGCTAACTGTTTCAACGGCAAGAGGTTATGGCCCAATGGAGCCCGTAAAAACAATCGCGGTCTCCAATAGAAGTAACCATTTTGCAGAGCTTACGAAGCTTGTCAACAGCCTGCATGCGGACGGCATATACATGGAAAACTGCGCAACTGGCTGGGGCCGCGATCTCTTCTACGGCGTTCGCGTTCGCTACGGTTTGCCAATGCTGCGCAGGGAGTTGCCAGGTTGGAGGAGTGGCGCCACTAGAAGCGTCGCCCCATCGATTCCCGTGGCGAGGTTTTTTGGAGATCGTTCCGACAAAGCGCCAAGCCAAATAGAATTGAGACCGGCATTTAGAAAAAATTTTGGCCGTTCGCTGCCTGTTCTTGGGAATAGGCCTGCATTTTTAAATCATTTTTTGTGTGCAGCCGTTCCGGATCCGCGTTCGACACAAATCGCACCGGTAACAATTTGCGCCGGTATTTTTGCGCCAAGATCAGTTCGCTCCTAGTTGCTCCATAAAAAATGCCATTGACAAAGGCACGCGCCGCGCACAGCAACCGTTCCATGTTAAGTCCATTAGCAAATAGCGCGGATAGCGTAAAATCAATTCGAGCTTATTTCCCAGATGGCGGTAAAAAAATCGATCCGAGTAAAACCACTGAGGATAGATTCAATCCAGATGCCGCGAAGGTGTATAAGTACAACGGCAGTCTTCTGACTGCCGATCAGTTTCGCGACATTGAAGCGCATTTAAAATTGAACGAATTCCCAGATGGACATTTGATTATGGCTGGCGTGCCGGATATTTTGTCTACCCATGCATGGTTCGCTAACTTCGGTCAGGGCGCAAAGATTGCAATTACGCCCATTGCTGGCCTGGACGCTAGGGAAGTCGATCCCTTTATTTGCGCTACAAAAATTGCTGGGTTTTTGAATCTTTTAGTCGAGCGCCCGTTGACGCAGGATGAGCGGGCTGATTTTGGCGGAGTACTTGCCGATTGTGCTAGTGTTATTTTACACGGTCTTGGCGATGATGGACTTGGCTTGTTTGGTAGCCGTAGGGTGCCGCAGGCTGATCCCCAAAAGGACGGCGCTGGCGTAGTCGAATTTAGCTCTAAAGACAGAGGGAGAAACCGCCTTGCGCATATTGGATACATAGCAGCTGTAATTGCGAATCGGTTCACTGATAAGCTCCATGAGCTGCGACTTACGTCCGGGAAAGCCTTGCTGAAAGAAAAATTTCCTGGGGTGGCGTTTGAAGTCAAATTGTATCGTGACTGCGCCGATGAAGCAAGAAGAATTGCTGCGGATCCGAAGTCGCCGCGTGTGATGCAGATTTTTGCGCCAGTTAAGGACGATAGTAAAACTGATTCCTATTCGACGCAATGGCTCGTTTTTTATTGGGATGGTGATAAGTTTCGTCCAAATCCATGCATCAAGAGAAGGACGAAAGTAGAATTTGCCAATTTGCTCATGGCAATGAAGAAACGGGTGCCACCCAATGCCGTGGCTGTTTAGTGTCCGGTGCGCTTTGCCTCGTAGATGAAAAGGGCAGCTGCCGTTGCGGCGTTTAGCGAGTCTGATCCGCTGCCGCACATCGGTATGCGCAGGCACAGGTCGACGTTTTCCATCCAGAAGGCACTGAGTCCATTGTGCTCATTTCCTATGGCAATTGCAAGTGGGCCCATGGGCATCGAATCCCAGTAGCACTTCTCGGCGCTGGGGCCGGTTCCAACAATGAAAATGCCGTTATTGCGGAGAAACTTAAGCGCATCTCCGTTGTCGCAGATTGCCGCTGGAACGGAAAAAATCGCCCCCTGTGAGGCGCGAATTGCGTTTGGATTCCAAAAATCCATGAGCGGATCGGTTGCGATTAGGAGGTTGCAGCCGGCGGCATCTGCTGTGCGGAGGATCGCCCCCAGATTTCCGGGTTTTTCGATGGATTCCGCGACTATGACCAGCGGGTTTGGCGCAAGTGATTTAGGGAGTTTCATCTCAGGGATTTTAGCCAGTGCTAGCACGCCATCGGGGTTTTCTCTCAATGAAATTTTTTCAAAAACGCTGCTGGGCAGCATAAAAACACGGCAATTCCCGGAGAATATTTTAACAAATTCGCCGTCGGCAGCTGCAGATTCATCCAGATAAATTTCCAAGAGATTAATGCCGTTTCCCTTCGCTCGCAGGCATTCGCGGCGCCCTTCTATGAAAAAATGTCCACTGCGCCGCCTGGCGTCGGCCTTTCTCAGCTCAACCAGGTGCAAAATGCGGCCGTTGCGTCTGCTTTCGATGCGTTCCATTGTGTTAGCGCTGGCTGCGCCAATCGAAAAGCCAATGGCGGAACATTGGCAAGATTACTATGCAGTATCTTCTTCAGGTTTTTCTTTTTTCGTATCTGGAGTGATTCCAGGTTTCGGCTTGGGAAGCTTTTTCGTGACTTCCTGTCTCTTGCCGGCAATTTTTAGACCAACTTTTGCAACTTCTGCCGCTTTTTGGCCCATTGTTAGGACGGAAAACACGAGCCACGTGATTTCGCGCATTGTCCTAAATAGGAATCCGAAAAAGAATATGATGAAAATGCAAATAATGCAATAGCCGGCTACGGATTTGCCGTTTTCGGCGGCGTCCATGGCTCCTCGCAGAATTGCAAGTCCACTTTCATAGCGTTCCAAATTTAGTTTTTTGAGCGTTGATGTTCCGGCTATAATGTGGACTCTGGTTGCCTGATCGATGCCGCCGTCGTCCGGCGATTGGTAGGCAATCAGGATATTGCCACTTCTCCCGGTTCCGGCCGTTAGTTTAGCAAGTAGTGTGAAATCGGCGGCGGATTTTGTTGCAGAAGACGATGTTGGCTGTGATGCGTCCTGGTCGCCAGTCGGTTGCTGTTGGCTGCCGTCGCCGGCAGGAGACGCTGTTATGGCGGCCATGACCGGCTTGACAAACGGCGTAATGGCATGCTCTGCGAGCATCTCAACAACAGCTTGGCGGAATTGCGCACAATCCCCATCGGTTAACTCGTAGATGGCGTCTGCCATCGTTTTTTCGCCGTCGCATCCAGCCGCTATATTTCCAAGGCAGGAGATAATTGTAAGTGGCGCATCGTCAACCGATTTTAGGAGAGATGGCTTACTGAAAACAATGTGATAGCAAGCGGCATTGATGATATCATTTTTTTGTGGAGGATGTTCTGGCATATTTTCAATATTCAGCTGATCGACTATTGATAGTAGGTCATTGTCGTCCGCGGTCTTTATTATGTTGAGCGCAGCGGAAAGCATTTTCTCTCCAATAGTACGACTCGCGCAGTCACGCACACATTCAGCCAATTGCGCCAGCGGCATCAGACCGCTACCATAGGCAATTTCCAGCAGGGCAGGCAGTGCTTCACTATGCTTTTCGAGAAAGGTAATGTGTCTATTCACAGATTCTAGTATTTTGCATATGGCTGCGGCGTAAAATTCAGCAGCTCTTGAATTGCTTTCCACGGATGCAGCAGTAAGCGGCGGCAGTGTGGCAAATATTTCTTGCAGGCGCTTTGCTTCCAATTTGGCTACTAGCTCACCCGCCGTCGACGGCAAGCCGTTGTCGGCAAGCTTTTGAGCATAACTTTGGTCAAGCGTTAACTCTATGGCGTTGGTGAAATTGATCGTTTTTTTAAGCACAATATCAAACAGCGCTACGTCTTGACCGTTAAGTTTGATCTTCTTTGATGGATTTGCCAAAATGTATGCGAAGACTCCAATGGCCGTTTCTGGAGTTTTAGCGCCTGCTGTTTTAACGTCATTCAGTGATTTGATCCAGTCAGAAATCACCTCGATTGCCACAGGTGGGCCACCATCGGAAAAGACAATATCAAGCGCGTCACTGAAACGTCGGTCTCCGGCGGCATAAATGGCATCTAGAATTGGTTTTATATGTGCTTTGCGAAGGTATTTAGCCGCCTGTTCCGCATTAAAAAAGATGTCAACTAATTGGTTGATGTGCGCGGCGATTTGATTTTTCGTTTCATATGTAGTAACTATGGCGGCGACATTGTCGTCAATGGTGTCCCGTGCGGCTGACGTTGCGGAAGTTAATCCCGAGTCGCCGGCATGTTTTGTGCGTACCGGCCGTCTAGTAAGTGCTTCGTTGAGTTTAGCACTGCCGCTATTTTGTGCCGGCTTAGCGTCCTTGATATATGCGACGTATCGACTAAGTGCTTCTGTGCCTCTGATTGATTTACGCATGTCGGCAATTGTGAAATCACCAAAAGCCTTCGTCAAAACTGCAGCTGTTGCGAAATCTGAGCCAGGCACGGATGTACTTTCAATGGCGTTTGCTACCGCGGCAATTTGTTCTCCTGTGACGCATTGCCGAATGAGCTCTGCGGATTTATCTTTAATTCTCTGATCATTCGAATGTTGCGCTCCAAATATGGCAACCATGGCGAATGCAAGGCACGATTTGCTGGATTTGTCGTCAATTACTAAGCGCTCAAAGTCGATGGAGCTAATGACTTCGAGTAGTCGAGCCGAATCTCTAAGCATAAATATTCCATAGTTATCGTTGGCGGCATTTAAAAATCTTGAAGCACAATTCCGCAGTAGATGTTTGCAAATCGCCGAGTTGTAATGGTCGTTCGTAAGTGAACTAACTCTGATGGCAAAGTCCTTACCGATTTTATCTTCGTAGCTAAGCGCACTATTCTCACTAATTTCTGTGCCAATTGAATTTAGTAAGGCATTAAATGAATCTCTTTTGAATTCCGCCAGAGCATCGAGTTGTTCATTTGTGATGGCGGCGATTTGCTCTGCGGTGCCGTATGTCAAAACACCTGCCAAAATGTGCAGCACTGTGTAATTTCGAGCCTGTCCGTTGGGGGCAGTCAGACTGCCAACGATATTCTTCGGAATGGATTTGTAGGCCTCGTTGACACCCCTACACCTGTGGCGGGCGGCCTTTGATGCGGCATCATATCCGCCAAGACATGACACGTCCTCAAGCCATTTTGGGTTTATTGCCTCCAGTTGCTTGGCTGAACAATGCTCAAACATGTGTTGAAACAGAGGCAGCTCGACATCTCCAGATTCCGTTTTGGCGCAACGGTTTAGCAGCCCAAAGAACTCAACCGGCAGCGCCTCTAGCAGCTTTTCAATTTCGGATCCAGTCAATTCTTCTTTGATGATCATTCTAGTGAGTAGCTCTACCCACTCCTTCTTGACGTCGTCAGCACTGGCAGAGAACAGTTTACCAAGGAGTGCTGGACTATTTCTAGCTAGGATTTTCAGATTTTCGCCGACCCCATCATTGAGTTCTGGGCCAAGCCCACATCTAGCATTTGGTTTGAAAGTTAGATATCGCGAAAGAAATCCATTTGCGTCGATTGATTTTGACGCATCTCCAACCAGCACATCAATTCGTCTGTCGGAATTCAATAGTGAATCAAGATCAGCTTGCGGAATTCGCAATTGACCTACCGCAGAAACAATAGCATCATCTCCTGATAGCAATGCCATCCACAGCAATATTGTGCCAACATTCATGCACCTGGTAGATTCGTCGCCGTAGCCCTTTGATTGCATTGCTTTCGCCAGACTAATTACGCCTTCAATGGCTCTGGCATTTGCCGCATTAAGTGCCGCTTCAAGTGGAATTTCGGTCGCCGACGAAAAATGGCTACCACTCGGTAAGGATTTTATACCGGCGCATAGTTTCAAGCTGCCATGAATTAGTTCGCACAAGTACCAGGGGCTGATGAAGTCAGAGAAACGCGTTGGTTCATCTAGGTCGCTGAAGTACACCGAGGTGTTTGCGGACAGCAAATACAGAATTACTGGGCTTAAATTGCCATTGTATTCAATTTGCTTGCCGTCATTGCTGTCGACGAGGTGCAATTCGAGCCTGCTCGAACTATCAGCACTGTCAGGGGAAAGTGCGATGGAACGAATTGCGACAAGAAATTTATCGCAAGCTGAGTCAACTCTAGGTAGCGGATCGAACTCGGCGATTTTTTCCAAGTCCCCTGAGTTCAGTATTTCTTTGACGGCATCAAAATATCGCTTTGGTAGCTCATTTTGTTCGACTACAGCCGCAGCAGGTGCTGCTTCAGGACTGCCTTGTTGCCGACTGACTGCTGGATCGCCCATTTGCCCACATGGAAGCATTTTTTTTTGTAATGTCAAGGGTGTCCGAATGGCGATTGCGTGTATTTGAACTAATTGCCGGCCGCCATTTCGCTTAAAAAGCAAATTGCGCGCGAATTCGCAGTGCGGCGCAAATGGCTGAGTCAAAAAAACTCACAGGAAAATTTGCCGCAGACATTGACGAACAGCTAAAATGCCAATGCGCGCCACAAAAAACCTTAACTAGCGGCTGTAAAATTTTTGCGCGTCGCCATTTTCAGCGGAGGCTTCCGCAAATCGAGCGATTTTGCATTTTTTTACCTTTACTTCGCTGGCACATTGGGCAACCTATTGATCGTGGTATCTGCTATGACAGGTATGGATAGTGGCAACGTAAAGCAGGCCGATGATTGGGCTGTTGACTCGAATATTGCTGTTTTTTTGGCACTTGTTACCACTCAGCTCTCCATTGGCTCCCCCAGTAAAATCGAAGACGATGAAAAAAGCCTTAGTGGTGCGATCATAGCTAGTGCGCACGCCACATTGGGTGGCTATTCGCTTTGCACTTTGAGCGGCCTAACACCAAGCGACGCTAAATTTAATAGCTGCTTCGTTGGCAATCCATATGCGTTCATGTTTGCACTGGCGAATGGCTGCGACATTAATGCAGAAGGTGGCGCTACGGAGAATATTAGTTTGGCGTGCAAACTAGACGACAATTCCGTATTTACGCTTATTTGCAAAAGTCTGCCAACCATAGCGGAAGCTGCATGCCTCGCAAGAGATGATGGCAATACCGATCTTGCGAAGGAAATTGATGAGGCTAGCACTAGGATGTTTGCGAAGGTTGACTTTGAAACTGCAAAACGCTGGGCTAGCATTATCAGGAAAAGGGGATCCGCCAATTCGGCGAACTACGAAAAGCACATTGCGACATTTCTCGCGAAGCTGTTTTGTGGAGTATTCATATACGGCAGCCAAGAAACAATTAAATCATACGACGGAAGTGGGGCTGATTTTTTTGCGCCCATTTCCGGTCCGATTTTTGATTTCGGCTTCGAAGAGAGAATAAAGTCCAGCCAGGAGGAGGAAATACGCGGTGACTCGTGGGTCATTGCTGCGGTCGGTGACCGTGCTATTCCAGGAAGACACGTCGATGATTTTGCAAAGTCGATGCGGGCGAGCCCTGAACTTACAGAATTTTTACTTGAAGTAGCCGACGGAAAAAACGCAGATCAAGTGGCAAGGGCCGTGCGTGAAGTTCCATCGCAGCTGACAGGTGCGGGCGCCAGATATGAATCATTTGGCGAAAACTCCAAACTGCTAGTCAATCTGTCACTTACTGCGGAGAACGCCCAACAAGTGTTTTCCACAGCAAATGGCACGCAAATTGGCGGGATTAACTATTTGGAGCTAACTAAAACTGTAGACGATGGATATAATGCTGGATGCCAATGTCCTTTTATAGATACATTGCCTGCTCGGCAGGCCATAGCTGCGGCAGGTCCGGCCATAGTTGCTGGGCTCGAAACTGGGCCCGAAAAGTTCACAGGGTCATTGGTGGCGATGGCAATTCTGCGGTTTGGTGGTGTGGAAGCAGTTAACGCGCTAACTAGGGAGCAAATCGACGGTGCGATAGAAGGTGTTACTGCCGCAGAAAATCAGCGAAGGATACGTCTAGGAAGCCAGCATCAAGAAGTGGTTAGTGGAGTAACTTGCGGCGTGTCGTTTGCAAATTTCTATGGAGCCAGATTGCAACCGGCTGCCGCTGGACCTGTGACTGCCGAAGAGGAAAAAAAGTTAATCAACGATACGGCACATGCCATTGGCTCTGCGGTATGTGATCGGGGAAGTGCAGCGTCCGAAGTGCATGGCAATGGGTTTTCCAATCACCCGAGAGAAGTTAAATTTTCGCCAAACTATAGAAGGATTGTGCAGGGATTGAGCGGAAATTCCTGTGCTTTAGCTTTTCTTGCCGAGGAAGCTCCGCGCGAAGTGTTGCAGTTTGTTCGTCTGAGCCAGGCCACTGATGGCTGCAAAGGCGAGATGTTTAAAAATTTTGCCAAGGTAATTGGCCCCGACGAAGTTAGAGGGCTTTTCACTGAAAATGAGGAGACATTGGATCCGCAGCTGGCTAGATCCGACTATCGCCCAGACCATGCTGCGCGCGATCTTTTCTTTGGATACCTGCTCATGTGCGGTTCAGATAGCCAGCGCAGAGCTCTCAGTGAGCGGCAGTTGGTTCTTGGGTTGAATGCCATAATGAAGTACAACGAAACTAGTGTTTTGCCTCTCGCCGGCTTCCCGACTGCCGCCGTGTGCCGCGAATTGTTCAGCAGGTTAAGTGATGATGTTTTGGTAAAATTGGAACCGCAGCTCGATGCCGAACGTAGCCAACTGGATCAGCAAATGCGCATTGCCATTCAGCATCACATATTCTTCAGCGCCAGGGGGAAGCTTTCAGATAATCTCAGCGGCGAGCAGCTATTCGAGGTCATGCATGCAATCGCAATAAGCGGTGCCGCGGCCGCTGTGCGCGATGGCTCGACGAACCTAACTGACACGAGATTGGATGACAGCGGAGATACTTTTCGCCGCGACAGGACAATTGTTGAATTTGTTGCCACACTCAGCAAGGCGCAGGCCAAGAAGTTGGTTCTAGTAATCAATAATGCTGCAGCGGATGGAAATGGCGGCAGAGAGAAAATCAAAGAGATTTTGTTTGGCTTCGCAGATCAGCCGGCGAACGCATTTTGCGTCCTTGCTCCGCGGCAAACATTTCCCGTAAATATCCAGCTACTTGGCATTTCCCGCGGCGTGCCAGACTCCATTTCCGCATTCCCGACGCTGGCTGCGCTGATTGAAAAATCCGGCAAATCGATGTCAAATGATGTCGTTGAATTGCTGATTGCGAATAGTTTGCCGGCAGATGATATAAGTAAGGATTTGGTGGCAACGGCTGTGAACATAGTTAACCACGTGGCACTGTTGACGGTTTTCTCCGTGGAGGAATTGCTGCCGCAGATTTCGGATTCAAGTAAATCGTCATTTTGGCGCATCACCGAACTTGCCAATGATCCCAATAGAAGCCTCATTGGCGTTCGCATCATAGTGCTTCTGCAGCTGATCTTTTTCGGATTTCTTTTTCAGGAAATTCGCGCGCAATTTTTCATCGCCTGGCGCGTGTTCTACGCAAGCAACGTGGTAGCAAATGAAATTCTAACTGCCGTACTGTTCGCCACCGCCATAAGCTCCCATGGATTCCATGCCGTATACGAGAAGTCCGGCATAGGCGGCGCCGTTGGTAAAGATGCGTTTGTGCCAATTGAGTAGCGGCAGACCTCGACTTCCGGAGAGAGCGTTCCACCGATTTGCATTTCTGTGCCTGTTTTATGTGCAGGTGGGAGCATCTATTCATGCTGCCGTAGCGACCCTTGGGTCACGCCTTTGCATGAAGTTCAACGCACCCTTTGTTGTAATGTCAGGAGAAGAATGCGTGCCGGCGAGCTCGACATCCTCCAGAAGCCAAATGAGATGCTGTGAGCGATATTGCGGATGTCAATGAAAAATATCCGGTGGCGCACAATTCCCTAGGCATTCGCAATTAGTCTTTGTGGCAGATCTATTTATCGCAGTTGTTTTCACCAACTTCTTCGGACGTCATTGATCTGGTTGACGTTTCTATTTGTTCGAGTGGCTTAGGTTCTTCGCTGCGAAGCGATTTCATTCGTGAAAAGTTTTGTAGCGTCGGCCGAAGGCGGCTTTCGATGGACGCGACGGTGCCGTTGTAGGAATCGACGGTGCGGCGAAGATGTCTGCCCGTATCTGATAGCTTTTCCCAAACAACTTGCGTGCGTTCAATTAGGACCTTTGCGAGATCAACTATGGCGTTGGCTTCTCTCGCCGTTGCCGACTGTGCCCAGCCGCTGGCGATTGTTTTTAGGAGGGCAAGTAGCGTCATCGGAGACGCTAGTAGGACATGGCGCTCGACGGCCTCGTCGAACAGTTCCGGTCTGACCTCCAGGGCTGCAGCGTATATGTTATCACCTGGGAGAAAGAGAATTACGTAGTCGAATGTGGCTGCAAAGAATTTCCAATAGTTTTTCCTGCCGAGCTCCTGGATGCGGGAAAAGACATTTTGCCCGTGCTGCTTGCGCAATTCCATCCGCCGTTCGCTGCTGTCCGCTTCTTCGGCCGCCGCGTAGGCTTCCATTACTGCCTTGGCGTCAACGATTACATTGCGGCCGTCTGGCAAGTGGATGACCATGTCGGCGCGCAAAGTTCCGCTGTCGGCTGCAACGGCCACCTGCTCGTCGAAGTCGACATGTTCCCGCATTCCAGCCATTTCCACCAAACGACGCAGGTGAAGTTCGCCCCAGCGGCCGCGGAGATGGGACTGGCGCAGCGTGCGGTTTAGCCGTTTGGCTTCAATGTCTAATTCTTTATTGCTGAGCAGCATCTGTCGAATTTGCTCCTCAAACCTAGCCATCGATTCGTTCCATTGGCGATCGTTTTGCTGCACGCGACCTTCGAGCCGATCCACGCAGTCGCGCATAGGCTTCAGAACGTTTTCCAGCCGTTCCCGTTGGGCAACTCCATTCACCGCATTGCTTTCCTGCAGTTTGGCCAATGCTTCGGCCGATGCCTTCGTTGCCGCTGCGCCAAATGCCGTCTCCAGTTCTTTGCGAACTTTCTCCAGGAGAGCTATTTTTTCGTCGTTAATCTGCCTTCGTTCGCTGTCTCGTCCTCGAAATTCGGCATATTCGCGGTCTAGGGCATGAAATTTTTCTACGAGTTCGCGGAGATCGGTTTCCGCGGCTTCGCGGAGATTACGTTCACTGATAAGTTCTTTGCTGCGCGTGCGGAGCACTGCGAAAAGCCATGCGGCGGCCGCGCAAAGTGCCGCTGCGAGAAATAGCGAAATTATTGGGCACCAATTCACGCAGCCCGTTGAGAGATTTTTCACGATCTGCGCAATGGAAAACTGCACATTCCACGGCGGGATAAAAAAAGTGGATTTGCGCAAACGCTTCGCACAATGGCAGTTTGAATAATTCAATTTTTCGCAGTTGACTGCTTCGCCATAGCTGCTAAAATAACCCAATGGCAAATCCACCGCACAGCGTAGGTTCCAGCGATGAACCACCTTCCATGTTTAACGATAACTGGGTGGTAGGTATTGAGCCAACCACGGCTCCAGGCGAATTTGACACGCTATTGGAGAAAAAAGGCCACTATTCATGGGGCAGACCTGGTGTGCCGATTGTTTTTAGAAAAGGCTTCCACATGAAAGGTGGCGATGGAAGTATCGCAATGGAGTTCGCCTCACGGTTTGTGGATGCGAAGGTTGGAGAAAGTGTTCATCTTGAAATGGGCGCTAAAAATAGGAAATTGACTGTTGTAGTCAATAAACAGACGAAAAGCTTCGTTGCCAATGTCGATAGGCTTGTCAGAGGAGATAAGCCAGACCGGCGCGAAATCGTCATATGGTGGGCCCTGGCAATTATCACCTGTGGAATTTATGTCGCGCTAGTAAATAAAAGCACGCTCGCCAAATCCTATAATGTGCTGCAGTCGAGAATTGAAAAATTTCCTGGAATGGCGCGCGAAATGCAGGTAGTTGCCTGCTTGCTCGATATGGTTGCCGAGAGCGCCACCCCCATCTGTCGCAGCCAAGACTTGCCGGCAATGTTTGCGGACATACTAAATACGTACTACGCGCGGGTCCGCAATGAAGGAGATTTTACGCACATAGAGGAAGCCAGGGCATCGGTCGCGATTGTTGCAAATGTCCTTGGGGGATATGGCTGTGCAGATGCCTTTTTACAGCGCGTTGTGCTGGATATTCAACCGCGCAAAGACGAAACTAGTGGAAAATATTTGCCCGTTGAACGAGTAGTTCCTGCTCCCGTTGTGCCAGCGGAACTTCCTCCGGTGCCCGAATGTGCCGCTACGTCGGAGTTGCCGGATGTGCGAGAGCTGGAGGATATGCCGGAGAGGCCTGGTATATTTATGCCAAATGGTCGGCGGTTGCGGAGGGACGTTCCGGGCAATGCGAGGTTTATTTTGCCGCAAAGACAGGGTGAGGGTGGTGCCGTTTCCGCCTGGCGGCGTGAAGAAAATGCAAGGAGGCGCGCAGCCGATGCCCCAACGCCACCTGCATCGGAAGAGCAACATGACGCCGACGCGCCGTCACCGGAAGATGATGCGTTGATTAATTTGGCGAATGAAGATCCAATGAAACGTATCCAGGAAGAGATGTTGGGGGTTGTCGCGAAAGCTCAATTCGATGGGCCTAAACCGGCGACGGATGGTGATCCGTCCGTATTTAGGACGCCTCCCACTAAAAAAGGCACGTGAGCGACACCTCCAGTGACCCGCTGGTGTACTCTTTCCTGGAGAACTTTCCGGTGCCGTACATGGCGAGTTCACACTGGCGACCTATGCCAGTTTTTGCGCCGACTGTTGCCACGGCTTTCCCCTTGCGGCAGTGGTCGTTGACTTTTGCGATGAATGGATTTTCCAAGTTGTCAGCCGATCCAACTGCAGTCGTATGGCGTTGCTTCTGTTTTGTTTCAAATCCTGCGCGGACGAATAGCCGCGATTTTAAGTCCGGATCAATGCTAGGCTGTCCAAATTCCAGGTTTATGCCTACGATGGCTACTCCGATGTCGTGGCTGACTTCCGATAGACTTGCCCTGCTCGGGCCGCTGCCGGTTTCTTCGTATTTTTTGTGGCGGACGTAGTTGTAGCGCGCTTCAGCCCAGGGGCCAAATTGCACGGAGCCGAAGCGTAGGACATTCTGCGATAAAAGAATGAAGCAGTGCCCGCCGAAATCGTTGAACCTTGCCAGGTATTCGTCGCCCTGGACGCTGATGCGGGCGGAAGAATTCTTGCCTCTGCTGCAGCCGCACAGTACGTTAAGTGTCGTGCGCTTTTTGTGTGCACTCATGTGGTCGAAGTGTGATGCCACAGCTGCGAAACAGGAATCGTGCTGCGTTGTCTTTATGCCGAAGTTTATTGTTTCGCCGGCGCAATCGACTCTGTTTCTGCCGCAGCCAACTAGGATTCCATAGCGCATGGAGCTGTTCATTGAGTGTGACACATAGGCTTCTCCAAGTACAAGCCCGTGGAATTTGCCGTCCAGCCAGAAGTCGCTGTCGTCATCATAGGGCTCATAGCGCGTTGTGCCGGCGAAGGCTGAGACAAACATCCCGCTGGCGTATGAGTTTGCCACGTGCTGCGTGCCGGAGTGGAGGCCAACTTCGAGCAATTCAAGTTTGGCCCGCGTAAGGTCGCCGTGGGGGAACACTTCCGCGTAGCGCTGGTACCTAGCAGGCGAGGCTCCAACGATTTGGCCGTGCAGCGCATCATATGCGTTTTGGAGTTTCGCCACATTTTCGTAGAATTCTGCAAGCTTAGCAAAATTCGAGCTGTGTATGTCTGTGGTGCTTTCTAACGTGGAAAGTTTTTCTGTGAGTCCTGTTACTATTTCGCTGAGTGCAGAAAGGTCCTCCAGCGTGGCCAACACCCTATCGCCTCCATCCTCAATGGTACCATTTTTGAGCTGTTCTTTCAGGTTTTCAAGGTCGCCGCTATTGGTTGGGCTACTTTGCAGGTCGCTCTTTTTCGCAAAATTCTCTTCAGCATCATTTTTGCTGAGATAGTCGCTAAGGCTGTTGTTTAGTGCCTCCGTAGTCGCGTAGGTGTTGAGCTCGCTTTTCGTTGCAAATGTATCAGTTAAGTCGTCCGTTGCAGCATAGTTTGTGAGGTCATTTTTCGTTGCATAGGCGCTGAGGTCTTCTTTTTTTACGTATGTGCCATCTAAGCCGTCCGTTACAGCATAGTTTGTGAGGTCGCTTTTCGTTGCATAGCTATTTAGATCTGCCACCGTTGCGAGATATTGCGTGCTGCCATTTTTGTAAATTTTCCCCTCTTCCAACTTGGCCCTAAGAATTTTCAACTTAGCATCTAATGCGGCGACGTCTGACTTTAGGGCCAAAGTCGGCTGCCCACAGTGGCAGTTGCAATCGCCTGCCGTGCAGCACACTTCCTCCGTTGCGGCACCAACCGTGCAATCGCATGCCTGAAATCCGTCACAGCCGTGGACGTGGCTGCATCCGATTAGTCTATTTAGCAGATCAATGGTCACGAGAGCATTTTTGCTGTCGATTTTGCCATCCTTTAGGTCCGCCTTTAGTGCGTCGATGGCATTGCCAACGCTATCGGTCACCGATGCCGATGTGGCATAGGTTGCTTGCGCTTCCGTCTTGCTGAGGCAGCTATCTTCCAGGGCAGTAAGGTCATCCGTTTTTGCCAGAACCTGTGCTTCGCAATGGGGAAGCTTCCCCTGTTTCAGTGCATTTTTTAGGGATTTGAGGTCGCTGTTTGTGGCAAGGATCTTGTTTCCGCAGCCTGGAGTATTGGTCAATTTGCCGCTCTCAAGAGCTTCTTTTAGGTCTCTAATATCTTCCACCGTTGCCAATTTTTGCTGCTTCCAAAAATCAATTTTTCCTCTTTCGAGTGCATCCTTCAGTTTTTCAAGATCCGAGTGCAGTGCAAGTATTTGCGCCGCTCCATGTTCGGGACTGAGCTTGCCATGGTTTAGCTGCCCAATAAGATTGTTTAATCTTTCCGTTGTCACTAGTTCCGGACCGGTCCTGTTGCCATTTACTTCGCCATTTTGCAAATTTTTGGCGAGATTCCCAATCGCATCGTCGACGTATTTCTGGACCGACGAAAGATCAATTTCGCCGCCGCCGCCATGCTCCTGGATGTAACCGATTAAATCGCTTTTCACGCTTTTAATTTGCTCTCCAAGAGCTGCCAGCTCACCATCTGTCGCGAGATATTTAGTGTCATTGATGGCGCCGGTTTGCAAAAGTTCATCGGCTGAATCCATGGCGGCATGTATGCCGACTTCGCACCGCTGGATGTACTTCGGCATCCAGTTTAGGTATGCGTATAGCGCATCAAGATTGGCAAAATTTTCGAGGCCGTGAGCTAAATATGTGATCTCTTCCCTTGACAGCGGACCCGAATAATCTCCTGGGGCGAGGTAGCGCTCATCGACGTCATTGTATTTCTTGTAGCCTTCCCTAAACGTGTCGAAATCTACTTCATATGCCGGCGGCACCTGTGCCGTGTCATCTGCGAATGCCGGAGAAGATCCGGAAAATATCGGCGCCAAGGCTAGTGCGGCGGCTAGGAGGATTCGACGCCTGGTGGTGCAACAGGTTCCCATGGGCCAAGTTTTGCTGTGAATCTGCTGTAGAGCAAGATATTTTTTACAAATGGTGAAGGATTTGCAAAGTTTGCCGCAAAAAGCGAAAGAAAAGGACTTGACTCGGTGCCCTCAGCCTGAGGATATGGCCGCGACGAGCTTTGGCGGCGATGTTGGTCAAATGATTTTGCCGTCGCCGGTTGATGTCCAGAGGAAAGTAGGATGAGCACGAGCACATTGGCCAAGAAGGAGCAGCACGGCGCTGCCACGAAGAAGTGGTATCTCTTCGACGCGTCCGAGGAGATTTTGGGTCGCATGGCGGTGCGCGTGGCCAACATCCTGCGCGGGCGCCACAGGCCCACCTACACGCCCCACGTCGACAGCGGCGATTTTGTAGTCGTGGTCAATGCCGACAGGGTGCGCCTCAGCGGAAAGAAAGATAGCCGAAAGAAATATATGTTCTATACCGGCTACATGGGCAACGAAAAGTATCGCACGCCGGCGCAGATGCGCGTCCGTGACCCGCGTTTTGTCGTCGAGCACGCCGTTAGGGGGATGATGCCGAAAAATCGTCTGGCAGACGCCGCCATCAAGAAACTTAAGGTCTACGGTGGACCGGATCACCCACACGCGGCGCAGAACCCGGAAAAACTTTAGGAGATTGCAACGATGTCACCGTCAACCACAGCAAAACCGGAAGAATTCATAGCCACCGGTCGCCGCAAGACCGCCGTTGCGCGTGTGCGCATTGTCCGCGGGACTGGAAAGATAACGATCAATGGCAAGCCGGCCAGCGGCTACTGCCCGCAGGATGAATTTCTGCGCGTGGCATTTGCACCGGCAAAACTCGTCGAAATGGATGCCATGCTAGACATGCGCATACGGGTCGAGGGCGGTGGAATAGTTGGCCAGGCTGGTGCCATCGCCCACGGCGTCGCCCGTGCCCTGGCTGCCATGCAGCCTGAATTGCGGCCGGACTTGAAGAAGAACAAAATGCTCACCCGCGATCCACGCATGAGGGAGCGGAAAAAATCTGGACAGCCGGGCGCCCGCAAGCGCTTCCAGTTCTCAAAGCGCTAGACCGTTCCAGATCTGCCTTGACTGCGGCCGGCGCACCGTCACAGTTGTGCCATTCCATGGCGCTCACAGAGGAAAAACGGTTGGCCGTCACGCGCGAGCTGCTTCGCACGGTCCAGGGTTCGTCGCCGAGCATATCGCAGATTGAGGGCATTTTGTATAATTTTGACCTCCAGGTCGACGACGTCGAGAGTCGCATCTTTATCCTATCCCGCCTCGCGGAGCTTGTGCGGGAATTGTCGGTTAAACTGTTCCGCTCCACAGATCAGCGCTTTGACGTCATCGACATCGTCCAGGAAGTTCTCGACCACTACATCGAGGTTGAGGACATCATAACTGACGAAGTTTCCTAGAGCTATGACCCATTGCCACGGCAGCAGATCGGCTTTTTGCTGAAGAGGCGCCGCGAAATGACATTTTGTCAGCGGCTCAGCACTGCACCGCGGCGCCTGGCCCCGCCGCAACAACAAAAATTTTAGAATTTTTTTTAGACCCTCCACCAATTTTTTTGCGAACCGAGTGCCGCATGTTGGCCTATTTTTTCACTGTCTGAGTGACTGAGCTGGAGGGAAATAGGCAAAAATGCAAAAAAATTACAAATTTTTATTGCGCCTATTTTTTTACATTTCATCCCATGCGCTGCTATGCTATTTGACCCAGGAAGCCCTTCTGATGCCATATGGCTGGCTACGCGTGCTGGAAGTGGTAGCGACTCATTCGATGAGCGCGTTGTTTCGGTAGTCACGAAAATTGGGGAGCTGAAAATTGTCTGTGGAAGAATTGTTGCACATGGGGGTGTGACCGCGGTCGGCGTCCCAGTCCCAGTCAGAAGGGATGTGCAAGCTTACGTTGCAGATCTTTTCCATCCAGGTGCCGGCCAACTGATTCTACAGACCACTGAAGGTGAAACAATTTTCTTTTCGGCATTTTGCAGCATTGGCGATCCTCTCAAACTTGCCACAGATAAGAAAAGAATTAGTCGATTCCATAAGGCATGCGTAAATGGGTTCTTCTATCTCATCCCTAGCCGTAGCGCAACGCGAAAAAGGAAAAGTGCATATGACAAATTTGTGGAACGCAAGCGCCTGGATGGATCGGCAACCATGAAGAGAGCGGGAGATGGGTCTGGCATGGAGGCCGTTGACGAGGAAGGAGCGCCTATTAAACGCGTGCGGACTGTATCAGCGAAAGCTCGTGAGATTATTGCTTCTTATTGGAGAGGCAACTAGCTAACGAAATGTACAACCTCCTTCGTGCCAGCGACTTCAGCAGATCTGCTTTTTGCTGAAGAGGCGCCGCGAAATGACATTTTGTCAGCGGCTCAGCACTGCACCGCGGCGCCTGGCCCCGCCGTAATTTTCGGCGGCGGCAGCAAAGAAGTGTTGCAAGGCGTCCAATGGCCCCTAGAGCATGGCGGACTGTGGCCAGGGACGGACGATGGAGCTGAAAGACACACTGAATCTTCCAAGAACTAATTTCCCACTTCGGGCGGATCTTGTTCGACGGGAGCCGCTTAGGCGTGCTCATTGGAAGAAGATTGATCTCTACGGCAAAATTGGGAGGGCGAGGAGCGGCTGCAAAAAGTTTTTTCTGCACGACGGACCGCCATTCACAAACGGCGATGTGCACATAGGCACAGCCTTCAATAAAATCCTGAAGGACATCATCATCCGCCACAGGACACTGCTCGCCTACGACGCCCCCTACGTTCCAGGATGGGACTGCCACGGACTTCCCATCGAGCACAAAGTTTCCAAGTTAATGCACGGCAAGGGTGAAAGCTTTGACAGGCTGCAAATGCGCCGCGCCTGCGCAGAGTTCTCCAAAAACTACAGCGCCAAGCAGCGGGAACAGTTCGAGCGGCTCGGCCTCCTCGGAGACTGGGACAGGCCCTACCGCACGATGGATCCGGCCTATGAGGCTGCAGTGTTGCAATTTTTCGCTTCCTGCGTGGACGGAGGCATCGTCTACCGCAGTAAAAAACCTGTCTATTGGTCGATTCCATGTGCTACGGCATTGGCGGAAGCCGAGATAGAATACAAAGATTGCGGCGCAACGGCCATCTGGGTGAAATTCCCTCTGGATGAGGAATCTAGGAAAAAACTGGCGATCTCCGGGCGCCCATCGGTGGTCATTTGGACCACAACGCCCTGGTCAATTCCTGCGAATTTGGCAATCGCAGTTAACGAAACCTTTAGCTACCAAGCACTTTCGTCGGGCGACGAAACCTTCATAGTCGCCGCGTCGCGGGCCGAGCAATTTGCTTCGGAATGCGGCTTGGAGCTTGGATCTGTCGGGACTTTTAGAGGATCAGAATTGGTTGGCCTATGTTGCCGCCATCCGTTCATAGACCGACCCAGTCCAGTTCTCGGAGCGGACTTTGTAACATCCGATGCTGGAAGTGGTTGCGTTCACTGCGCTCCCGGACATGGCATGGAGGACTATCAACTTGGATTGCGTCACGGATTGGAGATTTACTGCCCCGTTGACGACGGCGGCTGCTACGTGGACGACGGCAGAATGCCGAGGGAATTAGTTGGACTGCAGTTGCTTGACGGAGATGGTCACTGCCCCGCCGGCGACGGCGTCATGGCGCTGCTTCGAAGTGGAGGGAATTTGCTCGGCGCGAAGCACATCGTCCATTCCTACCCGCACTGCTGGCGCTCGAAGACGCCGCTCTTCTACCGCGCCATGGACCAGTGGTTTTTCCGCCTCGAAGATGAGCTGCTGCGGGAGAAGGCGCTCCGCGAAGTCGATCGGGTACAATGGATTCCCGAATGGGGCAAAAATCGCATGCGGGGATTTTTGGAAAACCGGCCGGACTGGTGCATAAGTAGGCAGCGCTGCTGGGGGATTCCGCTGCCGGTGTTTTTCGACGGTGCGGGCCGCGCGCTCCTCAACGGAGATGTGATTCGCGCCGTGGCTGAAAAAGTCCGTAAATACGGTTCCGACTGCTGGTTCGAGCATGATGCCAGGTGGCTCCTCGACGGTGTCCAACTTGCAAGTTCTTGGAGCGTCGACGATTTGCGTCCTGGCACTGACACCATTGACGTCTGGATCGATTCGGGATGCAGTTCCTACGCAGTTCCGGCGAGCGCCGGTGCCGTGGAATTTCCCGCGGACTTATACGTTGAGGGGAGCGACCAGCACCGCGGATGGTTTCAGTCATCTCTTTGGTGTGGAATCGTTGGCCCAGCAGGCCGTGCGCCCTACCGCGCCGTCTTGACCCACGGATTCATCGTCGGCGAAGACAGGAAAAAAATATCAAAGAGCTCCGACAAGCCACAATCGGCCGACGACTACGTGCTCCGCTACGGTGCTGATGTTGTGCGCCTGTGGGTTGCGTCGGAAGACTTTCGCGGAGACATAGCCATTTCCGACGGCATCATGGAGCACGTCTGCGGCGCCTACGGAACAATTCGCAATGCGCTCCGGTTTCTGTTGGGCAACCTCCACGACTTCAACGCGAAACGTGATGCGATTCCATTCGGTGAACTGCTTCCACTCGATTGCTGGGCACTTGCTAAGCTGGGCGAGCTAATTGCTGAGGTCTCATGTTCCTACGAAGCTTGCGAATTCCACAGGGCGCAGCGTGCATTGCTAAGTTTTTGCACTTCAACACTATCAGCCCAATACCACGACATTCTCAAGGACCGCCTCTACACATTTTCAGGGACGAGCCACGGGCGACGGTCAGCGCAAACGGCTCTGGAAGAAATTCTAATGGCGCTGCTTGCCATGTTGACGCCGATTCTAACGTTCACAGCCGATGAAGCATACGCCCATAGACAGACGGGAGAAGATTTTGCGGAAAATCCGGCCCATCTAATCCAGTGGCCGGACGCTGGCCGCTTCGACTGCTGCAAAGAAATTGCAAATGAGGTGGATGAGCTGTTTGCGTTGCGGGCGCTGGTCTATAGGAAGCTCGAAGACGCTCGCCGGGATAAAATAATTGGAAAATCACTGGAAGCTTCTGTCACTGTGACCGTTGGCGTTGATAGTCCATGGCGCGGTTCCGCTGCAAAGCACTGCGACCAGCTGGCTGAACTTTTCATCGTATCTTCCGTGGAGATTGTTGAATGCAAGGGCGATGGCGTTGACGTGGCCGTTGTCCGTTCCGCCGGAGAGCGCTGCGATCGCTGCTGGCGCCATGTAAATGATTTGCTAAGTGAAAATTCTTGGCACGTTTGCCGCCGGTGTCAGAAAGTGTTACTTGAATTTGCGCGCCATGTCGGCTAGGGTGTGGGGAATAACATGGCAGCTCAGCAGGATATAGGTAGGCGTCAGTCTTCCGCCGAAATGTTCACATTGGATGACGTGCGCGAGGTTTTGCGCGAGAGGGAGCAGAAAGTGCAACTTCTTGCGGAACAGGGCGTTGTCGGCGATGAGGCCCGTGACAGGGTGAAGGTTGATAGTAAGCGACAGGGAAGGCCGAAGCAGCAGAAAAAAATTGAGCCCAGTGGACCGCGGAAACGGTCGGCGGCGTCGATAGTTGATATTTTGGGATTTGATCCCGGTGGAAGTGCCAGTGAGTCAGTGCCATACGATCGCAGCGCAGTCCGGCCCGAATGGCTGGAAAACTACGACGTGCTAGTTTCCATGCGGGACGAGCTCCAGGCGCGCATAGCGGCACACAGGGCCGAGACGCTCTGCAGCGATGACGGCGATCAAAGTGAACGGCTGCGCATTCTTGGGCAGAATACGGCAGACGGCGCCGCAGACCACGCTGACCTGGAGCGTGCCCTAACTTTTGTGGAAAATGAGCGCGAATTGCTCGACGAAGTTGTCGGCGCATTGGGAAGAATTTTTTCCGGCACCTACGGTGTCTGTGCGCAGACCGGCAAACCAATTGATCGCAAACGCCTCGCAGCCATACCGTTCGCAAAATTTTCACTCGAAGGCCAGCGGGAAATTGAGGAGATGCGTAGGCGGTCAGCGCCGCAGCGCAGTGATCAGGGTGCGCTGTTTGTGGCCGGCGACAGTGACGGCGATTCACTGATGGGCGGCGAGGATGGCGACGACTAGCAATCGCCAACTGCTTAGGGTGTCGCTATTTGCAGTGGCAATTGCCTGCATTGACCAGATTGCCAAGGCTTTCGCGAGGGCCAATGCCGGTTGCCGCTTTGATTTGATCGATGGATTTCTCGCACTGAGCTACTTGGAAAACTCCGGTGCGGCCTTTGGAATTTTTCCCGGATGCCGCATTTTTTTTTGCACAGTTGCCTTTACGGCTCTCGCAGCTGGCGTACTATGGCGACGGAGACTTCAGCTTGGTAAACCGTTGAATGCCATCTGTTTCGGACTTATCGGCGGCGGCATTATCGGCAATCTGGTTGATCGTCTGCGCTTTGGCTATGTCGTCGATTTCATTGCCATGGGCCTGCCGCCATTCGGTTGGAACACTTTCAACCTGGCCGACAGTGCGCTGTGCGGCGGCGTAGCCATTTACATTTGCTGTGAACTGCTGCGCGGGAAGCCTAAATAGTCAGCTCGACAGCTCGATGATATCAGGCGTGGTAATGTCCGGCCTGGCAACTGCTATGACGCAATTTCCCGGAAGAGGAAATATCACCTTACCGTATTTCAATGTCAGATATTCCGACAAAGCTGACATCGGGACTGCATCGAATTTATTGCCATTGCAACTACCGACGACGGTGAGTTGAGCGCGCTCATCACTTCCAGACGCAATGGCGCACACAAATGCGAAGCGTTCAGACGGAGGCAGTAACTCAAATGCTTTGTCGAAACGGAGAAAGGAAAAACATTCATCCTCGGATAACATGAGCTGGAGTCGAGAGATTTCGATGGCAGATTGTCGGACGGCAGAGGTTTGCGTGCGAATTAGTGTAACAGTGCCATTTGGATATGGTGAATCCACTATGACTCCGCAGCAGCTGTGGCCGTAGGCGGGCGTTTGCATTTCGTCGTTTGCCTCCATGGATATGCCCAGCATTACAAGTTCGCCACCTGCCAAATTGAACCTTCTACCGCAACGAAACAAGGCCGCGCATAGAAGCTGCGGAGTAGCATTTGCTAGAAATTCCGCATCACATTGCGGAATTTCCGGTGAACCTGAAAATGCCATATCCCTTTTTCCAGTAAATTCATCGGCCATGGCACGGCCCATCATAAATTGTATAACAACCGGCGTTGTCATGAAAATGTAAACATTTGGCCGGGAAGAAGTTTCGCCGAATGATATAATGGCGGTTATGGTGCCAAAACGGCGAAGAAGTTCCAATTGCGGTTTGTGTTCAACGATGCATTCTTCGAATAGTATGCCGCCGTAGATGTTGTCCACGACAATCCTTCTTGCATTTGGAGTAAAAAGCATGACGCGGCGCATGAGATGCGCCCTTTGGACGGTTAGTTCGTTGCAGCCTGTGTGGTGGCAATCCGCGATAATTCTTTGCATTGGCACAAGACGGTCCACAACCTTTTGGTCTGCGCCTGCCATAAGCATTGAAATGGCGTCGATGGCAATTGCAATGAACACCCTTTTGTCGATTAAGAATAGGGATTTTTTTAGAAAAACTTTCCTCAGTGCAGCCAGCGGCGAGTGAATGCTCGCGAATTCGGCTGGAATTTCGATGGAATCTGCCATTGGGCCATTGTCTAGCGAGGCATAGTGCACGACCAATTGCTTCCCATCGCCGTCGCTTGCGAATTCAAGCACCAAATTCCAACGGTCCATGAGCTGCTCGAGAAGTCCATCGCCGCTGCGTGTCGCCATGCAGTGGAAAACACATTCCATTGAATATTCATGGTCTAGATCACAAAGTCGATGATAGCCAATGGTTGACGTGTATCTTTCTCCGGAGAGTTTCCTTGCAAGTTCTCCGAGTCCGATTTTTTCAAATGCCGGTAAAAGTTGGACGCGCAGTGTGATTTCACCGGCGTGGCGTAGGATCGTTGTCCTGAGTATGGCAATGGGAGGAGGTCCCAGCCGCATGTCCCCAATTGGGAAATTGAATGAGGCTGGCATGCGCTGTGGGTCTCCGCCTGGAAATTGCAGAACGAGTTCTCCGCGACCAATTAAAACGACAATCATGTTTGCGTAGAGTTGCATGTTGTTGTGGCGCAAAAATATCAACCAAGACAGGACGCTGCAGTCATCGGCCGTATCCTGGATGATTTCGTAGGACAGCGCCGTGATCGCTGCGCTTCGGAACATTTCTGGCGTCCGAATGGCGCAGATATCAAAAATGCGACTAACTGTTGCTGTCCGTTGGTCTTCCGCTAATGGGGGATAGAGTTTAATTGCCCTGTCGACTATCGCTACGTATGCTAACGGTTTATCCATCTTGGCCTCGGCAGCATCTTAACTGGTTGCTGTCAATGGCAAAATGTCTCGGCAAACGGTGCAATCGTTTTGCGGTAAATTGCGAAAGTGGATGCTTTTTTTAATTTTCGCTTGCGGAGAGCTTTGCCGCTTGCTAATCTGCAGTCACAGTGGCTGATGATCAATCTGGAAGGCGTCGCGCTTCGTCGACGCGGAAAACGGTCCTCGTCGTTGCCGGCGGCTTTGTTGCTCTCGCGCTGGCTCTTGGCATTTTTGCAATTCGGCGATCCATACGGAAATCGCAGGATGAACGCTTTTTCCGCGAAATTATGCTGATGCAGGAGGCGCTGGAGCAGTACGCCAATCAGAGCGGCCGGGGAGAGCCATCCTATACAACTCTGCGGCATGCCGATGTCCATGATGACGTCTCGAAAACGCCGATTAGCGGCAAATGGCGCATCAGGCACAGCGGTAAGGGGAAAAATCGGGCATCTACGGAAATAATTGTGGAGCAGCCAGATAGGACGTTGAAGCAGATGGAGAAAATTGATGCAACCGTTGACGACGGTAACCTGGCGACTGGAAATTTTCGTCTCGTTGCGCCAGACGACTATGCAATTAAGCTGCTGGACAGCGATCCGACGGATTCGGATTCATCAGGGTCAGACGGCGCTTCGACGGCGAAAACAAAGCGCGGTACAAAATAGCTGGCGGCAACTATCGACTGCGGCGGTTTTTGATTTTGTGACTTAATTGTGCTCTTGCCGAGTAATCATGTAGAGATAGTTAAATCCGCCGCCGTCTTTCCCAAATGATCCGCATTGAAAGCCGCCTCGCGTCGAAAAAAACGTGCACGGGATGGGTTTCCCATCAAAACCACAGCAAAATCCAGCGGAAACTGGTTGATATAATTTCTCGTCAGATGATCCGCCGCCGGCATCCGTAGCTCTGTCAAAATTGCGCCATCTGTCTATGTAAATTGGCACGATGTCGAGCGCAATAAGCTGCTCAATGATAAAATCTCCCACGGTGCCACGGGTCATGCTGCGTGGAGCTAATGTGTCTGCGCTTGAAAGTTCTTTCCCCCTAGCACAACATGAAATCTTCGCGGTTCTGGTCCACGTATCAATTTTGCCGCCATCCCGTAATAGATCTTCAATCGACATGGCTTCATTCATGTACTCGAGCAGTTTTCCACGGAGTTGTGTTCCATCGTGGTCACCGAAGTGATAGGCGGCTTTCGTCGCAAATTGATCAACGGAGAGGTTATCTCCAAGAATCTCCGCCAATGACTTTTGCTTAAGTGCCAGCATGTGCGCGCCCATTGCATCGCAGATATCTTGCAGCGGAGATTGGGCGCCAATTCGTCTGCAGCCATCAGCCGACACTAGTGGAGGTCCTGAAGTTGATTTTTCCATCCATAAATAGTGCTTATCTATTCCTCCAAGGAAACCGATTACACTGGGATTCCCTGCTTCATCCATCACTATCGCATCAATTGTTTTTTCTTCATTGAAGTCTTGGGTATGACTTGATTTTTTGTCTGGGAGCTGGTAAACTCTTGTAATGGCATATCCATCTCCAAGGTATGCCGGAATGATCTCCGTGTAAATTTCAAACGAAATCCCGAAGGCATCTGCTTCCTGGTCAAAATTTTCTATTCCTCCAACGGCAAGCGGCACAAAATCTTTCTCCAATGGGTTCGCGCGGCGGTATGCTGCCGCTGCTGCGGGAGCGGCGGCACGTACTGGTTCCATGGCAGTCCGTTCCCATGCGCCTTGTAAATGGCATGGATGTCCTTTCCGCGGAGCCATTGCCGCAATTTTTACTATCTTGCCATCTATTACAATGTATATGCAGCCCTCTTCAACAAGACTCTTCAGCTCCGCGAACATGCGCCGCGGGTATTTGAGCTGTATTAGGGCAATGATGCTAATGATGCCGCAATTGCCGTCGGCGTACTGCATAACGGGCAAAAGCGCGGCGGTAAGTACTTTCACTCGAAATTCTTGGAGAACATCTTCGATGGATTGTGGGTTCGCCAGCAGTGCCAGTAGGACGCTGCGCGTTACGCGGCAGCAATCTTCTGGAACAAGCAGCGCGAGAAAGCATTCGGCCTTTGCGCGCTGGAATTTTCCATCGCCGCCGATGCAGGCCGCTGCAATTTTTCCGGCGAGTTCAAGTGAAACGCCGCACACAGCGTCCGGCGCAAATTCTATGGGTCCATCAACTGATGTATTACTGGCTATAACTGACAATTTAACGAAATCAATGCATTCCTGGCGACTTAGCACCATGTTATCTGGCAGGTTGCTTGCTAATTCACCGAAATTCAATGTGGCTAGGACACTATCTGGATCCAGCCACGAGGAACGACCCAGCTTCCGCCCAATTTGAAGGTTGAACCCAGCATTGCTAAGACGCATATTTTGCCGTATTCGTGCGAGGTTCAATTCGGCGAAATTGCGCAGTGCGTCGTAGTGTTCACGGGGTAAAACTGTTTGGACGCTCAATTCAACGTGCGCCGGCACGTCTGCCGCGTCATCTTCCGGCGGAACTTCTGGCGTCGCTGCAGGTACAGGCGTGGAAGCAATTGGCGGCGTTGTACTAGCAGCCTGCTTGCCAACATTCGCCGCGGGACCTTGGCTTTCCGGCTCGTCATCAGCCGCCACTGCTGGTTTGCCGACAACTTCTGCCGTTGCCGGGTCCACTTTTGCCGCTGTGGCATTTGTTTGTTTGCGTTGAATTGCAGGCACATGGACCAATGTGACGAAGAAAACGCGCAGTGGACGGATTAGTACGATGTCGCATATGGTGCGGCGGAAGGAGTTTTTGCCGTCCA
>JAITDL010000089.1 GCA_031282565.1 Puniceicoccales bacterium
AAAAAGGGCACCGCATACAATCTCAAAAACCTCATCGTGTTCACTAACAATTTTTCCATCGGAACCTACGGCAAAGGCAAAGGAAGGTCGACATTAACTGGCTATGACCTCAACGACACGATTATAACATTTGATCACAGTGACGGAGGCGGAGGGAAAGGTGTGAACTCCATCAACTTCGCCGGAGGATTCACGGCCATCTACGTCCACGGCTCATTCACCGGAGGCATTGCCGATTCATCATTTTTTAATTTCGATTATAATGCATTACATGTTTCGCATGATTTCACCGGTAGCGTGAAAAACGTAAACTTCGCCTACAACGATTGGTGTACGTACGTCGGCGGTGATTTTTGTGGCGACGTTGTTAATTCAAAATTTGTTAGCGTCGGCGGCGGACTGCACATCGAAGGAAGTCTCTACGGCCCAGACGGTAGCGGCGATTTTTCAGACTTTGGCGGAACGCTGTTCCACGACGTCAAAGAAACTTCAATCTACGTTGGCGGGTCGGCCATGCTTGGCGCATTTAGCGGCGATGCGGTCTTCAGCGAAAATGCTAGCAGTGCAATGTACTTTAATAACGTCAACGGCGACGGCGAAATTTCCATAGCAGCAACCGGCGGAAACACGTTCTATGTGCAGGGCGGAATTGGCAGTAATAATGAACGCCCAAATTTAAAAATTAAAATCAACCCCAAATGCACACACAATGGCACGGTGCTGTTCAATAGAAGCCACTCAGATGTTTGGTTTAGTGAGGCGTTCATCAAGCACGGCACCATGGTTTTACAGAACGGAGCCAGCTTCGGCAGTAGCGAAAATATCGGAACCTTCACCGTTGGGACCGACGCCACGCTGCGCGTAGCCTACAACCAGCGCATCCCAGACTATGACTATAAAGTTAAAAGCGACGGAAACATCTATGTTGCAACCGCCTACTATGACACAGATAATAGCGGCGGTAGCTACATCAGCGCTGGGAACGTCACCATCCAAGGAGGTCTGCAATTTGTTGTGCCGGAAGAATATTTCCTATCTCCCGATTACGGCAACAACTCTCCAGCACTCACGATATTTGGAGATGCCGTAATCGGCAATGATGTCACCGTAGGCATAGATGTAAACAGTTCGGCGAATGATGGTTATAATTTATTGATAGCTAAATTCCTTGGCGCCGAATTGCCTGTTGGCAAAGCATTCACACTGCTGCAAGTTGCCGGCAAATTGACATGCGACACACCTCCGGAATATGTGGATAGCAGTTCAATTCCGGAAACCAGTCCTGGCTATAGATTTGACATAACGCTAGATAGCAAAAATAATCGACTGCTCGCCACATTCCTCGGGTTCGCGGAGCAGGAACTTTCTCTCGAAGAGGAAAAACCGGCTGGGATTTCATTAAATTCGCTCTATGCCGCTCTCTGCGAAGGACATTTAGCGAGAGCAGCCGCAGTAAATCGCTGCGGAGATCTAATTGCCAGCAGCGCAATCGATTGTGCTGCCCAGGCCGCCCAAACTTCTGGCCATCTTGCACCATTCAGCTCATTCGGCTGGGCGAGGGAGCGCTACAAAACGGGATCACACGTCAAAGTTCGCGGGCCATCAGTCGTCGCTGGAGCAGCTTGCTCCATGGGCGCACCGGCAACCCGCATGGTTTTTGGCGCGTTCTTTGAATTCGCCAACGGCAGCTGCGAAACTGAAAACTCAGAGCTTGGAGTGAATCACGTGGCCGGCGACGGCAGCTGCGGCGCAATCGGAGGCGGAGTCCTTGCGCGCGTTGACCTTAGGAAATCAAAGCCCCATGGATTCGTCCTCGACGGATCATTTCACGGAGGCTCATCCGATAACAAATGGAAGGGCGGCGATCTTAGCACAAGCTACTCATCCAAAGGCAAATACTTCGGAGCACACCTCGGAGCAACCTACGGCTTGGAAATTGGGAAAAACGTCCCCATAAGTTTATATGGGAAATATTTACTGTCCACGTCCAACGGCTGCAAAAGCTCAATCGGAGAAGCGGGCGACGTTGAGTTTGGCACTCTGAAATCGAAACGGGCCCGCATAGGTGGTCACGCAGAAATCTGGAGCAAAGGCATTTTGGTTCCATGGTGCGACATCTACTTCGAGAGGGAATTCTCCGGGAAGGCTGCGATCGTCGGCGCCGGCAAAATTCCATCCCCATCGCTAAGAGGAAATTGCGCAGCCGGCCAAATCGGCATAACGTACGCACCGTCACCGATCTTCATCGACCTTTCTCTGCGCGCACTCGTCGGCTCCAAAAGAGGATTCGGATTCGACCTCTGCGTCGGCGGTGAGTTCTAGTTGAAGTTACTGCGCAGCAGCCAGAAGGTTTGAATAGCGCCTACCTTCTGCCGCACTGTGCGTCCATTGCCTTTTTTACGGCTTCTGCAAACGTCATGTCAGTTTCATCGCATTTGCACTTGATGGCTCCACTCTTGATTTCATTGAACACTTCTGCGGCACATGTATTTCCAATGTCAATGATCCATTCAAATTGTTGAAACAAATAGTGTTCTCTGTCTGCGTATTCAAACCAATGAACTGAAGTAAATCCGCAGAGCCCACGATCAAATATGGCTGCAATTTCGTCTTCAGCCCTACTCGTCATGTGTGAGTTTGGAATTTTCTCAAATGCAATCGCCGGAATTTTTCCGTCTGAAATTTCTGCGGCAGCTATGTGTAGGCATTTTTTGACGGCGCCATGGAAAATTTTATTCCACAACGCTCTAACTGCATAGTCTCCGCGTGAAAAAATATGTTTAAATGCTTTACGCTGTTCATCCGTCATCGCTTCAAAGAACTTAACGATAAAGCAACCAGCTGCTCTGCCGTCAAAGTTAAGACATCCTTCAAGCGCCCTATTTAGGCGTCCATAGTTTTCGCAAATTTTGGCTCCGCGTTTTTCCATGGCGGCGACATCCTCGCACGGCCGTTCCTCTGGAATCTGCGGAGCAGGCGGAGGCTTGGCTGGACCAGAAGGGACTTGGCTATCACTCGGATGCGCTGGCTGTGGGCCTTTGGCCGATCTCGCTCCATTTTTCAGCCGTGCAAGCGCGCTCCACAGCACGCCAATTGCCGACCGCTGATCACCTTTCTTTACTAGGACATAGAACAGCAGCGCCAAATAAAATATTCCAGCGCTGACAATGGTTAGAACCACAAACGCAAAAATCTCAGCCTTTGACAGTCCGCCGCTGATTGCATCCAATCCGTAGGGCTTTGCTTCCTCGGTTTTGCAGGCTTTGGCAATTAGTAAGGCAGTCGCTCCAGCGAATGGCAGGACAACTATCCATACAGATAGCGCTGGAATAAGCCCAATCTCTGATTTTTCATCGGCCAGACACATTTTGTTCAGTATGATCAAAAAATTTCCACAAAACGCAATTTCATTTTCGCAGAGGACCATGGCCACACCTGTCCGTCGGCTGAAAATCGCAGTTGAAGCCAGGCAATTATTCCAAGGAGTGCCGCACAATTCCATGGAATTCAATACATCTAATTAGCCTCACCTAAAAAGATGCTAATTTAGCGATGCCGTTTGACTGGGCTCGTGAACGGCCCAATTAAACGTCCGTGAAGAATAGCAAGTCGGTGCCATTTGCGCTAGTAGCGGATGGCGATTTTGACCTAGTTTCGTGCATGGTCAACCACTTCGCCAGCTCAAATTTTTCTGCTGTCGGAGCGTCGACGATCAGCGATGTTGGTCGTATTTTGGATGAGCACTTCGTTGATTTGCTCGTGTCAAATATTAGCATCAGCGGCCATTCGGTCGTGGATTTCATCGAGCGACGCCAGCGGAGGGGAAGTCATGTGCCGGTCGTCTTTATGGCAGACACCTATTCACAGATTGATCGCGTTCGCGCGCTGGAGGTTGGCGATGACATCGTGCAAAAACCTGTGGCGATAAAGGAACTGATTGCCCGAGCCAGAGCCGTTCTGCGCCGCTTCGCCACGGCAAAATGTTGGTCCATTGCAAAGAATATTAAGCTGGCGAATGAGCCATTTCAGTTTTGCGGAGCAACGGTTTCCCCAAAGGATTCAACTGTGGCATTTCCAAACGGAAATGTCATCGAAGTCGGCAGGAAGGAGATCGGCCTGATGGCCATGTTCGCTGCGGCCGACGGCGCAGTGGTATCGCGGAAAGATATCATCGTCAACGTATGGGGCTTACACGCAGACATTCAGAGCAGGTCATTGGACCAGTACATCGTACGCATTCGCCGCCTGTTCCACAAAAATGGCTGCTTTGCCATCGATTTGCTGCGCACAATTCACGGTGTCGGTTACCTGTTTGCCCTGCGTGACTTGGAAAAGGGATCGCCAAAAAGCCCAGCGCCGCGGCAAACATTGGACTAATTTGCGCACCGAAATTCATTTGACCGCCGACGCCGCCTCAGTCGGAAGTATAAATCTCAGTGGAGGCCAAGGGTTTAGTCATAGTCGCGCCAAGACCAATTAGAAGGAACAGTGATTTTTTTATGCGGAAAGTGTGAAAATTTGTTGACATATTTTTTCGCCCATGGTCGCTGCACTCGTGGATACTACAACTATAATTCCTTATGCTCCATCTAGCCTCGCTGTACAAATAGTGTCATGGCCTGGTGCCAATCTGCCAAGTCTGGAATCGGACGTAACTCCGGATGTAACTCCGGAAGAGTGTAAATTTCGTGAATTTTATGCTACTTTCCGCAAAACATTGGCGCCCGGTGAACAGTTTACCAAAGTTATTTTTCTTACAATATGCCCAAAAGGCCACGTACATATGTTATTTCCATATTTGTTTCTGGGGATGGGCTACAGTTTGTTTTCGGCATTACTTAATGGTGATTCCAAAATTCAATGTGCTTCTAGTGGAAAAACTATCAAGATTGATCTAGTCAATGAATTTGATGAACGCGCAACATCCCTTAATGAAGTCCTCCATGAAATAG
>JAITDL010000042.1 GCA_031282565.1 Puniceicoccales bacterium
GTTTTTTTCACAGCTGGGACTCATCGGCCATGTCCAGCCCAACCAAGGCTACAATTCATGGGCGCAAATGGGCGTTAGTCCGCAATTCATTTCCTATGGTCGTCCGCGCACCGTGTCCCGGAAGCACTTCCACGCTTTCGGGAAGTGTAAGTACCCGCGACCTAAGCTGTTCAATTAGCAGTTTGCCGTCGCCTCTCGGCAGGTCACTTCGGCCAACTGATCCGCGGAAAAGTGAATCGCCGCTAAATAGAAGATTTTCAGACGTAAAGTAGTACACAACTCCGCCCGGCGTGTGGCCTGCAACGGAACGGACAACCCATTCCTTGCCTAGCAGTTGCAATTTGTCGCCGTCAACAACCAGAACGCCGGGATTGCATGGCTTAATTTCCACTCCCGGAACTGCATAGCCCATCATGGCAGCCGGATTTGTGAACATCGGCAAATCATCGCCATGTGCGTGAAGTGGAACGGAATACTTCTCCTGAAAAATGGAAGCCTCGGCCATGTGATCCCAGTGGCCATGGGTCAGCAAAATGGCGCGCAACTTGAGATGATTTTTTCTGGCGAATTTTCCGTAGACATCAAAACTTCCAACGGGAGTGTCGACGAGTACTGCATCGGCAGTTTCTTCATCCCAAACTACATAGCAGTTGTTATACAGCGGTCCGCAGACAAAATGATCACAGGCCATTGTGCATGTTTTCTGGCAAATTCGCAGCCACTGGGCAAGAAAAATCCGCTGCGGCATCTCCAAAACTGCATCGCAGACTTGGATTTGTGCGTGCTTCCTCACCTACCGTTGTCGCTGCACCGTGTCCCGGAAGTACTTCCACATCCTCGGGCAGCGTAAGCACCTTCAATCTCAGCTGTTCGATTAGGAGTGTTCCATCCCTGGATTTCATGCCGCTGCGGCCGATCTTTCCGCGAAAAAGCACATCTCCGCTGAACAAAAATTTCCATTCTGGCACGTAGTAGACGACTCCACCGGGCGTATGGCCGGCGACTGAACGGATAATCCATTCCGTGCCAAGTAATTGCAATTTATCTCCGTCGCCAATGATCACATCTGGTTCGCAGCCTGGAATTTCCACTCCCTGCACCGAATAATTCATCGCAGACGGTGGATCGCGCATTATCGACAGGTCATCGCCGTGGACATGGACTGGTACGGAGTATTTTTCCTGGAAAATGGATGCATCAGCCATGTGATCCCAGTGGCCGTGGGTCAGCAGCAGAGCAACGGCCGATGCCGACGTTTCTTCTAGGAATGCTTCATAGGCGGCCAAACTTCCCAATGGCGCATCGACGATTACAGACTGAGAAGTAACTCTATTCCAAATTACGTAGCAGTTATTTGACAGCGGACCACATACAAAACGTCTACACTCCATGGCGAATAATCCCGGCCTAACAATCTGCGGTCCAGCAAAAAAATTTCGCCATAGCCAACATCTCCGGCAACTTGCAAATGCAGCAACCGGAGACGGCACCCATGGCGGTTGATTATCCTAGAAAATACTGTGGGAGATAGCAATGCCTACCGTTATGATGGAAACAATGGTCATCAACTTGACGAGGATGTTGAGACTTGGTCCAGACGTGTCCTTGAAAGGATCGCCAACGGTGTCACCTATCACCGTAGCCCTGTGGGCTTCAGATCCTTTGCCGCCGAGATGCCCCTCCTCCACGTATTTTTTGGCGTTATCCCAGCAGCCACCGCAGTTTGCCATGAAAATTGCCAACACAAACCCGCTGCACAGCGAACCGCAAATAAGTCCAAGCACTCCAGGAACTCCAAAAGTAAATGCCATCAGCAGCGGTGCCGAAATGGCCAAAACTGCAGGGAAAATCATTTCCTTCTGCGCAGCAGCAGTTGAAATGCGAACACATTCCGCGTAGTCCGGATCCGCCTTCCCCTGGAGAATCCCTTTGATCTCGCGAAACTGCCGCCGAACCTCCTCAACCATTTTGGATGCGGCCCGCCCAACGGCATTCATCGTCAAGCCGCAGAATACGAAGGAAAGCATGGCGCCAACCATCAGCCCGAGAAGCAATTTCGGATTCAAAACGTGCACCTCGAAGTAGTGAAGAAAATCCACCAGCGATGCGCTCGGCAGCGACACCTTCCCGTGCTTCAGCAAAATCGAGTCGTGACCACTGCGCATTAGGTACATGCGAATGCCTTCAACGTAGGACGCAAGAAGGGCAAGAGCCGTCAGAGCTGCGGAGCCGATGGCAAATCCCTTACCGGTTGCCGCAGTGGTGTTTCCAAGTGAATCAAGCATGTCAGTGCGCTGGCGGACCGACGGATCAAGCCCGCTCATTTCCGCATTGCCGCCGGCGTTGTCTGCAATTGGCCCAAATGCATCGGAAGCAAGTGTTACGCCAAGCGTCGAAAGCATTCCAACGGCAGCCACACCGATTCCGTAGAGACCGATTCCAATTGAGGAAAAATCAAATCCACAGGCAAATCCGTAGGCGCAAATTGTTCCAACAACGATGGCTATCACGGGAACAGCCGTCGAGATCATGCCGACTGCCATGCCGCTAATCAGCACCGTCGCCGGACCGGTCACCCCAGCTTCCGCCGTGCGCCGTGTGGGACCGTGCGCCTGGGAAGTGTAGTATTCCGAAGATTTTCCGATAACTATACCGGAGAGCAACCCGGTAACCGTTGAGCCCCATATGCCGAGGGCGTTAGGGATTTCCAGCAACTTGCATAGCGCAAGGCAGCCCGCCGCCGTCAATATGCCGCTGAGGCCTATGGCTCTGTTTAGTGACCGCAGCAATTTGGAGACGGATCCATTCTCACCGGTTTTTACTGCACAAACGCCGCATATGGAAAAAAATTACACCCATCGCCGCCACTAGCGCCGGCAGGAGGACGGCCCGCATCTGCAGCGCACCGGAATTGCGAAATGCCGCCGCGCCCAACGTTGCCGCAGCGAGGATTGACCCCACAAATGATTCGTAGAGATCGGCTCCCATTCCCGCAACATCACCAACGTTATCGCCAACGTTGTCAGCTATGGTGGCTGGATTGCGTGGATCGTCTTCCGGCAGACCGCTTTCAAGTTTGCCAACGAGATCGGCGCCAACGTCGGCAGCCTTTGTAAAGATTCCGCCGCCAACTCTCGCAAATAGCGCCTGGAGAGAGGCTCCCATGCCGAATGTAACCATCATGCCACTTATGGCCGTAAGCCGGTCGCCGCCGTCGAGAATGGCAAAGCGGTTTAGCACGAAGAACCAAAATGAATAGTCAAGGAGCGCAAGACCGACGACGACGAGGCCCATGACTGCGCCGCTGCGAAATGCGATACGCAGGCCGGCGTTCAGCGAATGGGAAGCCGCCTGTGCAGCCCGAGATGACGCCTGGGTGGCAGTTTGCATACCGAAATAGCCGCTCAGCGCCGACGCTATGCCGCCCGTTAGGAACGCAAGCGGGAGCCAGCCGTTTTGCAGCTTAAATCCATAGGACAGAACCGCGAGCATGGCAGAAATTGCCAGGAAAACAATCAGCACAACGCGATACTGCTGAAAAAGATAGGCCTTTGCACCGCGGCGCACGTGGTCCGCTATGCGCCGCATGCTATCGTTTCCGTCGGGCGCTGACAGCATCTGCCCGTAGAAAATGCGTGCCGAAAAAAGCGCCGCCAAGGCAGCCAAAGGAATGAGCCAGAATATGGTGGGCATGTGATACTCCAAAAAGTAGTTGTGCCGGTACGGCTAACGCCACAGAAGTGGCGCACACCGGCGTCACAAACGGAACCGGTTGCCGCCAAACCTTGCAAGCGTTTTCGTAGCACAGATTTTTTTGAAATTTACAATGTCAATTGCCGCTACGTCTTCTCCACCAATGTGTTTTGCAGAAAAAATGCCGAAAAAATTGCGAAAAATCAGCCAACTGTGCGAAAAAAAATTTTTATGCTGACAAAATTGCCTTCTAGGCTCCCATGGCCGAATGGAATGCGGAGTGCTATGTGGCGATTGCGCAGAACTAGGGTCGTGTGCCGTCGCCGCTCCGTTGGGCGCCGATGAAAAAAAATTTCTCTCCAGCTGTGCGCTTAGCAGCAGGGCACTCATACTGGACATGTTGGCTGAAGCGGGCACCGGACACATGGCCATGGCAATCGGCTGCGCTGAGATAGGCGCCGTACTCTTCGGAAAATTTCTCCGCTGCGACGGCGGAGCGCCGGGGTGGATTGACAGGGATCGCTTTGTCCTATCAGCCGGCCACGGAAGCGCTTTTCTCTATTCTTGGCTGCACTTGGCTGGATTTGCCGTTTCCATGGATGACCTGCGCCAATTCCGTCGCGGAGGCAAAGCGCGCAGCCATCCGGAGTTCTGCCGCGCCATGGGCGTTGAATGTACGACCGGCCCCTTGGGCCAGGGAATTGCAAACGCCGTCGGCATGGCCGTGTCGCAGCAGCTCATGGCTGCACACTTCGGCGACGACGTACACATGCTCCACGGAAGAACTGTCTGCATCGGCGGCGATGGATGCATGCACGAAGGTGTTGCGCTTGAAGCATTAACCCTGGCTGGACTCTGGGAACTTGGAAATCTCATCCTCATATGCGACGACAACGGCATTACCCTAGACGGACCGTCGCAGATCTCCAACGGCCGCAATTGCGGAAAGATGCTCACCGCCCTCGGCTGGACCGTGCAGGAAATCGATGGCAACGACCTTGATCAAATAGCGATGGCACTCCAGCGGGCGCGGACACTCCCCGGAGGTAGGCCGCAGGCAATCATAGCAAAAACAGTCGCCGCCAAAGGCATAGAATCAATTGAAGGTTCCCACCGAGCCCATGGCCTTCCACTTAAAAAAAGCGAACTGGTCGGAGCGAGGAAATCCATGGCACCTGACCGGGAAGCATTTGAAATTCCAGAAAACTTGCAAAATGAACTTAATGCCCTGGCTGCGAAACGCAAACGG
>JAITDL010000059.1 GCA_031282565.1 Puniceicoccales bacterium
GCCGATATACTTTTGAGTGTTTCTCTGATGGCGAGTAAATGGGCGTGCACGAATTGTAGGCAAAATACATTTTTAGTGCGAAATCTTTGATTTTCGTCGCCGATGGAATCCACAAAACTCGCAATGTCGTCGAAGGGGAATTTCATAAAAAACTCTTGTGGGTCGCAGACGTCAAACGCATTAAACTCGAGCGATCTTCCTACCATGACCAGCGCTCCGTTGAGACTTGAAGGAAGAGTGGCGGTTTCTATTTTTCCGTATTCCTTTTGCATATACTCTGTTGTAAAAAGCTCCATTTTTCTTGATAGCATAAAGCACATTCTGTAGACTGCAATGGATGCTTCCGTCTTGCCGGGATACAGGCGAATTGCGTCACTAAAACGATTCACCGTAATTGCGTCACGCGCCATAGCTATGGCGTTATCTATGTCGACAATCATTCCTGATTTGATTACTTCATGCCATTTCAAATCATTAATAAATGCTTCAAGACTACGTATAATTTTTTCATAATATTCAGGCAGTTGTTCGGTTAGAGGATCTTTCACGGTGAATAGAATGTCTAACGACTCCTGTGTCGCTGGACGAAACATCGCATCGTAGAGCGCTAGCGCCGCCGCCATATCAGGGCCTTTAAAATATTCTTTCTCGATGCGGAACTGTAAATCCGACTTAATTTTGCCAAAAGCACGCTTTAGTCTCAGTTTAAGGGATATGTTTTTCATCACATCTTGCTCCGACAATTGTGTGCGGCTATCGTCACGTGAATCTTTTTTGCGTAAAAAATCAAAAGCTGCCGAGGATGCAGCTTCAAGTTTGTCATCTGGAATGTAACTACTTGTAACACCATTGAGCAATTCCAGCACGGCGCTGGCTTCAGTCGAAGCCGCAATTTCTTCATCGCCATCATCTTGGCCAAGTTTTTCGATGTCGCGCAGCGCATGCGAAATTAGCACACGTCTGCAATGCTTATCTTCAACCGCTCTCTCTAATCGAAAGTCTAAATTAAGTTCGTTTTGAAATTTTTGTATAAGTTCTCCGGCCGCTCGGCGGTTTCCCGCTGCTTTTTGCTGCTGCGCTGTGATAACTGGTGGTTGCGGTGCACTTTGCAGCGGCGAACTCGGCGGTGAGCTACTATGCTCAGATTCACTTTGATCTTCTGACAGTTCGCCGCCGCTTGGCGCACCTGTAGGTTGTTCGTGTTGGACGGGTGGCGCTTCGGCGCTCGGAAGACGAGCAGCTGGAGTGGAAAATTTAATTCCGCTAAATGCTCGCCACAGCTTATCCCTGTGGAATTTGTACCTCAAAACTGCATAGACGATCAGCATGATGCAAAAAGTTAGCACAAACAACGCGATCCTAAGAGATTGGCCGAACTGACTCGCGCCGAATTCGACTGCTCCGCCGATTTTCTTCGCAATTTTCGCCTCACCTAACGTCTTGCAGACTGTAACATTCGTCAAAAGCGACGCCGTAATGACGTTGACGAGAAGAAATTCGCAGAACCGGCACATCCTTGCCGGAGGATTGTCCACGGAGGAGACCTGATCCATAATCCAATGCAATTACTATGAGCCGCGATTATAAAGTCAATGCGGAAGTCGATCTGCAAAGCAGATCCCAATGTGAAGTTGAAATCGTCAAAACGGCAGGGCAAAACAGCGATCTTCAGCTAGCGGATTCGCAATTTGATATCTCCCAATGCGTTTATGGATTTTTTTGAAAATCACCAACAATTCGTTCGTGCGCCTTTTTAGGTGTTCACCTGAAATTTTATCCATGTCCCTCTGCATCATTGATTTCACCAGAACTGCCGCTATCTTCGAGTCCGCAACTAGATCGTCAATTTCATCCTTTGCATCGGCGCACCAATTTTCGCTAGCAGCCGTGTAGAATCCTCTAGTGACAATTCTGCAGTGTTCTTCGACGATCAGCATGCACAGAACACGTGTGGCGTCACCCCTTTGTTTGACGTCTTCAATTTTTGCAAGCCTGTCAGCTATTCGGCCGGACTCACTGAATATGTTGTAAATGTCGACGCCAAAGCACGTCATTATGCCTGGAATTACGTCGTAGGCGCGAGCAAATGTAGCGCTGGCGCGTTTCCTATTTTCTTCGATTAGGTGTAGCGCGCATGTCATGCGTCTATGAGCCAATGAAGCCGCCAAATAGGTGGCATTCCTTGCCAGCGTTGTTTCATATGTATGCACTGAACAGCATGTCGCTGGCAGCACATACGACTCAAACAAACTGTTATATGCGGGCACGAGAATTGAATCAATCTTCTTCAGCGCTGAAACGACTGATCCAAAATCATTTACACTACCAATTTTTTCCAGGCCGTCGAGAACAGCCTCGGCACGACTGCTAACTTGAGTTAACTGGCAGCTTTTGTTGAAGAAACTCAACGGGATGATACTTTTTAACAGGCTCCGCGCCCGATCTAAGGCGTCGCGCAGGGCCATTTCCCTCGCCACGTTCGCCAAGTCATCGCCGCCATAACTCCTTCCAATCATGCACCAATCGGCGTCGGCGTTGCAAATGCTTTTGAGTTTATTAGTGATCCTTTTTCTACGGATAAGTAACTTCGCATTGCGCAATTGCTCGCTGATGGGTAGCGGATCCTGATGGCAACTGTTAGACCCAATTCTCGCGCAATAGTCGCGGCGCCATTTTGCTTCACTAATCGCGAGCTTCCTGGCTGCTTCGGGTACGGCATCCAGATTCGCATCGCCGACGTCGCTCGATTTCGTGTCGCACCATTTACTGGCAGCTGCAAGGAAGGAATCGGCTTCCGCAGAGGCGGCAACATCGCCCGCGATACTAGCTTTTGCCATTTGCAGAATAGTATTGCCTAGCAGTAAAAGTTTTGCGCTGTGGTCCGTAATTGGCTCGCTGTTCGATACATCGTCAAGCTCGTCAGACAAATCAGCAAGAATTCGACAGGCTTCACCGTAATTTTTAGACGCCTTCGCCACAACAGCTGGTGAACACTGAAACAGAGGTCCATACGCAGTTCCAGGCGATAGGCCAAATGGCGCCACCGAACCAGTCGAGTCGTCGGCCGATGAAGCTGCACTTCGATGCCCAGACTTGGCCGAAAAGTCAATATTTTCGAAGGCACGCCACAATTCTTTTCTATGGAACTCACTGCGCAGCACAAGGAAAACTATGCCCATGATGCCAAATGTCATCACGAACAGGGCAATTCTAAGCACGCAGCCGAATATGCTGTACCCAAATTCCACGGCGCCGCCAATTTTCCGCGCAATCGCCGCCTCACTCAGCGCCTTACAAGCAGCAAGTTTAGCCAGCAGCGCCGACGTTATGACGCAGGCGAGAAAATTTTTGTAAAATGGCCCCAATCTACTTTGGCCGCCAACCGCGGCTGCTACTGGACTCATTTCGACGGATTAGCACATTAAGTATCAGATAAGTCAAGCACAAACGGTTGTTCCACCGGAAAATCGTCGAACGTCAAACTGAAATGACAGCCACGTACTCTATGCATTGAAAAGGCTTCAATTTGCCCATAAATTTCCTTGCAGGCTTCCAGCGCCGCATTTGTTTTTTCTCTAAGTGTATTCATGCTGCCGCAATAATCATAGCGAGTCAGAGAGCATACAACAAGCTTATCAACAG
>JAITDL010000002.1 GCA_031282565.1 Puniceicoccales bacterium
TGTGGAAGCGGGATGCGCATACCATATTGTTGCCAGAAACATGGACTGCCAATTTCTACGCCAATTGTTGCGAGTGATGATGTACTTAGTTTGTTTCTTGACGATATCAAAATGCACGTACGCGTCTCTGTCGCGGATACGCTATCCGTCGGCGCACGAACTGTCGGCGACCCACTGAAAATTATTCTCACCACGTTCAGCATCTTCGCCTTCTGTGATCTTCCGCTATATGCTGCCACTTTGGCCTGTGAAGTTCCGATGCCTTTCAGAGTCGATCGCAGTTTTGCCGTCACATTAGTATCTCCGACGCCGCAGGAATTTTATGCCACATTGTTCGACATAGGTCGTGATTTTGGCTTTCCTCCAGGTAGTCGCGTGCTCGTAGACGCGGCGAGGATTAGGCGAGATGATGATGATGATGCTGCTGATGATGATATGGCGTTTAGCTCCACAACGAACGACGCTGGGTGTTTAGCAATTATCCCACCATCAGGCGACATTCAACCCGGTCTAGTTGACGTACTAGAAACGAATATGTCCGTTATGCCTTATTTTGTCTTTGTTAGAATGATGCTGGCGAATATTGGGCAACAAGGCGCGCGGGAGCTGATAGCCGCTGCTCTTCGAACAGCAGCTGACATCGACAATCCAAATGCCAATGCGGTTAGTGCGCTGCTGGACCAAGTCCGAATGTCGCACCCTATGGAATTAGGTGGCGCTCCTATTCGATTTGCAGTCGAGGCAGGGCGAGATCAGTTTATCGCGCTACCAGCGAACTGGCTTACGTCGTTTTACGCGGCGATCGGATTGCTGCCCGCTGACCCGAGCAGATGCGTGCTTACCATCAAGGTAGCTGAGACTCTTAAACTTTTGCAGATGGAAATGCTGCCAAGTTTCAATGCCTAGGAATGGCAGATAATTGTAAATAGATGATTCGCAATTGCCGCGGCCGAATGGTGCCCCATTTCGCCGCGGCGATGTTTTTTTGTTTTTCCGCGAAAAAAATACAAAATTCAGACGGCACGGCCTTGGCGTTTGCAATTTTTCCATGGAACTGCTATGTGCCGTACACCTGAAAAATCCCGTGGCTGCAGAAAATTTCATGGACCATGCTCAAATGGAATTCAATCCGAGAAAAATTCTCCACGTAGATATGGATGCATTTTTTGCCGCCGTCGAGCGGCTCGACAACCCAAAGCTTGATGGCAAGCCAATCATAGTTGGCGGGAGCCCATGGGGCAGAAGTGTTGTGTCAACCTGCTCATATGAAGCCCGTAAATTTGGCGTACATTCCTCCATGCCTAGCAGAAAGGCGATGGAACTTTGCCCCCACGCAATTTTTTTGCCATGCCGCATGGAGCGCTACGGCGCCGTGTCGAAGGATATTTTTGCAATTCTTCGTGGAATTTCGAAGCGAATTGAACCGCTGTCCATCGACGAGGCATTTATGGATGTTACAGACAATGAATTATGTGAACAGTCCGCAACGCGCGTCGCCGTCGCCGTGCGCAAAAGAATTCGCAGCGAACTTGGTCTTAGCTGCTCCGTAGGAGTGTCCTATAATAGATTTTTGGCGAAAATTGCATCGGAGATGGCTAAGCCTGATGGAATTTACGTCATAGAACCAAAATTTGCCAAGTCGTTCATAGGCACACTACCCATAGGGAAATTCTATGGCATTGGCCGCGCGACGGCTAAACGTCTCGAAGCGAGACAGATTTTCACAGGTGCTGACCTGCTTAGCCTATCAGAGGAAGAATTGGTCGAAATGTTTGGCAAAAATGGGCGGCGATTCTATGATCTTGTGCGCGGTGTAGATACGACTCCTGTGCGCTGGGAGAGCGCTAGACGCAAATCGCTGAGTCGCGAACGCACATTTGACGAAGATTTGATGGCAATTTGCGACGTGGAAGGTGCGCTCTATGAATTGGCAAAGGAAATAGAAATGGCACTGGGAGCGGAACATATGACTGGCAGAACAATTACGGTGAAACTGCGCTACGACAACTTTGAAACTGTCTCAATGAGTCGCACATTTCCATCTCCGCAGACGTCAAGCGGCGACATCGCATCCGCCGCACGGAATCTCCTCCGCGAAAAAACAGCGGCAAATTTCCGTCCAATCCGGCTGCTTGGCATTGCCATTTCTTCACTTGCTCCAATTGGAATTGAAAACATTCAGCAAAAAAAATTTATCCAAATGGAATTGCCGCTGGTTTTCGCACTTGCGCATTGACATTTTGCCAATTCAACGCATATGGAGTTGCCATGCTCGGCAATGGATAAAACTGGTGAAATTAACAAATCGCAAATTCCATTCATGGACAATGCCGCTCTGTACTTCGCCTGGACGTTTGGCGTAACACGTGCCACACTTGCACAATCTATCAAGGAAAAAGGTTTTGCCGTCGGAATGTTTACTGGCCAAATCATTGCCGCAGTCGTTCTTACGGTACTGACTGCTGGAATATTTTGGCTCATAGTGCTCGTCTATGCTTTGATCGCCAAGAACTTCCCAACGACCACAATCGGCCAACTTCTCGGCCAAAAACATCTTGGAACCGCAAAGAAACCGAAATGTGATCCTACCGTGGATGGCACTTCGGAAGTTGCGCAAACACCTGACGATATAACCATGGTGGCCGATGTCAATGAATCATCAGTGTCGCCGGAACCGCTACAGGCTTCCCAAGTCACGCAAATTCCACCAACTCCGCCGACTCAATGGAATACATATTTATCGTCCGTCCAGCTTCCAGCAGGCGTTCCCAACCCAGCTCCACCAGCTAATGTTGACACAGATAGCGCCGGCATTTGTATCACAAATGATGATGATAGTGTGCAAAGATTACATCTGCCACTTGAAGAGCCGAGCTCCATCGTTCATCCGCCGTGTCGACTGCCCACCGGGGAAGAGCGCGGCGACGAAGCGCTTTCTGCGCTAGCGGATGTCTTTTTTGAACCATTTAATGCTCCACGCACAATCGCTGGTGTTGGCAACAAACCTGTTACCATCACAAGCGCACTTCACGCGCTCAACCCTGGATACACGAAAGATTTCGTTTACCTTCTGCTCAGAAAAGAAATGGTTGTCGATGACAAACTTGTGGGAAAAGTCAGTGGAATAGCATCGCCCGATGAAAGATCGAAGGCAATTATCGCCGAATTTGCCGGAGACAGAGACCAACTGGCATCATGCCTTCAGCTGCGCAGCGGAATAGATTTAACTGGCGAACATAGACAATTGTGGAATTTCTTCGTCGACAGACTTTTTGCGCGCAAAGAAACAATGATGGATCTGATATGTGGTTTTATGATGCGCAGAGATGGCATCGTCCAATGCACGTCTCCGCTATACGTGCTTGATTGCAAAAGCGTATGTGATACTTTCATGGAAAAGTTTATCATTAAATTTCGCGCGGAATTTAGAACCCTTCCATGTAATATTAAAATGCAAATTTCGGCTCTTTGCCTGAACTGGGAGAAGCTATTACTTTGCGAAAGCAGTCGCCATACTTGGGATAAAGTTTTGGCTAAGATAGTCGAAATTGGCACCGGATCAGATTCGGCTGCGCATTCAACGCAGACAATCGGCAGCGAAAACTATGCTTTACGCACAATAGGCGATGCATCTAGCGCACTTGCTTGCCGCATTATTAAACTGGATCCTAAACATAGCATCAATGATATTGTCTATCCAGACTCGAAACTCCATAGGATTTTTGCCGTTATTGCAGGAATTCACGACAAATGCGAAAAATTTGTCCTCGACAGCATGACTGGTGCAGAATTTAATGATTGCAGAGTCGTTGTTAGGCACAGTCTCGCTGTTGTAACTGAGGAAGTTGAAGCCGAATCATTCGTTGACAGCGTAAAAAAGGCATTCGAACAACTAAAATCAGTTAGGCGAAGCGAATACAGCACAGCGACTGAGTTCGACTACTATGCTGAGAGATTTGCGAAATATAAAAAATCGGCGAACGACTATGCCACACCTCTCGCCGAAGCCTTTGAGGCATTTATTGGCAAATATCCTGGAAATAGGCCTTGACTCTCAGTAAGCGCTGCACAGACACGGTGCATATGTCAATGACGCATCAGCCATTTCTCGGGCAGGTTTCTTTTTTGAATATATCTTGCATATGCGTCGCAAATGCGGTTTTCACTGACGGCGACGAAGTAGGACGGACTGTTGAAAGCGAAAATCTCAAAATCGAAATGACATCGGGCCAGCGCATTGCTGCCGCGGTTGTTACAATTCTAACAGTCGGACTATTTTGGCTTGCAGTGCTAGCATATGTGACGGCAGCGAGAAATTTCCCAACGACAACAATTGGTAGGCTCTTTGGCGCAAAAAAGGGAAACAACAATGGAGATGTCGCCGGTGACGACGCTAAAAACCCTGATGAAGTCCACGCTGCCCAAGACAAACCAATTAGAGTTTTAATTGCAAGTGCCGCAGCCGGTGGCAGCTTGCCGCCGTCGGGCCGCGATGACTTCACCATGAATTTCACTACTGAAAATCCAGATGCCTGTGTCAGTCATCCGTGCTGCCATCAAGGTGGCGACGACATAGCAAGTTACCTGGACTCACATTTCGATATGGATGCAACTAATGGACGCGGTAGCGGGGTAAATTCCGAGCTTGAAACTATGACTGGACCTCTATGCTATAATCTGTGTCGCAAATTTCACTTTAAGCTTGCGGACGCAGTCAAAAAGCATGCTCTGAAAGAGCAAATCAAAGCCGTGTCGCCATACACATCATCGATACTTGAAAATCGCGAATTGTGGAACTTTAGCGTTGGGAGTATCATTCTGACTGAATTGTTCAGAATTGGCCTCGGAATCGCAGAAGTCGAACATGTTACACCAAAAATTCGAAGAAACAGCTCCAATTTTCGCAAATTCGCAGCCAAGTGCTCTGAGCTTTGTCCCTACTCCGAACCTAGCAAAATTTTTCTCGCCATTGCAGAAATTGCCGACGAATCCGTGAAATACATCATCGACGACCTTGAGAACTTCACTGTCTTTATGACGTTAACCGATAAATTGGAGATCAAATCGAAAATTACGGCAGGTGATCTTGTGCGAAAAATATTTGAACAGGCGAAGTCAGAAACATCGCCCGACGGAAATCGAACAATGTTCGATGCGTACGGAGAAAAATTTAGAATATATGCTGCGCTGGCAAATGACTATAGCATGACATTTAATGATGCATTTTAAGAATTCAAAAAGCGCAACAAGTAATGAGGAGCGCAACTGGACGTGCTATCAAATAAATGGGCGGCGGCAAATCACGGGGGATTTTTTTAGACAGAGATGGCACTCTCTGCGAAAACGGCGCCGGCTATGTCGGTGAGGAAGAGAAAATTGTCCCATGCAAGGGTGCTAGTCGCGTCCTTGGGGAAATGGTAGATGGTGGCTATAAATTATTCCTAGTGACAAACCAAAGCGGCGTTGGTCGCGGATTTTTTCCTCTTGGTTCCGCGCTGGCGTGCAATCGCCGTCTCCTAGACCTGCTGGGCCATGGAAATATTTTTACGGAAATCTGCCTGTCGACGGGGACTCCGCACAGTCCAGATTCATATCGCAAACCGTCGCCGCGATTTATCCTCGAAATGTGCGCAAAGTACGACATGGATGTCGCTTCGTGCTGGGTGATTGGAGACAGTTCCTGCGACGTCGAAATGGCTAAAAACGCCGGGGCGAACGCGATAGTTATCGATGCAAATGCTAACGAGCCCGATAGCGTTGGAAGACCGCAGCTACTTTTTCGGCCGGATTTGGAATCGGCATGGGAAGCAATTTCCGTCTGGGGCGCAAAAAACATTGGCACCTAGCGCCCAATTATCTATTTTGCTGCTGCGGATTTTTCAGCGGCGATTTCCCGCAAAAGTTTTAGCGCGGAGTCTATTTGCTTCTCCAGTGTGAATTTCTCCAAAAAAATTGCGTGGGAGCGTCTTGCCATGGCCATTGCCTTTTCAGGATTTTCTCTTAGCCATCGCACGTGGCCGTCGATTTGCGCAAACATTTCCTCAGGACTGACATTGTGGTCAACGTAGAGCACCGAATCGCCAAAATTATCGACGACGAATTTATTCCTATCGCAAATCATAACTGCCGATGATGCAGCTGCTTCAAAAACGCGCCATGCCGGAGTTCCGGAACTTAGGTGTTGGTCGGCGTGTAGCACTAGAACTATGCCGGCGGACTGCAGCTTGCTAAGCAATTCACCGTTGTCCCATTTTGCAAACCCGCGGTATGATTTTGGAGCACATCTTTTCCATGCGTTCTGTGGGCCGTAGACGTCGAAGTAGCCGGTGCCATCAAGTAAGTTCCATAATTTTGCATAGGAACTCCTTCTGCGCCTATCCCAATTGACGCCGGCGTAGGCAAGTCTCTCCTTGGGTTTGTCGAAAAATTCAGTTGCTTTTACCGACGGAAAAAACTGCACGGCACGCAGCGTATTGCCGCTGCGAGCAACTTCCGATTCAAGATTGTCGATGTCGGGAGTTGAATAGAGTACGGCGTCGTACTTCAGTGCCTTCGCGCCAGTTGTTCCGTTCTGCGGGACCGTGTGCACCAGCGCCGACATTACGCCCTGCGGCACGGCAACGCTGTGGTGCATTGTAATAGCGAGCGATGGATTTATTTTGTCTATCCACCTTGCATCCGATTGGCTGCACAGACAGCATTCGCACCCCGCGGCTGTTAGACCTTCGAATATGCGGCGACCTCCTGCACACTCTCCTACGAAGCCATCCTTCTGTATGACAACAACTCGACCGCATGGTTCGGCGTCCGGCAGCGATTTGGAGCTGCCCGCCACGTCCCTCAGCTTTGCGAGGAAATCGGCTGTGGAAGTATTTGACTCATTAAACGGACAGCGGAAATTTTTGCCGGCAGGTGCTGCAGGAACGGCGCTGCCATTTTCAGAAAGAGTTGGTTCCGAAATTGCCCCAGTTCTCCGCATAAAACCGCGGCCGCAGCGGCGAATATCTGCCCCAGGCGCGCAATCGGCGCCATCTGGCAACTCCACATCCGCAAGCATGTGGTCCCATTTGGCAGCGGTGGAGACGTAATGTTGACCAACGCAATGAATATTTGCTAATTTATCCATGGCAGCAGTTTACAGTCTAACCGGCCGGACGATGAAATGTAAGCAAAAATGTACATTTTGCGAATGGCGTGTATTTTTTCAGCGGCTGCTGTCTCCAGATTGCTATGCTTGACCAAATTAGCGATGGCGAGATCGCGCCCACCGCCATGCGCGGATGAAAAATAATCCATGGAAACTGCTGCAGCGGCGCCGAAACTTTTAGTAGTTTTTCGGTAAAAACCGCAAAAAATTCCTTTACAGCGGCATTGAGTCGGCTATGCCCCAGCTAGGCTATGCAGAAGACGAGGAAGGTGATTGCGAAGCGGTTTAAGATCTCCGCCTCGGGTAAGGTATTGCGCCGCACCGCCGGCTACGGACATTTTCTTCGCAACAAGAGTGCGAAGAGCCAGCGACGGTCGGCCGTGGACAAGAAGGTCTCTCCCGGTTTTGCGGTGCATGTCCGCAGGGCAATGCCGTTTGCGTAGGTTGAATTTAGGTTAGTTGCGGGCGAGAATTTTGGCGGCCCCGCTGGCCATCACACGGAGGAACGAACATGCCAAGGGCGACAAATGCAGTTGCAACGAAGAAGCGCAGAAAACGCATTCTAAAACAAACAAAGGGGTTCTTTGGAAATAAATCCCGGCTCTACCGCTATGCCATCGACGCATTTTGGCGGGCCGGTTGTTTTGCCTACAGAGATCGCCGCAAGAAGAAATCCGAATTCCGACAGCTGTGGATCGTGCGCATTAACGCAGCCTGCAGGCCACTAGGGATTTGCTACAGCCGCCTCATTGCCGGACTTGCCGCGGCGAAGGTTGAACTTGACAGAAAATCACTGAGCGAGCTTGCCATAGGAGATCCGGCGGCGTTTGCTGCCATCGTAGAAAAGGCAAAAAACGCTCTCGGTGAAAATTGCTCAGCGGCAGCATAGTGCAATGGACTTGGAATTTTCAGATCCGGCGGCGATGGTCAAAAATCTTCGCCGTTTGCCAGCTGAACTTGGAGCCCGTCTCAATTCAGTTTGCGATGGTCCGACGCTCGAAGCGGTAAAAGCTGAATTCTTTGGTCCGCACGGAGCCATGACTTTGCTGTGTAAGTCGATGACAAAGCTCCAAAAGGGTGATAGGCCGGCGGTTGGCAGTGTCGTCAACGAAGTTAGGAATGAACTCACAGTGGCGCTGGCTGCGGCCGAAGATCGCATAGTGACTGCCGCAGTGGCTGCGAAGCTTGGCAAGCGGCCAGATCCGACACTTTCCTCCGCCGCTGCAATTTCCGGACTGAGACATCCGCTGTCAATCGTGCGGGACCGTGCCGTGGAAATTTTTCGCTCCATGGGTTTTTCCATAGCGGAAGCCACTGAAATTGAAACGGAATGGCATTGCTTTGACGCACTTAACATGCCAACGTCCCATGCCGCGCGAGACAGCATGGACACGTTCTATTTGCCCGATGATGTTGAAGTTGCCAACGTTAAAAAACACGAAGATGGCGACGGCCGCTACCTGCTGCGAACGCACACTTCTTCGGTGCAAATCAGGGAGTTAAAAAAGGGAAACCTGCCGCTGCGCATAATAGCACCGGGACGAGTTTTCCGCCGCGACACGACTGACGCGACGCACAGCGCCAACTTCCATCAGATAGACATCATACACGTAGACAGGAACGTATCTGTCGCGGATCTCCGCCACACCATTGATTTTTTCCTTGGCTGCCTCTTCGGCGCAGGAGTCGAAACCCGCTATCGGCCAAGTTTTTTCCCATTCACGGAGCCAAGTTTCGAAGTGGACGTGCGCTCAAAAAATTTAGGCAAGCTAAGTAACACGTGGATAGAAATCCTCGGCTGCGGCATGATAGATCCGAAGGTCTTCGAAGCGGTTGCCATAGACGCAGATGAATGGTCTGGCCAGGCCTGGGGAATCGGTCTCGAGCGCATAGCAATGCTTATCTACGGCATAGACGACGTGCGCCATTTTTACCGCAATGACCGTCGCTTTCTCCAGCAATTTAACTAACTATGGCCTAGGGCTCTACGTCCATGTGCCATTTTGCCCGAATCGCTGCGCCTACTGCGCCTTCTACGGTGAACCGCCGCGGCGGCTGAATATAGATAACTATTTGCAGTGCATCGAACTTGAGTGGAGACTGCGCAGCTGCGGCAGTTGCCCGGAAACAATTTACTTCGGCGGAGGAACGCCGGGAGTTCTCAGCTGCAGCGATTTTGAGAAAATTCATCGCTCGCTCGCCATTGAAAATTTGCCCAAACTGCGCGAATGGACCGTGGAATTTTCGCCGGCAACAGTTCGCCGCGAAAAACTTAGGCTGCTCCACGATCTCGGCGTAACGCGCATATCGCTTGGCGTGCAAAGCTTCGACGACGGCACATTGGCTGCTCTCGGACGGCGGCAGACAGCCAAGAAGTCATTGGAAGCCTACGATCTAATCAGGGAATTTGATTTTTCCGTAAATCTAGATCTTATTTTCGCAGCTCCAGGACAGACACTTAGCCAATGGGTGGACGATTTAGCCAGCGCCGTTGAGCTCGGGCCCGACCACCTATCAACCTACTGCCTAACGGTCGAGGACGGCGCGCCGCTGTGGAAAAACACCAAACCGGTGGCAGCTATTTCCAGGGATTACGAATTCTACGCGGAAACGTGGAACTTCCTCGGAGAGAAAGGCTACGACCACTACGAGGTGTCAAATTTTTGCAGGCCAGGATGTCGCTGCCTACACAACTGCAACAGCTGGGCAATGGGTCAATGGCTGGGACTAGGTCCCTCGGCGGCATCACAATTTGGTCGCCGCAGATTTCGCAATGTGGCAAATTTAAATGGATGGATTTGCGGGATGCGCGCCGGCAAGCCGCTGGAAGAGGATGTGGTCACCGTCACGGACCAACTACTTCTCCAGGATTCAATTATCTTCGGTCTACGGACCGCCGACGGCATTTCCACTGAGCTCCTGGCGGCCGCCGAACGCTTCCGATGGGATGGCCTTGGCGAACTATTTAAAGACTTCCACAGCAACGGTTTCATAGAAATAGGCGACGGCCGCATCAGGCCAACCGATCGCGGACTAATGTTGGCCGACGGACTCGCCGTTGAGGTGCTCTGCCGCTGCAATTTCTGATGATTTTCAACGGAAAGTGACACACATCAAAACAGTCAACACACTAAGACAAAACAGTTTGAATTGCATATGTAAAAAAACAACCACAGGGCGTAGGAGTTCGTATGCCGCAGAAATCGCCGCCGTTTGCCGTTGCCAGCGGCCAGCTGCGGCGACATTCCATCGCCATGGGACGTTCCATTTGCGTTTTTACGTTTGGGTGCCAGATGAATTGCCGCGATTCGGAAACCATGGAGGCAGTTCTGGAGGAAAGCGGCCATCTGATTGTGGCGGAAAAAGATGCCGATGTCGCCATAGTTAACAGCTGCAGTGTGCGCGAATTCGCCGAAGAGAAGGCGATCAACCGATTGCGATCGCTGGTCCTGCGAAAAAAGAAACAAAAAGATTTCCTGGTTGGAGTGGCCGGATGCATGGCTCAACGTCTTGGAGGTGAATTGTTTTCCCTGGTCCCAGGTCTGGACTTCGCCATTGGCACTGGAAATTTTCACCGCGTTGGAGAAGCCCTTGGGCGAGCGATAAATGGCGAGGATCGCGTTCTGCTAATTGACTCATCTGAACCCTACGGACGGCAAGCCAGGAGGTACGGATCACTTCGGCCGTCGGCCAATCTGTCAATCGGCAGCGGCTGCCCCATGCGCTGCAGCTACTGCATCGTGCCGCAGGTGCGCGGGTCGTTCTCCAGCAGGCCCATGGAAGACATTGTATCCGAGGCTCGCCAGCTGGCCATGGCCGGCACGAGGGAAGTTGTTCTTCTTGGACAAATTGTTAACATGTATGGCTTTAGACAGCTTCCAACCATTTGCGCTAAAAGTCCCTTCGTGCAGCTGCTGGAACGCATCCACGACGTCGACGGCATCGACCGCATCAGATTTCTGTCGCCACATCCCTGCGGTTTCCGCGACGATTTGATGAGCTGCTTTGAACGACTGCCAAAGCTATGCCGCGCAGTGCATTTGCCACTGCAAAGTGGCTCCAACCGCGTGCTGCGCGCCATGGGTCGCGGCTATTCCATTGAACGCGCTCTTTCGATTATTAAAAGCTTACGTAACACAATGGAAGACTGCTCCATATCAACGGATTTGATCGTCGGATTCCCAGGAGAAAGCGACGAAGATTTCCAGCTTACAGCGAACCTGTTCAATGAGATTGATTTCGACATGGCCTATCTGTTCAAGTTTAGTCCAAGAGCTGGGACCGCTGCGGCAACTTTACCGAATCAAATTCCAACGGAAGTTGTAGAAGAGCGGCACAGAATACTGCTCGGCAAACTAGCGGAAACGTCTCTCCGCAGAAATAAACTTTTTCTCGGCAAGACGCTGTCCGTTCTGGCGGAAGGTAAATCGAAAAAAGATCCGGCTGTGCTAGTTGGACACAGTCACCAGGAAAAAAAAGTGTTTTTTCCGGCACCGGCGGAAATCGTCGGCTCCATTGTCAAAGTAACTGTCATTAGTGCTTCCGTTGCAGCACTTTCGGGGAAAATATAGGGCCAGCCATCGTTGCCACTTGCCGCGCAGAGGCCAACTAGGAGTTCACGCCTGTGCCGATGCAGCTTGGATATTTTCCTTGCTCTCCGCCAAAACTCTCAAAGGGTCTCGACGCGGATTGCGCGCATATACAATGTCGACCTGTAACTTTCACATCTGGGGAATTCTAAATTGCACTCCCGATTCATTTTCCGACGGAGATCCAGCTGCCACAACGGAAAATTTCATTGCTAGAGGATTGGAGCTCATCGCCGACGGAGCCGACGTGCTTGATGTCGGTGGCGCATCGAGCCGCGCCGGTGCTGCGAACGTTACAGTGGACGAAGAATTGGCGCGCGTTTTGCCGACGATTGAAGGCCTGCGAAGACGCTGCGCCGTAAGAATTTCCATAGACACTTTTCGCCCAGAGGTTGCCGATGCAGCGTTATCTGCCGGGGCAACCATCGTCAACGACATCAACGGGTTGCGCGATTCTAACTCAATGGCCGAAGTGGTTGCAAATCATGGGGCTAGCGTCGTTGCCATGCACCGGCGGCCGGAGGTGTTTTGCGGCGGAGACATCCTCGACGATATCATAGAACTCTGGGGCCAGTCGCTGTCCATTGCCAAAGAAGTTGGCATTGGAGCCGAGCGAATTATGCTTGACCCTGGACTCGGCGAGGGATTTCACAAGCCGTTGGAGCAGAACCTCCGCATTCTAAAAAACTTCCACAAGTTGCGCAGAGCGTTCCCGGCGTGCGAAATACTATTTGCGGCATCGCGGAAATCATTCCTAGGAACAATTTCAAATGAGCATTGTCCGCGAGAACGCGATTGCATCTCCGCCGCAGCGGCCTATGGAGCCTACGGGGCTGGATTGAGAAATTTCCGCGTGCACAACGTGGCGCTTACGAAAAATATCCTTATGCTGGCGAGGGCGATAGATGAATCCCGGTGACATCATTTCATCGCTTCGTACAAATTGTCGCAGGGGACGCGTTTTTGCCGAACATGTTCCACTGCGCTGCATTTGCGGCGTATTTGACTGGGAACGCCTTGAGCCCAGTACACTATTTGCCGACATTGCAATCACATACGACTGGAGCGACTGCGTTGCAAGTGACGAGATCGCCGATGCCCTTGACTATGCGGCAGTTGCATCGGAAGCCATGGCCTTCGCCGAGAAGACGCAGTATCATCTGGTGGAAAGTCTTGCGAACTCAATCTGCCGCCATCTGCTGTCAACTTTCCGGAGAGCACTGGCCGTTGAATTGAAAATCAAAAAAAAACATCCAAGTTATTCCGGGACAAGCACTTCATTTGCATGTGCGACCTCCGAGCGGCGATCATTGGCCGTTCTTGGAATTGGCAGCAATCTGGGTGACAGCAATTTAGCGATAAAAGAAACTGTGAAGCTGATTGGAGCAATTCCGCACTGCCGGTTGCTGCGCAGTTCGTCACTCCACCGCACGGCGCCGCTGCTATTTACTGAACAGCCTGAATTTCTCAATCGGGCGCTGCTAATCGAAACACTGCTAAGTCCAGCTGAATTACTTGGCGAAACTCAGGCCATCGAAAATGCCATGGGACGTCTTCGGCAGGTGCGCCATGGGCCGAGGACCATTGACATCGACCTGCTATTATTTGAAGGCGTTACCTCATCGGCAATTGCGCTGACCGTTCCGCACCATGGACTGCGTTCGCGCCGCTTCTGCATCGAGGAACTGGCCGACCTAGGTCTAGGCATAGTCCCTGAAACAGAATCGGTAATGGAGCAGGGATGCGAGCAGATCGAACCAGGTGAAAGCTTTTAGCACTTGGTTGTGAAATATTTTCCCGCACAAACCCTAGGCTAGGCGCTGGCGCCGCATCGCATTCCGGCAGTTGATAACATCCACAGCGTAAGTCCGTTCAAGAATGAACTACCAACGATCGCACCATTGCTAGGATTCCATTCCGCAACCAATTTTTCATGTCTGCGCAGATCAATTTGCCACGCGACCAATATCACTATGGCGCCCAAAAAACCTGTCAGCAGTGAAATCGCAATGAACAGCGGCACTCCGTATGACCGCATGTGTAGAGTTTCAAGAACCTTTCCAATGTCTTGGTTACCATAGATGTCATCGAGTTTCTTCCCGTCTATGTCGCCAATTTTATTGGCCGCGGTCACGACAAACTCACCAGCCCCAAAAAATAGCGCAAACCATGGCGCCTTAATGTTGTCAACGTTCATAGTGTCTTTTTATTTGGAATGTGATGGAGATATTGCAAACAAAAAATATACTCGTGAAGAAAATTTCCATCGGAATTTTTGAAAATCCTTGACAAATCGATACTTATATCCCACCGGAATCCCATGGACAAAGTCACAAAGATTCCGCAGGCGCCAGATTTCACAGAAATTGAAATTCGATATCTAGACGACGAGTCGGAGTCATTAACAGCCACCGTGCTGGCCTCGAAATGAGGCCCCGGAGTAGTTCTTGGCTTCATGGATGGTGTTGTAGTGGAGAAGTTTGTCTCCGGTCGCACAGCCATCCTCCATGCGAGCGGAGCGGCGTTTCTCGTCCACAAAGTAGTCTTCATCCAATACCTGCCAGTTACTGGAGAGGGATTCGCAGAGGCGCTTATGCAAATTAGCGCCAAATCAGTCGAATACGACTATCAGTCCGACGGCGAAACAGATTAATTATAGATCTATTCACTGAAAGTTGGGTGCCAACGGCATATCATACAGCCCACCAAATTAGTTGTTGAATTTTGCTTGACACCCGTCAAAATGCATCATGACCTCGTGCTACGATGAACGCCGTAGCTCTCACCACCGCCGGTAGTGCGCCAATAGAAACTGGAAATGCAATTCCCGCAGATGTAAAACCGACGTCTACATTTTTCATTGCCATGCGAAAAATAGGTGCCGTACTCTACGTGCTATTTCTACCTGTAATCACACCGTTTGCTGCGATTTTCTTCCTCTGTGGAGGATTTTTAATTGACGGCTACTGGGTTAAGTTTTTCGGAACCGTCACCATGCTATGGAATGGCGATCAGCAATTGAATGGAAATTCTGAAGTGGCCGTCGAAGTTGGTAGGTGCCAGGATGATGAAACTCACAACGATTGGGAGACGGAAATTCAGAACCGCGACGTGGCAGTTGAGCCGACGACGGAAATTCCAGTTGAAGTTGATGAGACTAAGGCACAAGCCATTGCCACAGTTGCCACCGCCGCAGGTGGCACGCCCATCGCGGTTGGGCAGGGTTCCAATGTTGGGCCTAATGGCGACGACGCTGACACTGGCAGCGCTAATCCACCCGCTTCGGAAATTCAATCCGCTCCGGAAATTCCACCCGCTTCGGCAATTGCGCAGGAAGATCATGCGGACATATCGCAGCCGGTTGACAGTCAAACTAGGCTTAAAAATGTGACACAGACAACTGCTGCAGAAGTGGTCGTACTCGTCGGCAATCCATCGAACATCGCCAATAAAGGTCATCAGCCCGTCGTCGTTATACCGTCGCCGATTAATTGCCGCCGGACACCCAGAACAGCAGCGATGCTTCGTTATTTATTTACGCCCGGCCGTATGTTTTACAGTGGAACAAATCCTATCGCCCCAACGACACCGTTTTCTTTGCCTGGCGCTCAGACTCCTCAGTTACCCAACTTACAACTAATGCTGTGCTACGACGGCGATGCAGCAACGACCAGTCGCGGAGCAGGCAAAACAGCTGCAGACTTTCCAGTTCCAGGCCGCGACCGAGCGCTATTGAGCGTTCGCGCATATGACTATGGACGGTTAGCAGAAATCAATAAAAAACATAACCCAGACCTCATAATTGATTTTTGTTCACATAGCTGCCTATCTGAATCAGCATTATTCGAAAGCGATTCTACTGGAAACGAACAAATGCTTTACACAAAATATGAGTCACAAGATCTAAAACGCACTGTGTTACATGCATTGCCGCCAAGCAGACAAGCAACTACGGAGTTCTATGCCCATTGGTGCGTCGAGCAAATATGTGCGCTTAAAGCACGTAAGGCAGTAATCGTATTGTGTGCACGCGCAGTAACAGATGTTTCAACATTCCAAGTGAAATTTGGAGAAGAACTTGAACTGCAGCCTCAAGCGGAATGTTCGGATATGAGGGTATTTGTGACAATTGGACAGCCGCCGGAACCTGCCGGCGAAGTGCGAGGACAAAATGGTGGCGCAACGTCGGCACTTGTTCGGGCTATTAGTGCTTTGTCAACAGGACTTAAGGCAGTGCTCATAGGCGCGACGACTTGGCTAGTTGGCGTGAATCATTAAATTAAACGCGAAAGTGGAGCTGCAGAGTAAAAATCAGCCAACTATCCTTGGCGAACTGGGTGGAGCTTCCAAATGTCTCTGGCGTACTCCTGTATGCTGCGGTCACTGGAAAATTTCCCCATGCGGGCGACGTTTATTATGGCCATGGAATACCAGAGCTCCGGGTTTGCGAAATAGTTTGATACGATATCCTGAGTGTCAACGTAGGCGCGGTAGTCGGCGAGTAGGAAATAGCGGTCGCCGCCGTTGAGTAAATTTTCCGCGACATATCTGACTGGATTGAATACATCTCCGCCGTCGAATTCGCTGGAAAGCATCATGTCGATGACATCACGCAGCTCACCGTCGCCGTCGTAGAATGAACGCGGGTTGTAGCCGTTTGCCTGCATTTGGGCCAGCTGTTCTACGGTTCGGCCGAAGATGAATATGTTATTCTGCCCGACTTCCTCAAGAATTTCCACGTTCGCGCCGTCGAGTGTCCCTATGGTTAGGGCGCCGTTGAGTGCCAATTTCATATTGCCCGTGCCGGAAGCCTCCATGCCGGCCGTCGAAATCTGCTCGGAGAGGTCCGCTGCCGGGATGATTGCCATCGCCGATGATACGTCGTAGTTTGGCCAAAAGACCACTTTCATACGATCTGCAACCCGCTTGTCGCCGTTTATTTTTGCTGCTACCACGTTGATGGCGTGGATAATATTTTTCGCCATGGCATAGCCGGGCGCCGCCTTACCGCCAAAAATAAAAGTGCGCGGCGCCGAAGAATTACTCCCGCCGTTCAAAACGCGTTGATAGTGCGTCAAAATGTGCAATAGATTCAGATGCTGACGTTTGTATTCGTGTATGCGCTTAACCTGCACGTCAAATAGGGACTTTGGATCCACGGAGATGCCGCAGCGTTTTTTAATTAGATTGGCCAGCGCAGTTTTGTTTTGCAACTTCACGCGGGCGAAGTTGCTCCTAAAATCGAGATCGTTGGCATAGGGCTCAAGTTTACGAAGTTCCTCCAAATCGGTGATCCAGTCGTACCCAATGGAACTGTTTAGCAGCGATGCCAGCCGCGGGTTCGCCGAATTTATCCAGCGTCGCGGCGTAACGCCGTTAGTTTTATTGCTAAATTTTTCAGGGCTAAGCTTATGAAAATAGTGAAAAAGTTTCGTTTTCACAAGCTCCGAGTGCATTGCCGCGACACCGTTGACAGAGAAACTTCCAATTACAGCCAGGTTTCCCATGCGCACGTAGCGGACTGGCCCCTCCTCTATTAGGGACATTGAGCGAATTGCTTCACAATCTTTCTTGAAACTTTTTTCGGCGTTTTCCAGGAAACGGCGATTAATTTCGTAGATGAGCTGCATGTGGCGCGGAAGGATCTGCTCAAAAAGTGTAACACTCCATTTTTCAAGAGCTTCCGGCATGAGTGTGTGGTTAGTGTAGGCGAAGCTGGCCGTTACAATTTCCCAGGCGCTATCCCAATCCATGTCCTCTTCGTCGAGCAGGATGCGCAGCAATTCGACGATGGCTATCGTTGGGTGCGTGTCGTTGAGGTGTATGCATACTTTTTCCGCAAATTCCCTCCATCCGGATCCTGAATTGAAGTGGCGGCGGATAATGTCGCGCAGTGAACAGCTAGCCAGGAAGTATTGCTGTATGAGGCGCAGCATCTTGCCGGCGCTTGTTGAGTCGTTCGGGTAGAGAACCTTTGATATGGTTTCGACCAGCACCTTGGCGTCGACGGCTTCGATGAAATTCCCCCTGTTGAAATCCTCCAAATCGAGCTCGCAGGCAGCGCGCGCTTCCCAGAGCCGCAAGAAGTTGACTGTCTCAGCTCCGTAGCCGACAATGGGAATGTCCCAGGGGATTCCGCGCACCACGTAGCCGCCAACCCATTTCGCTTTGTATTCACCACTTTTTGTGGGACAATTTTCCACGGAGCCGTAGAGGTGGACATCCTGAACGTTTTCCGCTCGACGGATTTGCCATGGATTGCCGTATACGAGCCAGTTGTCTGCCATCTCAGCCTGTCTGCAGTCGCGAAATTCCTGGCGGAACATGCCGAATTCGTAGTGCATGCCGTAGCCGACGGCCGGATAGTTATGGGTCGCAAGTGAATCCATGAAGCATGCCGCCAGGCGCCCAAGCCCGCCGTTGCCGAGGCCCATGTCCGGCTCGATGCACTCCATTTCGTCGTAGGAAACGCCGAGGTGCTGGAGCGCCTCCCTGTTGAGATCAAAAAGTCCGCAATTGTTCAGATTATCACGCAACAGCCTCCCCATGAGATATTCCATGGAGATGTAGTAGACGCGGCGGCAGTTTGCGCTGTGCTGCGCCTTCTGCGTGGCGATTAGTCGCTCAAGTATCCTATCGCGAATTGTATAGGAATCTGCCAGCCACCAATCGTGCAGCGTAGCCGTCTGCGGCTCCCTGGCAAGCATCCGCTCCAAATGCTTCACGATACGCTCCCGCATCTGGTCGACTTTCCACGGCGTCCTCGCAGAAGCCATTGGATTACTGCACTTTGCCGTGCGTACCGATGCCAACTTTTTGGTGTCCATTGCGCTATACCTCATCCTGGAAAAATGAGTTTGCCGCTTTTCAGGTCATTTTGCAACTCTTTAATGACTACCGGATCAATTAAATATCTATTAACGGATCCTTGGCTGAATCGGCGATCATACTCGTTGTTCGGCGGACAAGTTCCGTCGGCGTCGGCTTTGGGCCCATCGTGTTTTTCGTTCCTATCTGCTTTTCCATTTCCTCGCGGTGGTTGAGCAGGTGGGCTCGCAGGACGTATAGGTGAACTCATAGGTGATTTTATTGTAGGTGTGAACTAGTAATTTGTCAATTAATCATATTAAAAATAGCCTAAGCAACTACGTCGGTGGTAATTTTTGTTTTGCCGTTATTCTCGCAAATGGGCCCATTCCGGCTCCATGTGGCGGACGAAATTTCATTGAATCGCTTGGAGGCGAACAAAAAAATGTCGGCGGCCAGATGAATTTTACTTGATTTTTACGGCGGAACATGCTGTGAAGCGCCCATGTCCAGCTCTAAGATCGACGCAACCGCAGTGATAGATCATCTGCAAAAAAAAGGCGCGCAAGTTCCCAGTGCTTTAAATCCGACAAACGTTAGCGATATACATTTGATAAAAAGCGGTGGAGCCCGCCAAAAACTTACCAATTTAAATGCCATCACGACAGGTGATGCCGTGCTATTCGACCTAAATGGCGGCGATGCCGTTTCCGTAGAAATTGGCACACTCGCCGGAGATGCCTTGAAAACTGCGCTGCGCCATGCCGGCATGACAAAGGATGGAGTTGAACGCATCTTCGCACAATACGACAACACGAACGACACTGACGAATGCAAACACCTGCGTGGACGATTGTATCGTGACGGCAAACAGATCTCAATGGAAGACGCCAGAAAAAATTCATTCGCCGGCGTAGTGGTTGTGCTCAGCATTTACGGTGCCAACGGCGGCCCGAAGATGCTAATGTTTTCGCTGCACCAAGATGCGCTTGGCAAATGCGGGCAAATTTTCCTCGGCAATAGCAGCAAAATTCAAATGATGGTTGCAGATATTTATGGCGGCACCACGATTAACGACTACATGCCACAAAAACATGCTGGGTTCTTCATCCTACTTAGATTTTTCGCTACGGCGCTGTGCACATCAGCCATTGGTCTCATGGTAGCCATGATCACAGCAGCCGTCTTCAATGTTGTAACTTTGTTGATTGCCATAATTCTGCTATTTATTGGAGGCACGTGCGGGTGCTCCTATGAATACTTCTCCGGAGGCTACACGGCCTAGGAACGCACGACATCCAACTGAGCGCAAATAAAGCTCTTACGAAATTCATGCGCAGCCTGTTATTTTTTACCGTCTACGCCTACGCGGACTCCAAGGCGTATGTGCAGCCGTAGGAGCTGGAATCGCTTGAAGGGCTCCACTGAAACCTACTAGGCTAGTAGTTTGCTTAGCATCAAACCATGCAACATTGCTGCTGCTAACTCCAAACTCCCGAGCAATTGCATCGACAGTGGATTTGCCGCATTTAATCGTCGCCACCTCGCTTGCACCTATGTCGCTCACTCCTAACAAATCCAACTGCTTTTTGGCGACAGCATCAATTCTGCCAGAAAGTCCTGCCAGTACGAATCTGGCGATGGGAGAAAATTTTGCTTTTTTGTCGGGATCGGCTTCTGCTTCATTAACTATTTTAGTCGCGACATCATGATTGCTCCTAATGCCTAAAATTGCAAAATCATTAAACCCGTCGGCAAATTCAACATGGCCTCCGCCACGGCTAATCACTATTTCGCAAACAGCGTCAAGCAGCGCACTTTGACTAAACAATCCGAGCGTATTTCCACTAATTGGTCTTTGTGCGGCTGAAGCCGCGCGTAAAAATAATACGACAAATTTCCCCGATGTAATGCAGCCATTAGGAAGATTTTTATCATTGATTTCATGCGGCACTCCATCTCCATATGGAATATTTAGATCAATCAGCTCATTAATTTGTTCAGGATATAAACCAGCTTTAAAAAACTCAGCCAGTTTCCCATAGTCAACGTCACCATAGTTGCCATGTACGATCGATGCTGGAACGAGCCGTAAAATTAATTCATTGCTCATTAGCATTTTAACATTGCTGCGATTCATTCCATTAAACTTTGCATGGCTTTCGCGAAATAATGCATAAATCGATTCATCGCTACGATCATCCTCATATTTGTCGCCAAAAGCCAACCTAAAATGTTCATCCTCCAGCTTCGCAATAGTTTCAACAACAGCGTGCGCCACAACTCCGTGTGTTGCATTTTGCACAAGATATTCGTAGGTTCTAATTTCTTCTTCTGTTTTACGCAAATTTTCCGCATATCCTTCACTATCATCAGTTCCAGAAGCTTGCGAAAGCATAATAGATTGTTGTTCTTTTCTTTTTTTTGCATCTTCGATGTCAGACATCCATTTTCGGATAGTTGCAATCTTCGTGCCGGAAAGAATACGTCTGGCGCGTTGCTCATCTGCCCTAATCGCAGTAACTAATTTAGTAAGGCCTTCGACTCCGACTGCGAGTTGCGCAGCTTCCGCTCCACGTGCGTAGATTTCCTTCAAAAAAGCGACCGGCCCAGATAGTTGCCCTTGCGATTTGAACATTTCACATTGTGCCACATGTCTGCTACCAATGAGCCTATTTTCTGCGACAAAAGACACGACGGCGCTACTACCATCTGACATGCAAGAAATTTGTTCAGCGCTGCATTCCTTAAGAATAAAGATAGCTCTTTCCATCTTGCCGCTTTCATCTTCGCTTGTCTCGAATCCTTCGAACGCTCGAGACGGCAACAGCTTAAATAAGTCTGGGCATTCATCTTTTGCTCTACGCAATAAATCAAGTGGAATATTGGAAAGCTGCGCTTTCGTAGCATATCTGGCAATCGACAGCATTATCTTGAGATCAAACTGAATAAATAGAGCGGCACTAATTCTTTTAATGTATGGCTCAATTTCTTCACCTAAAAGCTGAGCGCATTCGAGGTAGTTATCCGAATATGCCGCATTGCGAATACCATCCGTTATCGATCCGACGTATTTTTCGGACAATTCTACAATTGATAGTATGCTGAGCAACATGTGCAGCGCACATTTTTTGTTCTCGTTAAGCGAGGAAATCTTCTCTATGAATTTCACGCGCAATGCGTCGTTCTCAATCTCCGTGAAGACCTTTATCGCTTCATCGTTAAGAATTGATGTCAAAGTTCCCCTGTGGAACCAGTTTTCGATGTTTAACTTATTCAGCACACCAACGCTTCCATATCTAAGTAGTATGTTGGCATACTCCCGCTTAATATCGGCATCACCAATTTTCTCTATGTCCTGGATTCTAATCAGCGAAAGCACATCATTTTTACTATTTCGGAGGGCGTCTTTTATTAAATACAGGTAATAGTATGCATTTCTGCCGCCGAGGGCATCCACTCCAGCTTGGCCGAGCAATTCATTGCTCATTTTTTCGAACTTGGCATTTTCCTCATCCCTCGTACCAGTTCTGAGAGCATCAAGCTGCAATGTGAGCTTGAAAATCTCCATTCGCTTAGCAACTTCAACAGATTGTGCCCTATCGCGCCTAGTCTCACCAGACTCCAATGCACGCAGTTCGCTATTTAGTTTTTCAATATTTTGGCTAATCCTGCGAGCCTCCGCGCCGTAGCTGCTCGATGTGCACGGATAAATTGTCGACACAACTGACTCTGCTATTGTGGAGGCCGAATCCGCAAATTGCGCTAGCGACCGCAAAGACACCTCCGATCCATATGTTCTCCATGTAGCGCCATTTGCAATGCTATTGGCAGCTAGTAAATGGGCGGTGTCGCAGTCACCGGCATCTATTAGCCGCATAATCAACGATGGGTCAAATGGCGAACTAAATGCATAGGATAGAAGCGGTCTGCCATCGCTCAAAACTAGACCTGGAGTCGAAACCAAATCGATGCATTTTACCAGGTCATTTACGACTTCACGCAGTGCGTCGAATTCAGCATCAGGAACTACATGGTTTGAAAGTTTTTCGGCAAGCTTTGACAGCAATTCAATGCCGCCATTATATCTATTACCAGTTACTGATAGCCCAACTGGCGAGCGTAGTCCAGTTTCCGGTATGGCAGAAAACGCATTGGATTCCTCATAAATTTTCGATTTGCCCTCATCGCTAATATCAAGAAAGACTTGAGGTGCTGCACTTTTAATGTCAGCGAACGCTTTTATATTGCCGTGCCTATTGATAATTGCACGAATAAGATCAAGAAACGTAATTTCCCCATTCTTATAGGATTCATACACTTCGGAAGAAAACTTTCGTTTGTCCTGTGGATTCGCTGTGAACGTTTTTCCGCCTATTGTGACGTCCCGCTTTCCATTTTTATCTGTGACTAACTCGCATAGCGCCGTCCACTGCCCAATGGTAATATCAGGGTATCCGGAGCCGCTTTTAAATAGTTTCTTATCGTCTCTCCACTGAACATCGCCCTGACTTTGCGCAAAAACAAAACTATTAATATAGTCTCTGTTGCGCCATTTTGCAATTTGACTAATCATGTCTTTCAGCGTCTCGGCTACGCCACCAATCAACTTCCCATGATCAGCGTTTCCCATCGAATTCATTCCAAGTGCGGCAGTTGCGAGCCTCTCGACTGCCGCTTTGATGGCATCGCCGTTTCCCTCGTGAACTACTTTTTCTATGTCGAGCATCGCAACGTCAAAAATTATTGGGCCTTCAACTTCGCTTAGCATCAGCAATGTTTTGTCCCGACGATATATTTCGTCTGCTTTTGCTTTAAATTCTCCCTCCGATTGCACTCCAGCAGTGAATAGCTCGGTTGCCATTCGCGGAATTTGCATAAACATTGCAACCAGTATGGGCGAAAATCTATCACTCCAGTCAGCATTGCCATTGGATTGTCTATTGCTTGCTTTTTGGCGGATTTCTTCAAAGGTCACGTCTGTATCTATACCTTCTGCTATGGCGTCAGCAAGTGACGATTGAATCTCCCCCAATGTTAACTCCGCACATCTAGGCGCTAGCTTGGCAATTGCATCACTGTATATCTTATTCATAGCGACCATTTGCTTGTACACACCTCCCCTGGCATTATTCATCGCTGCAAGCATTTGGCTAGAGTTCAGTTTTTGATTGGCATACAGCAATCTAGATACGCTGCTTTTCTCAGCTTCCAGGGCCGACAAAAGTCTCTTAAGCAATATAGTGTCTTTTTGGGCGAGTTTGCCACATTCGATATTTTGCACGCCGCGAAACATATCTACGTCACTATCATTTTTCGCGCTGTGGATCATTGCAACTGCGCGAAACACGGCAAGTTGCACCGTCAGACATTCATTCCTGAACTCTTCGTCGCTTGTGGCAAGACAGCCGAGAGTGTCATTCCATGAATTTCTTGTGTCATGCTTAAGAACGCGTGTCACATATTTCGTGACCGCATCGACACGGCCAGCTGCGCCAACGCTGCTAATAATTGCCGCGAGCAGCTGTCGCATTCTGCTGCATTCCTGGCAACAATCCAAGCCATCTTTGCACATGGCTCCTATTTCTTTTTTTATTTTATCGATAGCACTACGCATTTTGTCGGCTGGCCATTCTGATCTATCAACTCCGCGCAGCAAATCAGGCGGCAAGGCCAATATTTGTTCTAGCGTCCCATCAACTACGATCGCCCTCGCGACAGCCATGTATTTTGGGTTATTAAAAAGACTAATAACGTCTAGCGGGATGCGCTTTATGAGGTATTCGGCGCATTGTTTGCCATTGCCGAAGTTCACCGTCTGTCCCGCACCTGTTACCACACCCACACCTTTGGTGTATGCACGGAGATTGGCAAAATCCGCACTTCCCAGAGCGCCTAGCACATCGCAAGTTGGTGCATGCAGCAGTAGAGCAGCCAGTGCTGCAGGCGATAGCGCTTTGGTGCCGTTCACTTGCGGTTGTCTTAGCGCATCCACGTCGCATGGGCGCATAAGCGATAACATGACGAGGTCTCTTTTATCCGCATTGCCGCCATTAACTTTTTTCGCCATTCCTGATGAAACAAATGCATTGACATCAACTTGATGATCCCTACATACTTCCCACGCATTGCCGCCGGATGCTGCTCCAGATAGTTCTGCAACTGATGTTTGTATGGCGGTCTTTCCTGCACCTAATTGAAGTTTACAGCCTAATAGAATTTTACGTATTTTTTCCGCCGTCGGCTCAATCCCGCCAACATCACCATCTGTCGCATCGTAGCGAAATATTCTATGCGCATTAGCATGGAACGACGTAAATGGCCAGGGGAACTCTTTGACTTTAAGAGGAGCACCTTTCCCAACAATACCTGGAAAATTTCCCCCACTTAGATCATCTTGAAGGACAAGTATGGCAGGCAATGCTGCATAGGCAAACCCTACATTCCTATTTTCCGATAGCATGGTTTTAGCATGTTCGCTGACATCCAGGCCGAGATCGAACGACGCACCGTAGCCAGCGAGCCAGCGAAATTCCTCGCGGGTTTTTTCAATGCTTTCATTGAATCTGTCTACTACATTAACACCTAGTATGCCAGTTAAATTAAGGCGCACTTCTGCGGACAAAGATTTCCGCCTATCATTATTTAGCACTAACGCGGCAAGAGCATAGGCGTGCTGGGAGTTTATTTTTGCAGCTCTAGCGCCGTCATATGCTGCGATAATCCTATTTAACAAATCAGCAGCGTCTGTAATTTCAATTGGAGCTCGCTCACCGTCACCTCCACCGGAGTTCGGCAGCGTTAGTAGATGTCGCCTAGCTGCGATTTTAGCGTCTTCTCTATCACTAGCGCTATTGATATAGTTTGTCGCTAAAACATGTCTGACGACGAGCTCAATTGTGTTGTCGCCCAAAAGTTTAATGTTACTATCATGGTCGTTGATAATTTTGCACAGCAGCCTGCAAAAATCGTCGTCGATTGGCATATCTTCAGCATAGCGGCCGCTACTTAAAAAATCAATGGACTCATCAAACCGGCGAAATGTGCCGGCGTTTAGCAGTTGATTCGCATTAAATTTTCGCGCGCCACCAACAATACCTTGATCAGTATATAGAAGCTTGTAAATCTGGCCCGGCGTTAAAAGATGTTTCAGGTCATCGGCAAACTCCATGACCGTATCCCATTGTAGCCGCTCGACATCCACGGCTGTGAGCATCGGCATGTATTTGTTTGCAACGCGATTTATGGCTACCCTATTTTGTTTAAATTGCTTCTTGAAATCTCCGCAGACGAAAAGATAGCGCAGGAGTTCATCGTTGCGTATGGCAGCAATTTGATCGCCGGTAATTATTTCGGCTAGTCGTTTGCGCCAGAGAATACTCTGCTTGCCGCCGCCGCTAATTAGTGCATACAGATCTTTCTCATCATCAAAAATTTCGCCAGCACTACGCGCGATGCCTCCAACTTCTCGTTGAAGATGCGAGTTCAAAATTTTGTCAACCTTGCTATATTTAGCGTCGCAACCACTGTTCCCAGTTAGCATTACCCATGCATTATTCGACAGCAGCTGCCTGTATGTCATCATCGACAGCACGTCTGCACATGCATATTTCAATATGTCTGCGACCAGTGGACACGTGCTCGAAATCCTTCGAATCGCATCGCGCTCAATCAATTTAACATAATCAGCGTCGTTTACTATTTTTTTGAATACTTTTTTTGAGAATGCAAGTGAATAAAACGCTGCGCCTGAATACGTGTTTAGGAGCCTGACCCTCTCATTCATAACAGCAGGGTTAACACCAAAATCTGGCTTGGTGAAGAAATCTACGATAGTGTCCTTGGTGACGTTGTCTAAAGGAATGTCGACAAGAGCCACGCGGTAGAGTTGCGTATCACTCGGATTCACCTGCTGCTTCGTCGTAGCCATCTTCCGGACTGCGTGTTTGGCGTAGGATAACTCAATGGCCCTGCCACGATCTTGTTGAACGGTGACAGGATGACTTTTTGATTCGAGAGCATCAACAACATCTTCAAATTTCCCGACATTTGCCGCTGCAGACAAGATTTTGAATACGGCATACTGACTGAAAACACGGTCGGACGCTGATCTGGGTTTCAGCGCGTTCAGATCTTGACCAATTAGCAGCGCACATGCAGCATCGAACGACCCAGAATCCATATGCTTCTCGAATTCGTCGCGCACTTTCGGCGTAAGTTTTCCTTTAATTAATTCTTCTCTAGCTACATTTAAACCGCTAACTAGGACAGCATTCCAATCAAGTACGTCCAACATAACCTTCCACTTTTCTTTTGGCGGCACGCCAATTTTTTGCCGCTTCCCAATCGAATATATGAATAACTTTATGAATCTGCGGATCAACTGCAAGTCTCCGCCGCATCCCTCTACGGCTTCACAAAACGCCTCTGGCGTTTGCGCAATTCTAATGGAATCGCCATCCATCATTGCACTGATTAGTTTCAGTTGACCTATGGCTTTTTTATATTTACCGCTGTAGGCAGTCTTCTCGCGGAAATAATTTTCTGCGACTACAATTCCAGTCGTGCAATCAACCAATTCGACAGCGTTAATTGCTTTATTTTCTATTTTCTCGATCATGCCTTTCGCTTCGAATTCACTAAGCAAAACAATCATCCATCTGCTTTTCGCGTCATCGGTGGCATCGTTATGCCAATATACTGCTGCATAGCGCGGCTTTTGGTGTGCTGCGTGAAATAGTGGTAGTAAATTGGATGTTGGGGCTGCGAAACCCAACGAAAAACGTATGCTGTCGGAAAATAGTCTACCATAGGCTGAATGGCGTTCCTCTATGTCGGCATCGCAAGATTGACCGAATTTGATGTGTGGAGTCGCCCTGTCGATGACAGTTTTAGCAGGTGCAGAGACTTTTAAATACTGCAACGAACCTTCCTTAAAGATGGCACTCCGCGCCCTTCCTTCAGATCCATTTGGCGCTAACACGGTTCTCGTTTCAAAAAACTCCTGCGCCGGCACCATTTCATTGGCAGGAATCAACGACCAAATATCGATTGGTTTAAGCTCTCTGCCTGGATCAACTGAATTATATTGCAAAACCTCAGCTTCTTCTTCGGACTGTTTCTCCGCTTCCTGCTCATTTTCCTGTTCAACCTCTTTTTTGGCCTCGTTCTCAACTTCGACCGCAGCATCATTCCCGATTATTGACGCAGACGCTCCAACTTCAATGTCAATTTTCCCAACACACCTCGCGTGCCTTTCTCCGTCTGCATCAACAAAACACTTCATAGCGTCTGTGGCATGCGATTTTATTTCATCAATTATGTGATCATCAGTATTAGGCTCTGTAAATGTGAACCCTTCGGCCGACATGCATGACTTGATTATGGCACTAGATCGCGCGAGAAATGTGTCAATCAGATCCTTCGCAGCGTCGCTGCCTTCGAGTCCTGCGGCGCGAATTTCAGCGGATAACCTTGAAAAAACATTTCTAGCGAGTCCAAGTGTTTCAACTGAAAGCGTAACAATCTTTTTTGAGCCGAGATACAACTCGGCCGGCTCAAATGAATGTTCGTCACTCAAAAATTGCCTCACAACTGCAAGTATCGGCGAAACCCGCTCAATCACATCCGTCAAACTTTGTGCTGAAGTCAATAAATCATGTCTTGAAAACTCATTGACGGCATATGCGGTTGCCCAATCTGATATAATTCTTTTCGTGTCAGCTATCGTCGCCGTCGCCGTCTGCTTTTTTATGATCTCACGCTCATTATATTCCGCGGTTTCTACCACCATCGCGCCGAGAGCGGCCCCGCTCGGGAAAGCAGTTCCATCTTTGTGAACAAAATAGGTATCATCCGTAGAGATTTTTCGCATCTTTGGGAAAAGGTGTTGCGGAACAGCCAAACGCAGATACTGGCCATTTCCCTGCATAAGTTGACGTGCCCGCGTAGCTGCCTGGCAAAGAGTGCTTAAATCTGTGTCTACGGCATGCGGTATTAGCAAATACTCTCCGTCATGTGGCATTGGCATGTCAAGACCGACGCACATTCCTTGACTGAGTAGCAGTATGGTGTTTTCTGGAGCAATTCCAAGCTGGTTATATACGGCCAACCCACTTCCATCGAACCTCTGCGGCACATCGCGGCCAGCTAGCAATAC
>JAITDL010000063.1 GCA_031282565.1 Puniceicoccales bacterium
TCGCAGAACCTGCTCCGCCGCAATTGGTTTTGGCAGAAAAATCTAGCGGGAATTCCAAATTCCGAGGCGCCGCGGTGCAGCGCTAAATCGCTCCCAAAAGACAACTTCGCGGCGCCTCCCCGCGAAACACCAACGCTCTAGATCCGCTGCCGCTGGACCTGGCCGTTAAATTCAAATTAGCAGCAAAGAGATAGGTGCGGCCCAATGAAAAATTCTTGGCTGACCGCGCGAGGTGGACATTATTGTTGTGGACTCCGGCAAAATCCTTCTGCCTTGGCATCTGAACAAATGGACTCGGAAATCGTCGCCCTAGCGCGCAGCACCATGCCCTGGCTTTCCAGCGTCGGTAGTCCCGTAGTCATCTCCTCCATGGTCCGTCTGGTACGAGACTTAGTCGATGAACGCTTCCCTCGCTGGGCAACAAATGAGCAGCAACTCAATACGCGGGAACGGGTACACGGGGCGCTGGCGGACATGTCACCGAGTTTTCGCCACTGGCGGATGGAAAGTCTTTCGCGGAACGAGCGGGCGCTATTTTCCGAGCGGCGCATAGCGGGCCGAGATTTCGCAAAAACTGCCGAATTGGCTGAAATCGCCGTCTTAGACGGTCAGACGCTGGCATTTAGAATCAACGACGGCGACCACCTGAAAATTTCCTGCATCCTCCCGGGGCTGGACCTGCTCGCCGCATATGAACATGCGGACTCGGCGGATAATGCCATTTCCAAGCGACTTGAATTTGCATTCGACGACAAAAAAGGGTTCCTGACGTCGGACCCGTCGGACATGGGCACGGGGCTGCGCGCATCGGCGTTGCTATTTTTGCCGGCACTTTCTGCGGCGGAAAAAATTGGCCAGATAACCCATGCCATCCAACAACTTGGCTGCGCAGTCGCAGGATTTTCAGGAGTTGGATCCGGGTTTGACGGCTGCATTTTTCAAATTTACAATCGCATCACCTTGGGGGAGAGCGAGGAAACCATTCTGCGCCGCATGATCGGAGTCGTCGAAACAATCGTTGAGCAGGAATTGGCCGCCAGAAATGAATTGGAAAATGCTCTCATCAACCTCGTTCCCGACCGCATGGCGCGGGTTGTTGCCATGCTGTGCAGCGCCCGCGTTGTTCCACTGCAGGAAGGCCTTGGGCTACTTGGTCAGGCACGTCTAGCTGCCTGCCTCGGCTACATCGACGGGCAATTCATTGGCGCTGTGGATGAACTGATGACCGCGATCCTTCCAACTCACCTGCAGCTGCGCCATGGAGAATGGGTTAAAGAAGCACAGCAGAACTCCATACGGGCTGAAATCCTCCGCCAGGCATTTGCCAAGGTGCAGATGCTCCGCTGAAAGAAATGGATCCCATGCTTGAAGTTAGAAAACTAGAAAAGCACTACGGGAAAGTTGCCGTCGTTAGGGGCGTCGATTTCGATGTCGGCCTCGGAGAAGTAGTTGGCCTGCTTGGCCCAAATGGAGCAGGGAAGACCACAACTTTTCACATGACCGTCGGCCTGCTTCGCCCCAGCGGTGGCAGCATACGCTTCGGCGGCAAAGAGATCTCGAACTACCCAGTCTATAGGCGCGCCCGTGAAGGTCTCGGCTATCTGCCGCAGGAACCTTCCATCTTCCGTCGGCTGACTGTGGAAAAGAATCTCATGGCCATAGCGGAATTGCTGCCAATTTCCCAACAAAAACGGCGTGAACGCGTTGAGATGCTCCTCGACGAACTCGACATAGGCCACCTGGCCGGTCGCATGGCCTACGACCTGAGCGGCGGCGAGCGGCGGCGGTTGGAAATCGCCAGGGCACTGATGACGGAACCAAAATTACTTCTTTTGGATGAGCCATTTAGCGGAGTTGACCCCATAAGCGTCGGCGACGTGCAGCGCATCATTTTGCAGCTGCGCCGCGATTCCATAGGCGTGCTGATCACCGATCACAATGTGCGGGAGACACTTTCCATAGTTGACCGCGCCTATCTGATTCACGAGGGCCGCGTGCTGGCTTCCGGAGATAGCAATGCGCTGCTGAATAACCCGCTAAGTAGGAAGCACTACCTCGGTGAGGATTTCCAATTCGAAGCGGCGCAAAAGCCATCGGCAAATTGCACCAGGTCTAGCCGCCGCTAGGGTTAACCGCTGCACCGCAGTCGAATGCAACAACTCACACCGCAAACTAGTGTCGCAACGGCGCTTGCAACTGTTAGCAGCCACCCAGTCTCCGCTCGCCCTTAGGGCTTGACATGGCGGCACCATGGAGGCCAACCTCTTGGGAGGATATCATGAAATTTTCCGCGAATAGGGATGTGCTCTGCGATGCACTCCACGCCGTTGGCGGCGGCGTTGGCAACGCTCAAACAATGCCGATTCTTGGCAACGTTCTACTTACTGCAAAAGATGGCGAATTGGAGTTGGCAACCACCAATTTGGACTTTGCCGTCGGCTGCGCCGTGGCGGCTTCCGTTTCGAAAACCGGCAGCTCCACACTGCCCGCCAGGAAATTAACTGGCATTTGCCGGGCAATAGATTCCGATATCATTGATTTGGAATTACTTTCATCTGGAAATTCCGTGCGAATTTCCGGAGGAGGATCAGTTTTCAGGCTCACAGCGCTGCCGCCGTCGGATTTTCCAAGTCTACCACAAATCATTCTTGAAAACCAAATTACGCTCAAAGCCGAAGCCCTCTCCCGAGCCATGAATTCCGTGGACTACGCCCAATCCCGTGATGAACATCGCCAGGTACTTAACGGCACATTTTTCCAGCTTGAGGATGGAGTTTTGGCGCTGGTTGCAACGGACGGCAGGCGCTTGGCACGGAGCACAGTTCCATGCAATGGAGGCGATTGGTCGTTTATTTTGCCGGCCCGCAGCGCCACGGAACTGCTTCGCCTGGTAGAAGGTGGAACGGACGCAACACTATCCGGCACGGGCCGCCAGGTGTCGTTTTCCATTTTCTATGGTGAAACCGGTAAATTCATTCGCTCATGGTTAGTTAGCAAAGTTGTGGACGGAAATTATCCAAACTACCGCCAGGTCATACCGTCCACGCCGGTGCATCGCCTAGTGCTTCAGCGGGAAACATTTCTCGCCGCGCTGTCGCGGGCAGCGCTCATGGGTGGAGCGGCACCGGCTGTGCAAATTAAATTTTCGGAAAATCTCGTCGAGCTGTCTGCGTCAAATGGCGAGTTCGGAGACGCATACGAGCGCATTGCCGCCGTCGCTCCAAGCCAGACGCCGGTGGAAATTTCGTTCAACCCGCGCTACCTCATAGAACCGCTGCGGGCACGCTCCTCTCCGGAAGTCGCATTCGAATTCCGCGACAGCTTGAGCCCCGGAGTTTTACGCTCCGATGACGATTTCCTCTGCGTCGTAATGCCGCTCAGATCCGGAAGTTAGCGCAGACGCGAAGTTAATTTCAAATTGTTTGCCGCAGTGCGCTTGACAGCCGCCGATGGATTTTTCACCATGGGCCATGGTCGGATCGTGCGCGAACTTCATGTCACATTTTGGTCTCTTCGGCGACAGCGTTTTACGCCTACTTGGGGCGATTAACCCACTCTCCGTAGCGGTTCTTTTTCTTGCGTCCTTCGGCCGCTACGGCTTCCGCCAGCGCCGATCCATGGCGCGCACGGCATCTGCGGTCGCATTCTTTCTGCTGTTGGCGTTTGTCTGGTGGGGCGACTCCATCCTCGCCATACTGGGCATCGGCGTTCCGTCCATCTACATCGCCGGCGGCATAATTCTCGCCGTTATTGGATCTAAGTTCCTCTGCAGCACAGACTCAGATGAAATTGACGGCGAGTCGCAGGTTGGCCCCGTTGAATTCTCAAAGGATAGGCCGAACATGGCGGTGATCCCGTTGGCAATTCCGCTAATCGTTGGCGGTGGCCAGGTTGCGGCAGCCGTTGACTGCGGCAAGTCGGCGGTTTTTTTCTGTGAAAAGCTCATTGTCGCTCTGGCAGTTGCAGTTGCAATCGCCATAACGCTCATCGCCCTGTCCGTGGCCAGCTTCCTATGCGCATTTCTCAGCTCCACACTGGAGAAACTTTTTTTCCGCATCGGCGGGCTCGTAATCCTCGCCATAGCTTTTCAACACATTCTCCGCGGCCTAGAAGGAATGGAGCCATTTTGCAACATGATCTGCCGCTGATTTTTCTGCTAATTTATAAGTCTTTGCGTTGACAATTACGGCAAAATGTATTCCACTACTTGCAGTGGCGTTTTATTTGGAGGAATTGCTATGATGCATTTTATTGGAGAACTCACGGGGGATTTTGCCAAGGGCCTTACGGGCGCATGTGGCTGCTTTGCAGCGGCAATCGGCGTAGCGCTCATCGGCACCAAGGCGGCTGAGGCGGTTGGGCGCAATCCGGAAGCCTCCGGCAAAATACTAGTCCAATCCATTCTCGGCATGGCTCTCGCTGAAGCTGTTGCATTCTATGCGCTATTTCTCTCCTAGCCAGTGGAAATATGAACGCCGCACTTGCAGTAGTTGGCCAGCTGTCGAGTTCCAGCGGCACCGTATCGAAATTGGCCGCAGAATTCCACGTCGAATGGCCATTGCTAGCCGCACAAATCCTTAACTTTACCGTAGTTGCACTGCTGCTCTACCGCTTTGCCGTCGGTCCACTGCTGCGCGTAATTGACGAACGCCGCAGGACGGTGCAGAGTGGACTCGTCGACGCCGAAAAAGCGGCGAAGAAGTTGGCCGCCAGCGACGTGCTGTGCCACAAAAAACAGATTGAAGCCGGTGGAGAGGCGAAAAAAATCATTGGCGATGCAAAACTTGCCGCCGATGCACTGGCTCTTGATCGAAAAAAGCAAATGGATACGGAGCTTGCCGCACTGCGGACAAAGGAAGCGGAACGAATTTCAGCTGAGCGCGATGCGGCAATTCGCTCAGCCGTGAAAGAGCTGCGACTCCAAGCTGCCGCACTGTCGGAAAAGATTCTGCGTACAGGCATCGACGAGGACGCGGCCGCACAATTTTCTGCAAACGCCGTCAGGGCAATTGAATCGGCAAATGGCTAGGGCGCAGCAATCACCATCCACGGCACACGCCGCAAAAAAGCTGTCACAGCTCATACTTTGGGCGCCGAAGCCATTGGAGACGCTCAAATTCGCAGTCGAAGTGGCTGGCGAAGTGCTAGATCCGAAACCGCGACTCGATCTGCTTGCCGCCCTCGAGAAGGCACTGGCCCGCAGCGCGCCCGCAACCGCCACGGCGACGGTGGAATACGCCGGGAAACTGCTCAAAAGTGACAAAACGCACTTGGAGGAAATTATTTCAAAAAAAGTTGGCAGGCAAATCACTCTGGCGCAAAAAAATAACGATACTCTCATCGGCGGGATCCGCGTATGCGTCGGAGATCGTCGCTGGGAATTTTCAATACGCAGCGCACTCAGACAATTCGTTGATGGCTGCTAGTTTTTGCGGAGGGAGGGCGCCGCGGTGTAGCGCTCCGCCGCTAAAAAAATGTAAATTCGCGGCGCCTCTCAATTCGAACAACTTATCTGCTGCCACCACGCCTTCAAATTACTTTGCCTTTCCAGCGCGCAGCCGCAGCAAATCGTAGAGGGATTTCGCGCACAAAAACTCCGGACATCCACTTCTACATCTATCCGTCACCAGCGTGTTTATGGCACGTACTGCATCGGCGATGTTGCGTTCAGTCACCGCAGCAACCGCATCTCCATTGCCACCGGACTCCGGTCTGTTGCGCGCCAATATGGCATCAACTGCGTCTGCGGCAAATGTTTTCATGCTGGAATCCTTTTCCGCTGCGCTGCGTACGACGCGCGTCCACTCATTCGCCTCAAGGTTTTTAAGATTGGCGATGGGGCCGCCAAAGTCAAATGAACCTTCCGTAGGACACGCAGCTGCGCGTTCAGCTAGTTCGCCGAAGGCGCGCTCAATTGTTGGGCCAGAGAGTTTTGCGCAGACATCGACTAGCCTTGCCGCCGCCGCGCCTGCCAGTCCCCTGCTGGAAAGAATATCATCGATGACGGCAGAGAACCCAGCTGCGAACCCGCGCGGCGCATGCCCATCTGTCTCATACTTTTGCACTTCTGATTTTAAAAGTTTTAGTCCCCATTCGCCAAACGCCGCGCCGACCTCATGCCGTTCGCAGGCTAATTCCACAAACTCCTTATTGCCATTTGGATGCAACCCATAATCTCCGAGTTTGCCGGCCAAATCAGCTGACGCACGGCCAACTATTGCATCAAAGTCGGAGAATAGGGGACTAGCAAGTTCTGCCAGGAAGTCCTCACAGCATTTGCCGTAGGACGCAAAAAATGGCAAATGGCGCACCATGAAGGAATTAATTGCGCGACTCTTCGCATCCGCCTGGAAGAAAATACTTCTAATGAAGTTGAATTTTTCAACGGCTTGATCGATGGCGAAGTGCTCGCATGCGGAATCTATGTCTCTCGAAAGGAGAGGAGTATGGACAATAAGCATGCGCAGCGATGTTGGCGGCGAAAAAATTCCAACCAGCGACACAAAAATAAATGTAAATGGGCACAGGAACATCTTGCGGCCGAGACTCAATTCACCATCGGAATCTCTGCCAAATTTGGCACGGCGAATGGCTTGCGCAACGGAAACTCCGACACCAACTAGGAATGTGAGCGGCGCAAGAACTAGGCAAGCAACAGAAAAAAATCGCCAGAATGTGGGAGCTTTCTTGACCATGGCCTCTTGCTTTTCGCCGAGATGTAGTGCGCAGCCATCTGATTTGTAATTTACGTCCGGCGCGGCACTTGCAATCATAGCAATCGCCCTAAGATAATCCTCATAGGATTTACATTTTTCGCCGACAGGAATGGACGACCCTAGAAGGGAGAGTGCTCTATCCATAGAAATAAGCTGTGGCACGAAAAGCACAAAAAGTCAACATTAGAATTTTAGGGCGCCGCGGTGTAGCGTTTCGCCGCTAGAGAAATGTAAATTCGCGGCGCCTCACTGTTCGAACAACCTATATGCTTTCACCGTCGTCGTTTGCGATTGCTCCACGGCGCAGAAAAGAGATTTTGTCGAGGAATCTTGTTTGGAAGTCCTCCACGCAGAGATAGATAACCGGCGTTACGAAGAGCGTTATGACCTGAGCAAATAGCATGCCACCGGCGACCACGAGTCCGAGGGGCCGGCGCGATGAGCCGTCAGCGCCTATGCCGAGGCAAATTGGCACCACGCCCATGACCATGGCCAAAGTGGTCATCAATATTGGTCTAAACCGTTGCAGCGAAGCCATGTGCACAGCGTCGCGCGGTGACATTTTGTCTCCATTTTGCCGCTGAATGGCGAAGTCGATGATCATGATTCCGTTTTTTTCCACTATGCCGAGCAGCATGAAGAGCCCTATGTAGGCATAGAGCGAGAGGCTCTGGCGGAAGATGATGAGCGTCAAGAATCCGCCGAATGCGGCCACGGGAAGTGCGGAAAGTACGGTGATCGGGTGGGCATAGCTCTCGTAGAGAATGCCTAGGATGACGTATGTGACGAAGATCGCAGCGAAGATTAGTTTTTTCAGGCCTGCGAAGGTTTCGGCAAATGTTTTCGCTTCACCCATGAATGATCCGCTCACACCTGCCGGAATTATTTGGGCGGCAACCTTTTCGATGTGGGCCATTGCGTCGCCGATCTCCACCTGCGGTGACAGATTAAAGAAAAGCGTGGCGGAGAGAAAATTATCCGTATGATTCACACAGAGAGGACCAACCGTCGAATTGCACCTGGCGGCCGTTGCAGGAGCGATGAATTCACCGACACCGTTGCGGCAGTGGATGAGTCCCATGTCGTCGATGGAGGCGCGCTGATCCTTGGCCACGGAAAGAATCACCTTATATTGCCGCGTTGGAGCCTTTATGAGATAGACATAGTTGTCAGAGTAGGCTGTTTTCAGCTGCTGCTCAACGTCTAGGACGCTTCCGCCGTAACTAGCCAGCTGGTCGCGATTCATTTGCACGTCAACCATTGGCGCGCTGAGGAACATGTCGCTGGAAATCGACGCGATGCCCTCGTAGGAGCGGAGTGCGCCAATGAGCTTCTGCGCCGTCGCGTAGACGCTGTCGCCGTCGATGCCGCTCAAAGTGTAGGCGTATTTACCCTGACTCGTTCCCGTTGTGCCGGTCTGAATGCGCAGCGCCGGAACTGGTTGCATGAATGTCATTGCGCCTGGAATGGACGCCAAACTGCCCATCAACTGCCCGGCCACTTTGTGAATTTCAGCCCGTTCCTTTGCCGGCCTAAGAAACGACATGGCAACGCCTTGGTTGCCTGCAAACATGGAGAATCCCGTGGCGGAAAACGCACAGTCGACGGCCGGATTCGCCCGCAGTGCCGCATCGATTTTAGCCTGGTGAGCCGCCATTCGCTGGAAAGATGTACCCTCCTGTGCTATGAACACGCCCCGCAGCATGCCGCTGTCGCCGTCGGGGATAAATGACTGCGGTAATACCTTGAAGGCGAACACCATGCCAATGAGACAGAGACACCAAACGCCCAGGGCCAGCCAGCGCCGATCGAGACAGAAATTGAGCGCGCGGCCGTAGCCGTCCATGAATGCCCTGCCGAAGTTGGCCGCCGCCGCCGCAAAGCCCGATGCCGTTTCCTTTTGCACGTGCGGCCGCAGCATGTTGGCGCACATGAGCGGCGTAACGGTCAAAGACACCACGCCCGAAGCCAGCGTCGCCACCATTATGACCGCCGAAAATTCGTGGAACACGCGACCGATCTGGCCTCCGAGAAAAAGCAGTGGAATGAAAATGGAAACCAGTGCCAGCGTCATGGATACGATGGTTGATGAAATTTCTCCGGCTCCGCGAACCGCCGCCGTCTCCGGCGACTCGCCGAATTTCTGCATGCGGCGCACTACGTTCTCCAGGAACACTATGGCGTCATCAACCAGAAATCCCACCGCCAGGGTCATGGCCATGAGTGACAAATTATCCAGGCTGTAGTTGCATAGATACATGACCACGAAGAGCATGAGCAGAGACAGCGGCAGTGCCACGGCCGGAATGACGGTTTCCCTGAGCCGGCCAAGAAACAGGAAGATCACCAGCGTAACTAACACGAATGCAAGAACTACGGTCCATTGCACGTCGTTTATGGATTCGACAATGCTGCTGGAACGGTCGTAGACTGTACGCAGGAACACGGAGTCCGGCAGCTCCTTGCGAATTTCCGGGATTAGATCGCGCATGGCCCGGGCGACTGCGACCGTATTAGCTCCCGCAGCGCGAGTTACGGCCATCATGACGGCTGAATCGAAACTGCCCCGCTCCCGCAGCCAAAACGACGCCGTAAATGTATCCGACTCCTGGCTTTCAACGCAATCGGCGACGTCGCGCAGGTAAACCGGCGAACCTTCTCTCATGGCCAAAACAATTGCGCCGTAGCCGTTTGCATTCATCAGCTGCCCATCTGGGCAAATGATCCAGTTGCGGTCCGACCCGTAGATGGAGCCGGAAGCCAGTGACGCCGTGGACTGTTGGATTTTCTGGGCAACGTCCACCATTGTAAGTCCGCGGCTATAAAGCTTTTGAGGATCTACGTAAATGCGCACCGCCCGCTTCATGCCGTAGACGTCCGTCTTGGACACGCCCTCGATGGTGTTGAAGCGCTGGGCGATATTCTCCGCCGCGTAGTCGTAGAGCTGGCCGGGAGTCATTGCGTCGCTGCAAATTGCAACAAAAAATATGGGCTGGCTGTTCGGATCCGTTTTTTCAAAAGTTGGCTGCATGGGCAGATCCGGCGGTAAACTGCCCATGGATCGCTGGATAGCGCACTGCACGTCTCCGGCCGCGTCGTCGATGTTTCTGCTCTGGCTAAATTGCAGCGTTATGTTGCTGATCCCCTGCATGTTAGCCGATGTTACCATGTCCAGGCCCTGGATCTTCAGAAATTCCTTCTCCAGCGGAGTTGCGACATTTGCCGCCATCATGGCCGGGTCCATGCCGGGAAACGCCGCACGCACCTGGATGACTGGATACTCCACGCTTGGCAAATCGTTGACTGGCAACGCTCTATAGCAAAAAAGACCGCCAACAGCCGCGGCAGCGGCGAGCAGGACCGTCATCACCGGCCGGCGAATAAATGGCTCAGAAATACTTCTCATCTGAAACTACCCGACTACTTTCCACTATTTCGCGCGCCATCTACCGGCTGCACCGCGGAACCGTATTCGCCGCCTACGGCGACGCGCGTCCTAGGAGCCAGAAGGAATTGCCCCTCAACGACTACCTTCTCTCCGGGACGGAGGCCACTGGAAAACACCGCATCCGTTCCGTGAATTTGCCCAACTTGCACCGGTCGAATGTCGGCAACGTTGCCATCGCCAACGACGAAGACAAACTTTCCGGCGCCACGCGTCCCAATTGCCACCTCCGGAGCAACTACGGCTTTTTCAATTTGGTCAAGGATCACGCGCACGCGCACGGATTCGCCAGGCCAAAATGTTCGATCGCCGTTGTTTAGCACGGCACGCAATTTGACATTTCCAGACTGTGGAGTAACTTGGTTGTTAATAATTTCCAAACGTGCTGCCGCAGTTTTAGTTGCGTCGGAAAGCAGCTGCACCCTGCAGTCCAGGTAGCCGTTGCGCAGGAAATGGGAATGCAACCTCGGGAAATCGTTCTCAGAGATGGAAAAATCAACGTAGAGCGGGTCCATGCTCTGGATTTTAAGGAGCGGTCTCTGGGAGCTGCCGTCGGCCAAGTTGCCAACGTTAGACAACTTACATCCGGCCACACCGCCGATGGGCGCCCGCACCGAACAAAAATCAACCATGGTTTCGGCGCGTTTCAGCTCTCCGCGAGCGATTTCAAGGCGGCCCTCGGACTGCTCAACGGCGGCTCTAAGCGACGCAAAATCTTGGCTGGAAACGTAGTGGCCAACGGCAAGCGGCTGCGTCCTCTCCAATCGTGCCCGGTCAAGGGCCAGCTGCGCCTCGGCTATTTTCACATTTCCGTGAGCCTGAAGCAGTTGGGCGTCGTAGAGCCGGGAATCAATGCGGTAAAGCAGCTGACCTTTTTCCACGGGCTGACCCTGCTCAAAGTGCTCCGAGAGAATTCTTCCGGACACCTGGGCGACAACGTCAACGGAATCGTAGGCGACGCATGTGCCGACGGCATCGACGTAGACGGGCACGGTGCACTCGACCGCCGTAAATATCTTAACGGGAACGATACGCTCCACCGTTTGCGCCGGTTTCCCGCAACCGCATAGGAGCGCGGCAACTGCTAAAATTTCGTAAATTTTCTTCTTCATTGTGTTGTTTCTCTTTGCCTAGGAACCGTCTATGACGCCGAGATCGCCGACGGCGTAGGCTAGCGCGGCGAGTGACGTTGAGAATGCGTTTTCAGCTGCTACAAGTCCTTCCCGCGCAGCAGCAAGTGCACTTTGAGCGCCCAGCACATCGGTGAAGCTGCAGAGGCCATTGCGGTATGCCAACTCCGCCGCTGAAAATGATTCCTTTGCCGCTTCCAGCAGAGCCCTTCCAGAAATAAGTTGTTTGTGGGCAGACTTATGGCCATGGTACTGGGACCACACCTCGCCGGCAGCTTTCAGTCCGGCGCTGCGCAAATTCTCCCCGGCAATGCGGCGCTGGGCCCGCTGTTCCATCACCCGTGAAAACTTATCGAAGCCGCTGAAGACATCCCAACTCAGTGCGGCAGAAGCAGTAAAAGTTTTTCCATGGCCCCGATGCACGTAGTTCGTGTTTGCGCCGTCTGCGCTAATCACTAGACGCGGAAACATGGAGCACTTCGCCGTCTGCTCCAAATACTCAGCGGACCACCACTGGGCGTAGGATCCGAGCAGGTCCTGCCGCGATGAGAGCGCCTTTGCGACCATGGCATCCACGTCTCCGCCAACGGCTTCGACATTCGCCGGCAGCTTACTCCGCACGACGCGGAAATCCGACGAAACCCTGACGCCGACCACCTCGGCCAATGCGGCCCTGGCTCCTTCAACGTTGGCCCTTGCGCTTTCGACTAAACCTCTTGCCTGGAGCGTATTAGCCCTCGCCCTGAGGAGAGCCTGCCTATTGCCCAGACCGCTGCAGACGCGAACCTCTTCAAAATTCTGCAGCTCAATGGCATCGCACAAATTGGCCTCCCTGGCTTCTAGTGATGCCATGGCGCTGTCCAGCGCAAAGTACGCAACTTGAACTCTATAGAGAAGTGTTTGCAGCGAACGATTGTAGATAAGTTGCGCGCCTATGAGATTTTGCCAGGCTGCGGCAACTGCCCTGGTTGCACCAAACGTAAGTATCGTGTAGCCAATGTGTAGCGCCGGTTCACTCACGGCCGTTATGTAGGTCCCATCGGCGTCCAGGTTGGCAACGTTGACAGAGCGCTGCCTAGTTGCTCCACCGGAAATAGTTACCGTAGGCAAAACGGTGGAAAGTCCACGGCCCCGCTGGGCGGCGGCCAGTCCGGCTAAATTCCAGGCGCGACGGGTTTCCGGGCTGTTCGAAAAGGCTATGTCTGTGAGCAACGCAAGATCAAGATCAACGGTCCCAATAAGTTCGCCGGAACCGCTCGGCTTTGCCTGGAAAAAATTATCTGGAATTTTCTTTCGCGCATTCAGCGCAACTGGCACTGGCGAACCGCATTTCGATCCGCCAATTGAACCAATTGAGCTGCAGCCGCAAAGAAAAAGTGCGGCCGTGGAAATTGTGCAAAAAAGCTTCATGCGACGGAAGGTTCCGCCACGCTAGACAGCAGTCCTGGCCCGTCAAGTGCGATTCTGTGATTTTTTTAGCGGGCTCGAGCTCCGGCCAGTGTGAAAACTTAACCTATTCGCATCTAACTACTTCTACAATCGCGAATTGGAAAGTTGACGAGTACAGGCCATTGCAACTACGGTGTGAAGTCTATGTATTTCTCTAAATTGCCGATACCAGTAAAAAATTTACCTCCATTTTTCACTTTAGCTACTGCTTCATCTATTCCAGCTTTGGCTTTGGGGAAGTCTCTGAAAAAAGGTTTGCTATCAGCAATACTTTCGTAACTAATCGCGACATGTAAGGTCGGCTTGTCTGCTGGTGTAGCTCCTGCACCAGCATGACATATCTGCGC
>JAITDL010000088.1 GCA_031282565.1 Puniceicoccales bacterium
ATAGGAACACAGCGGCAGCATGAGCGCAAAGAAAATCGAAGCCAGAGAGACAAACCGGCCGAAGGCGAAAACCACAAGCCATGTCGTAAGTGCTAGCGGCAGAACGTTCGGCTCCAGCACGGCAAAGCCGCCGATTGCGACGGCGACCCCCTTACCGCCACGGAAATGTAGAAATGCGGAAAACATGTGGCCGAACAGTGCCCCCATGAGGCCAACAGCGGCAATTTGGCGCCCGGAATCGTTTCCGATGCAAAGAATTGGCCAAAACGTGGCCAGCGACCCCTTCGCCGAATCCAGGATGAAAACCAATGCGCCTGCCCCAAATCCAACTGACCTGCGCACATTCGTTGCGCCGATATTGCCACTCCCAGCTGTCAAAATATCCACTCCGCGCAGCTTGGCAATGACGTAGCCAAATGGTATCGATCCAAGAAGATAGCCAACCGCCGCGGCGATGAATGAAAAAAGCGATGCACGCCCCATTGGGGGACAATTATGGCTGCATCAACTGATTGCAAGAAAAGAACGTGGTCGGTTTCTTCGCTGCCAGCCAGCTGCGATCGCCATTGACAAAATCAAAGATTGTTTGCTATAAATTGAAGAAATGACTGGCGCAGTAAGCAACGGCACTCATGGCCATAGGCTTTGCACATTCTTCGAGTTCGTCATAAGTACGACCATCGTCGATATTGCACTTAAAAAAGTATCAACCGAACTAAAGTGCGCCGTTTCAAGGAGCCGCGCCATAAAAGCCATGCCGCAGGCAATCTCGTTTGGTGAGAGAACGTCAGGGATAGTTTTGAAAGCCATCATCTATGTGCTGTCGTTCGGCATAGTATACCTCATAAAATGTCAGAAAGAGAAAAGTTTCGCGACCGGAGACTCAGTGAATTACTATGTTTGGCTTTTCCTGCGTGATTTTAACACAACTAGTGAACTCGCTGCGGCCAACTCGACGGAGCCGACGAAAACACATAGCTCCATGGCCGCCAATCAACGGCAACAGCAGCCACAACCACAACAGCCTCCGCCAGTGGCGGGCACCCCACCACAACAAACGGCAACCCCCATCGGAGGAGCTGCAGTGCAAACTGTGCATCAGCCGGCGACAGTTCCAGCGGCTACTACTCCACCTGCGCCACCAGTCGTCAGCCAAAATCCTCCACCAAAATCCATTGCATCTGGCGGATCAGTCTGCGAAGGCGAGGTGAAAGCGCATAAGCCGAAGGCTAGTGAGCAAACTCCGGCGAAACAAGTCGCACCTGCGCCACCTGCAGCGCAAGAACCTGAACGCGAGAAGGATATTGGCCAAATTGCAGAACTCCAAACGGCGATGAATGAGGCATTTCCGCTGCTGGAAAGTTTTCGCGGAGAATGCAATGGGAAGAGTAGCTTCCTTTGCAGATTAGGCGTAAACCTTGCCGATTCTGCAATGAGGTGTGAACGTAATGGCACCATTCACCTAATGACCGGCAATAGACGTACAACTAAAATGCTGGTTGATGATTTGCGGCGATTTAGCGCAGCTACTGCAATTGGCGATAGGGTCGATGTCCTGAAGGATCTCTTTGCAAATGTCACCAACACCGAAGGCGTAAGTTTCGTGCAATCCGCCATGATTGAAAGCACCTATTGGTGGACTGTATTGTTTGCCAGACCGCTGCTTGGCAGGATGTTTGAAAATCTCATTGCTTCGATCGTAGACGAGCGCAGTAAAAATGCGGCATGGAACCACATCAAAAACACTTTTGCAGTGATTGCGGACGCAGTCGGTTTACTACATACATTCGGCCAAACATATAAACACGGAAACACATGCAGCGGTTTTGTCCCGGAATGGGAACAAATTTTTGAGTTCGTCGACGCCATGGAAAAACTTGAACAATCTGCAAGTGATCCAAATAAATATCCTGCTAGCTATTGTAAGCGAATTAAAAAAATTGCGTGCGCCAGACTGAGAAGGACGAATAAGTCTATAGATTTTAATGTTTTAAAGGAGAAATTCGATCGTTTGTGCACATGCAGAGACGGCGCCATTAAAAGAAGACCAGCTTTCAGTGAACTGCGTGCGTTACTGCTGCCCCAATGATTTGTGCGATAATTCCCCATTCGCTAGCAGCTCAAACAAATAATTATCACATGGGAGATGTTTCTTTAGCACATAGCCATAGTCTTTCATCAGCTTAAACACCTCATCCCTCTGCGGATTGGATTCCTTACCCCATATCTCGACGTAGACGTAGGTTGGCCGCAGTTTTTGAAATGTCTTGGCAGCACCGCGCAAAACTTGAAGTTCAAATCCCTCAACATCAATTTTCACGAGATCTACGTGGTCGACGTCCAGGTCTATGGAATCAAGTTTTTTCGCCGGCACGGACCCAACACCCTTCCGCAGCTGCGTTTTCCCGAGATCGTTTGGTTTGTAAAGTTTGACAGAAAGATTTTCGTCATCATCGCTGAGAGCTATGCGATGCAGTTGCACAATGTGTTCAACGCCGTTGAGTTTGATATTCTTCTCAAGAATTCCAGCTGGAACGTCCATGGGCTCAAAGGAAAAAATCTTCTTTGCGTGCGTCTGAGTCGCCCAATAAATTGTGTGATTTCCAATGTTTGCGCCGATGTCGACGATGACTGGATTTTTTGGCAATAATTTATCACACAGCACGAGAGCATCGTATTCCTGAAATTGCCCGGAAATCAGTAAATTGCGAGAAACTCCTCCTGCCGATGGAGGTAAATAAAATTTTGCTCCGCGAACTTCGTAGACGTGGTCCGACGGCTCATCTTTTTTAACAACCTGTCCACGCCTGCGCACCATTGAAGGTGCATTGCTATTTGCGCAAACGGCTTCCAGTGCATAGGGCCCAACTTCACTCTCCGCGACGTCATAGGTTGGCAGCGGCACGGCGGCTATTTTTAAAAGCGAAACGTCCACTCCGCGATTTTTACGGAATTCACCTGTTTTGCCAAGCTAATGGGCAAAATATTTTTCAGGAACTACGCCGAACACGGACACCTTCAGAAACATAGCGGTGGTGAGGGAGGGATTCGAACCCACGAAGAGTAAACTCGACAGATTTACAGTCTGCACCCTTTAGCCGCTTGGATACCTCACCAAAAACATTGGCGCCGAATAATTAAACCAGCTGGCGGGATGGACGGGACTCGAACCCGCGACCTTCGGCGTGACAAGCCGACGTTCTAGCCAACTGAACTACCACCCCAGCCGGACAGAACCTTGCTGTTGGCGGCAAATCCCTAGTCAAGGGAATTTTGGCAAAAAGGTGTTTTGGCTCGGAGTGCTTGACGTCGAACGCTGCAAAATGTAGTCTTCTCCAATGGGAAGCGTCGCTGCAGTACTCAACTCCCGCAGCAGCGGCATATTGCTGCCAGTTTTTTCGCTGCCGAGTAACTACGGCATCGGAGAACTTGGCCCGGCAGCACTGCGCTGGCTGGATTTCCTACACAGCTGCGGCCAAAAAATTTGGCAAATTCTCCCGCTAAATCCTGCCGGATTTGCCAATTCCCCCTACCAATCCAGCTCATCCATGGCAGGCAATAGTTTGCTCATTGGTCTGGAAGGACTTCTCGAAGATGGTCTCCTGGAAAAATCCGACTTTGACGGCTTTCCCCCAGGCGGGGGAAATCGAGTTGATTACGATCGCATCACAAAGCCACGCAATATTTTACTCCGCAGAGCTGCCGGAAGATTTTTGGCCGACGGCGGAACTAGGGACTACGAAATTTTCTGCGCCCAGGAAAAACCATGGCTCGACGACCATGCGCTGTTCTGCGCACTGAGCCAACGCTTTGCCACGGCCGATTGGATCAGCTGGCCCAGTGAATTTCGCGACCGCAGGGAATCGGCTTTAATTTCTGCTGAAAAAGATCTGGTGGAAGAAATTGCCACTGAACGCGTGCTGCAATATTTTTTCCAGCGCCAGTGGTCAGCTCTACGTCGACGGGCTTCGCAACTTTCAATTTCCATCGTTGGAGACATGCCAATTTTTTTATCTCACAGCAGCGTAGACCTGTGGAAAAACAGAGAACTATTCCACCTCGACGGCAACGGCAATCCAATGGCCGTCGCCGGAGTTCCACCGGACTACTTCAGCGCAACGGGACAGCGCTGGGGTAACCCACTCTACCGCTGGGACAAGCACCGTGAAACTTCCTACGCCTGGTGGATTTGCCGCATGGCGAGGGCGATTTCGCAATTTGACGCCCTACGCGTGGACCACTTCCGTGCCTTTGCCGACTACTGGGAAATACCTGCGTCCGAACCAACTGCAGTGCACGGTCGCTGGGTCGACGGCCCAGGCGAGGATTTTTTTAGGGCGCTGGAAGACAAACTTGGCCCGCTGCCAATCATCGCCGAAGATCTTGGAATTCTTAGTGAGAAGGCAATCGCCCTGCGCGATCGGCTAGCGCTGCCAGGTTTGCGCATATTTCTCTTCGCGCTCGATGACTACCACGGCGGCTCACCATTTTTGCCGGAAAATTTCATCGAAAACTGCGTGGCCTACACCGGCACCCACGACAACGCCACGGCATTTGAGTCGCTGTTCGGGCCAGGGGAGGAATCGTCGAAGCGGCTTGCGCTGCTAAAAAAAATTCTTCCGCCAAAGTATTCAGGCGCACATCCCATAGACGGCGCCATTGCATGGTTGGCCAGCTCCAGGGCCCGCTGGGTCATTTTCCCAATGCAGGACCTGCTCCATCTCGGATCGGAAGCGCGCATGAACAAACCGGCAACGGTGGTTGGCAATTGGTCCTGGCGCCTGGACAATGGACAAATGGAATCCCTGGACCGCCAATTCCTGCTCAGTATTGCAAAGCGCTAGCGGCGAAGTTGATCCGCTGGAAATATTTTTTCATCCACGCCTTGACAGCGGGCAAGACTCAGCGAGAATGATGCAATGGCTGAAAGACAGAATAGGTGGCCGCAGAACGCACCGGGAGCCTACTACGTCGATGATAACTGCATCGACTGCGACCTGTGCAGAGAAATTGCATCGGATATTTTCAAGCGTGAGGACTCTGGGGGCTACTCCTACGTGCTGCGCCAGCCGGAAAATGAGGCGGAGAGGCAGCTGTGCCGCGAAGCACTGGAATCCTGTCCCGCTGGGGCCATTGGCGCCGATGGCGCACCTGCAGCCTAGTTTACCACCAATACTTACGATTTAGCGGCGGCGGCGAACCATGGAGCACCCTAGGTGTTTCCATGGCGTGTTCTGTATGCATTGGAATTTTCTTGCAACTCCATGAAATTTTTGTAAACTTCACTTGTGAGTTCGTTATCTCCTTACGGCAGTGAAGGCGTTCACATCCAACAACACATTGTCATTCCTGCGTCAGAAGACAGTGCCAAAGATGTTACCATTGTGGAGCATACGACACCACCTGTCGGCACCGTTACTCCTATAGTTGTCAAAAAAGCGCCGCCAAACATCGGCATCGTGTTGTCATTTTTCAGTTTCATAGGGTCCGCACTCTCCGGGGCAGCAATTCTCCTGCTGGAGAAATTCACACAGTTCATAATTTTTATGCAGTCCAGTCAGCAGACTGCAACCGCAACAGAAATCACTCCGATCACTCCGCCTGACGCAACATTACCTATTTCACCTGACACACCTGACGATCAACATCCAGACGCCGACCAGCCGCCAGAAATTCCTGCCGAGGAACCGCCACATTCTTCGCCAGAAGCAGTGCAAAGAGCTGACGAAGAAGCAGCGCAAAGAGCTGCAGAAGAACAATCCCGTGCAGCAGAAGCGGCGGCAGCAGAGCTGCTAACAGAAAATACATCGGCAGCGCAAGCGCAATTAACAAATCTTGCCAGATTGTTGAAATCACCAACGCCAAATTACACCCTCATAGGAAAAAGCCTACGCGCATTTTCCGATCTCACGCATAAGATCGACATGAGTAGGCTCTACCTTAGAAAATTTACCCCAGGTGGCGATGCATGGAGGCAACTTATGCAATTCGTCGTATACTCTGAAGATTTTAGACTAAAAAGTATTGCCGAAGGCATTTTTAGAGCTTGCCCAGAATTTCTAAAAGTTGTGTGTGATTTTGACGCAATGTCCAGTGAAGAGTTTCAGTTCCTGGATAGCCTCAATGGCACTCCCGTAAGCTATTTTCTCTCCGAATTATTAAATTTTATTGTCGCGGAATTCCGCAGTGGTGGATTTTTAGCTGTTTTACGCTTTCTTGAATCTAGGAACGAACATATTCGGAGAGCTGCCTACCGCGCAATTGGGAGTGACGGCGTCAGAGACAATATACAAGGTCTTTCACTACTCATATCCGGTGACACTCAGCCTGATGTGTTCAATGATGCATTTAACGCCATAATCGACTGCGCAATTGAGCATGGTGTTTTTAGTACAGGTGATGGACTGGCAAGAACTATCATCGCAAAAACTATAGATGCCGGCAGGCTAGATAAGCTTTCAGAGCTCCTATTTAATCTACACTGCGGTGGCAGATTCGAAGAGTTGAATGCCATAGCTACCATATTAACTGAAACTGATTGTTCACTGATTGATGAAATAAACAAATGTCGCGGCGATTATGGAAATTTCCGAAATACATGGAATATGGTCTTTGGCGATAGACACGTTACCGTCAAAGTCCCGCTCATCCCAGCGGAAACTGCACCAGTCGTAGGCCCACAACCAGAAGCACCTGCGAAAAAAGCACCCAAGGATGCCATGTTTTTGGAGATCAATGATCTCCTCAGACAAAAAAAATACGCTGATGTCTTTGCAGGATTTTTCGCCTCACCAGATCCAGCTGTGAGCAAGCTTGCATTTGACGAATTCGGCCACATACTTCTAGGCGATATACAAGGCTTTGCCTCGCCAATTCTCAAGTGCCTTGGCGGCGAAAATGGAAATGCAAAAAGAAACCTGCTATCGTTTTTACGTAGCGACGAAACCGCCGAGCGGTTTCTTTTAGCGGTCAATATCTTTGCTGGTTCAAATGTTGACGTTGCAAGTCTAGCTTCTTCATTTGTCATATTTGCCGCAAGCGATGTTGGCATTAAAGGGTTTCTACTGCGCCACATTGACCTTTTCCTAGCTAGTCTTGTGGATCGCGTCGAAATTGATGAAAGAAATAGCCCCGACGGCGACGGCAATCCATCACACCGCTACACGGATGTATGGATTAGTGATAAGTCTGCCAACATCTTTCCTGGGCTTACGAATGAAAGACTTGCGGGAATGATGTCAAGCAATGCCGCTTTTGCCGATGTAATTGTTGGAGCGTTTTCCGAGATAAAAAATCCAACGGCAAAAAACGCTGCAGTTAGAAAATTACTAACACAAATAAGAGATTCAGAATGCCTAGAGGGAATCCAACTGAACATGCGAGACACCAACAATGTGTCCAAGTGGAATTCGCTCGTTGACGGCATCGACGACGGAGCCAAAATTGCTGCGCCACGTCTAGCTGACACCGCTGCTGCTGCCGCCGCTGGCCTTGGAAGCCGTATTGCTGGAATATTTAGACGACAATAATAAGTTTCGACAGCAAATACTCATCCCGGCGGCCAGGAAAACTGCCGGCCGGCAAGCAAATGCACGTGGAAATGTGGAACGGATTGGCCGGCGCTCTCGCCGCTGTTTATTACGATGCGAAAGTCCTGGGCGCCATAGAGATCTGCAGCAACTTTCTTCCCAACGAGAAGCAAATGCCCCAGCAAATCGCGATCGCCATCCTCCGCCGCCACCAAACTGACAATTGGCTTGAGCGGAATCGCCAACAGGTGCAGCGGTGCCTGTGGAGCTATGTCCCTAATCACCATACACCTATCATCGCGAAACAAAATCTCCGCAGGAATCTCCCCGGAAGCAATTTTTTCAAACAACGTCGCCATCGGTTTTCGCCTCCAGGGCAATTTTTTTCTGAAACTCACCTAAATTTTCAAATGTTCGGTGCACCGACAGGTAGCGCACGTAGGCCAGTTCGTCGAATTTGTGCAGACGGCGAAGTACCTCATCGCCAATTTGTTCCGACGTGAGCAACTTTGGCCTTCCGACAAACAGCGCGGCAATTATTTCGTCGACGAGCGCATCAACCTCGGCCCGCCTCCCGGCTCCCTTTTTCAGCGCACACTGCACGCTTGCCGTAATTTTTTGCCTATCAAACTCTTCCACCCTGCCGCTCCTCTTCTGCACAAAAATTTCCTCCCTAACTGGCCGTTCCATGGTCGAGAAGCGGAACCCGCAGGCCGCGCACTGCCGCCGCCGCTTCACCGATTGCTCATCGGGCGTGCGCGTATCAAGCACACGCGTATCATCGTGCAGACACTGCGGGCATCGCATCGTCATCCTCTCCAATGCGCGGAAACAGCACCGGTCCCTTGCACACACGCTTCCAAGCCAGAGAGTTACCCCAATCGAGTGCCGTCCAATCGTTTACAGTTTGCGCACCGAGCTGGGCGAACATTTTTTCGGCGGACTGCGGAATGGCGGGAATAAGTAGGGCTGCGCAAATGCGAAGACACTCCGCGGCAACGGCAAGTGACGTTTTCATTTCCGCCAAATCCTTTTCCTTGCCCTTGGCCAATTTCCACGGCGATCGGCACTCCAAATAGCGATTTGCCGACCGCACCAGCGCGCACACCGATTCCAGCGCACCGGAAAAATCGTAGTGTCGGCAGCGCTCCCTTACGTCGCCTATGGTTTTTTTCGCCAAAAACTTAAGCTCTCTTTCCAGCTCTTCCTCAACCTCCACCGGCGGAATAGTTCCACCGCAGTAGCGCTCCACCATGTTGACCGTGCGGCTCAGCAGATTGCCGATGTCGTTGGATAGATCTGCGCGGTAGCGTGATGCGAACAATTCGTGGCTGAAATCACTGTCCTGGCCAACGCTCATTTCACTGAGAACGAAATAGCGGAAGGCGTCGGAGCCGTAGACCGTGGCGTAGTCGATGGGCCGCACAACGTTGCCAAGACTTTTTGACATCTTTTCGCCGCCCTTGGCCAGCCACCAGCCGTGGACGACCAGTTGCCGTGGCAGCTCCAATCCAATGGCTCGCAACATTATGGGCCAATAAACCGCGTGGGCCGGCGACAGAATATCCTTGCCTATTACCTCCACGTCGGCCGGCCAAAAATCATGGAATCGCTCCGTCCCGTAGCCTATGGCGGAGATGTAGTTGATCAGCGCATCGAACCAAACATATGTGACGTAGTCGCCGTCAAATGGAAGCTCTATGCCCCAGGTGAGACGCGACTTCGGCCGCGATATGCAGAGATCGTTAAGAGGCTCCGCAAGAAACTCTAAAACCTGCTTCTGCCGGTATGCAGGAAAGATAAATTCATCGTTTTTTTTGAGGTAATCCAAGAGCCAGGCCTGGTGGCCCTTCATCTTAAAAAAATAGTTTTCTTCCTGCAGCTCAATTACATCGCCGAAATCCTCAGGCCACTTCCCGTCCACCATGTCTTTTTCGTGAACAAACCTCTCGGCGCGAACACTATAAAGACCAACGTACGAGGATTTGTAGATGTCTCCATTTTCGTAGAGTTTTGACAAAATGCCCCTGACGACCGATGTGTGCCGCGGCTGCGATGTGCGGATGTAGTCGTCGTAGTCAACCTGCATGAGTTGGCACATGGCCTGGAATTCTTCGGCCACCTTGTCACATAGCTTCTGCGGCTCAATGGAAAGCCGCTCCGCAGTCTCCTGAACCTTCTGCCCATGTTCATCGAGACCCGTTAGGAAATGGCATTGCAAACCCTCCATGCGCCGCGATCTAACGATGGCGTCGGACAAAATTTTTTCATAGGCGTGGCCGAGATGCGGACTCCCGTTGGCGTAGTCTATGGCAGTTGTAAGATAAAAAAACTTCACCACCTGCGATCTAGCCACCGGACCGCACTAGGCAAGTAGTTTTTCCAACTACTCGCGGTGATGGCCGCTCATCGGCGCCAGTGAAATTCAAAATACAAACTTCACAGATAACTCAGCTCCAATTATTTACCTTGACATTGACGGCAAAATCACCATGTGCCCCCGCCGTGGAACAGAGACTTGTCACTAAATCAACCATTAACCTCACAAATGTTCGCATTTTTTCAGAGCAGGAGGCGCGCGACATTTTGCCGAATCTGGCCGCAGATGAGAAGGAAGCTCTCATCAACGGCGCGAGGAGGCTCACCGTATCACAGCAGCGGTTTATTTACTTGGTGATGAACGCGCAACTTTCAATTTCAGCTCTTGCCACCGGCGCATTGACGACGATGAGCTCCCTTGGGCTCAATGGAGACTCAACAGCCGAACGCACAATCGCATTCATTGGGGCCATTGCCGGACTGCTTTCGCCAATCACGGCAAAGCTCGCCGACACGATGAAATGGGCAAATGCCGACGCGGTGCGCGCCGCCATCGAATTACAATCATTTGCAGGGCTACTCCCGGAGCAAGTTGCACTAATCGTTGCAATGGTGAGCGTCACACACGGAGCAGTACGCCACACAGCCGTCTGATGCCGTCGAAGAAACTGTGGTAGACTAAATTAACAATTGGAGGGCGCCGCGAAAAAGTGTTTTGGAACCGACGCAGCACCACACCGCGGCGCCTCATTTAAATGGCTACCTGCAGCGGCAGTTTACGCAGGCCTCCGTCCATCAACTCCTTCCGCAGCACGGCGCTGCCCGCACCTATTTCCAATTTCACGAAGTATGTCACGTTCGGCTGCCGCAAAACTACTTCTTATTTGCTCGTTGGATGCGCGATTCAAGAAATGTGCCGGTGAAACTTCCCAGACAAGCTCACAGGCTCCGCGAGTAAATACACCAACTGCAAATTGCTCACCAGCTTCTCTTTGCATTTCAGAACCAAGAAGTCGACCCGCGGAAGGCGGACGTCCACCAGCATAGGCATTAGCACTATCCATTGCATGTCCTCCAAAAATTACACCAAGCGGCAGTTTTTTGGATGTTGAACTGTGGCACGCAATAAAAATCTGAATCTACAAATAATTTTTGCAAATTTTTGTTTTTCTAGCCGTTGCAGCTATTTTCATCGCCACATAACATTTTTTTTAGGTGGGCAGCAGGATCGGCAACTACCTCGGCACTAACGGGAAATTGCTTGATGGAACTCGACGGCAAATGGAATTTGAAATCCCGAAGGAGACGCTCGAGAACGGTCATTAGGCCGCGGGCGCCGGTGTTCTCAGCGGCGGCGAGCTCCGCAATTGCGTAAATCGCTTCCTCGTCGAAGGTTAATTCTATGCCATAGCCGTCAAAATCCGACTTGTACTGGTGCAGCAGTGATCCTTTGGAGCAGAGCAAAATTTGCGCGAGGTCGTTTTTCTTTAGGTGCTCGCAGGCAACACGTACCGGCAACCGCCCTATGAATTCCGGCTCCAAACCAAATTGAACAAAATCTGCCGTAGTTGCCAGATGGAGAAAATCTTCTCCGTGGTCGCTGCCGGAACTGCGGCTAAAGCCGATGGCAGATGCGGATGTCCTCTTGCGCACGTGCGAGTTAAGCTTTTCAAAGGCGCCACTCATGATGAAGAGAATGTGCCGCGTCCCTATGGTCTCCTTTTTCCCCTTCTTGCCTCCGAAACTCACCATGGCGCTCATCTGCGCCGTTATGTCGTTGGGAGCAACAATACTAACTTCCGTGTCCTCCATCAATTTCAGCAGGTTCACCTGGACGCCGCGGCCGGACACGTCTCGGCCAAGTTCTTCGCAGGAAGCTATTTTGTCGATTTCATCGATGAAAATTATGCCGTACTGGGCCAGTTCAACGTCGCCATTTGCCGTTCGCACCAAGTCTCTTACCAAATCATCGACGTCGTTGCCAACGTAGCCCGTTTCGGAAAACTTCGTCGCATCGGCCTTCACGAATGGTACGCCGAGCAACTTGGCTAAAGTCCTGATCAAGTAAGTTTTACCAACGCCCGTAGGCCCCAAAAGCAGCACATTCGGCTTGCCGTAGTCTTTGGTGAGCTCCTCGGGGTCATTTATGCAGCGGCGCACGTGGTTGTAATGATCACACACCGTGACAGATAGGACCTTTTTTGCCTCATCCTGCCGTATGACAAATCGCGACAGATAGTCGCTCACATCCTTCGGCCGCATGGAAAAGTTTCTTATGCCATCCAGGCGTTTTGCGCGTTCCCCATCTCCGCTATCATCTTGAGGCGGAGGTTGTTTTGGCTTAATTTCGCGCACCTCCTCAGTGGTCTCAACTCGGAAAAACCCAGGTCCAACTGCCCCTCCAAAAAAAAGCCCCGTAAATTGTTCTCGAAGTTTTTCCAACAAATTTACATTGCTCGTTTTTGAATTTTCGTCATCGGGCAAATCCTTCTCGCCGAGACTATTATCATTCTTCGCGGCATCCTTAATCCGCTCTTCTTGGTGCTCATCTTCCATGGCGAGAATAATTTTTTTCTTGCATAAAACTGAATCCTATTTCAGAATAGCCCCATAGCAACCTTGCTGTGGGTAAACGGCGGGGCAAGCATTTCCTCACCATGAGCACAAAAAAGTTAACTAAAAAGGACATAGTCCAGCGGCTCCATGCGAAGAGCGAGCTGCTTCACCGCGACGTCGCCGATCTCGTTCAGGGCGTACTGAACAGCATCAGCGACGCGCTTAAGGCCGGCAAAACCGTCGAACTGCGAAACTTCGGCGTCTTCGAAGTACAACTACGAAAGGCGCGTGTGGGACGCAACCCAAATCGACCGGAAAAGACAATAAAAATTCCCGCGCAGAAAGTTATTAAGTTCCGCGCGGGCAAGGAATTGCGTCTGCATGTCAAGGGCGGCCGCTAGGCCCAGAAACGGCAGCGTTTGGCGCCGAATCCTTTCGGCGGATTTGGAATTTCGTTTCCAGCCGCGCGATCACGGCGTCAAAAATCTCACCTATTTCTTCCTCCGTAAGAGTCCCATTGCTGCGGTTGAGGGTGAGACGCAGGGCAATGTTCCTGTCGCCGCCCTCGGCAAATCCCGGACCGTAGGCGTCGAATATGCGTACTCCGCTTGCTTCGACGCCATTTCCGGAGCACACCGCCTCCAGGCAGCGTTCAACCTCAAGGCGCACCATTTCCGCCGGCACAGACGATTCGACGGCAACGGCTAGATCGCGCACGGCGCATGGAAAATTCGCAAACTGGTTGAATTTTTTCGATTTACGTTCCACACGCAGCAAATCAGGAACAATGCGCAGTTCGCCGCCGCAGAGAACGGCGCCGCTGGCAGGCACTCCAAAATATTCACAGCAAGTTGTTTGCGACAAAAGCCCCAGGCGCAAATCGTGTCCGCCACCGCCGAGCAGTCCGTGCCTTGACCAATAGCCATTTTCGCCCATGCGACACTGGGCAGGAACAAAATCAATGTCAGCAACGGCCACATCCGCCAGCGCGGCAAGTTGTTTTCCAATGGCCTTCATCCCATAGAAATCTGGCAGCGTCCAGCGGTACCAGTCCCCCTCGAGATCTGCGTTAAAATGCACCCAGCCAACGGCTATGGCTTCGTGCAACTTCCCATCACAGGGAACCCACACGCGGCCAACTTCAAAAAATTTCACAATGCCGTTCCCGTTGCGCATGTTCGCTGCGGCAACGGCTACAATTCCTGGCAACAGACTCGAGCGCAGGCAATTCTGGTCGGCCGTCAACGGATTGGCGATGGCGAGCTCGTCCCAGGATTCGCCGCCGCAGCCCATGGCGGAGCCGTCCACCGTTGAGTAGTTGTAACACTCGCTGAATCCGTTTGCTATCATGTGATTAGCAGCAGCTGCGGCGAAGCTGTAGCCGTTCTCATCGCGGCGGTCGATGGCGGTGAAATTTGGGGCGGCGCCGGACAATTCGTCAAGTCCATGGAAGCGAATAAATTCCTCCACAAGATCAATGGGCCTCGTCACGTCGCGGCGGCGGAATGGGGGAACGGAAACGGACCAGCCGCCGGCAATTTTTTCCAAGCCGAAGTGCAAGCTGCGGAGGGAATTCTCTATGGTTTCGTCCTCCACAGCCGCTCCATAGTTTTTCCTGACGAAATCCCCGCCAAGCGCGATGGCCAGATTTTTCCCGCCGGATTCAACGGCTGCCGCGACCTGCGGCTTGGTGCAGGCTCTTCCGCCGCAAACCTCAATGATCATTTTCACGGCCCTCCTGGCGCAGTAGTCCATGGCGGCGACGTCAACCCCCCTGGCAAAGCGCTGGGACGAGTCGCTAATCAATCCCAACTTCTTGGAAGTTACCTGGATAGCTGCACCCTTGAACGCGGCACATTCCAGCACAATATTTCGTGTGCTGCCGTCAACTTCGCCGTCGACGCTGCCCATGGTTCCAGCGATTACGAGAGGCCTTTCCCCGTCGGCAACAACCATCATGTCGCTGCGTAGATCATATTTGCGGTGATTGAGCGCCACCATCGACTCTCCGTCAATTGCTCGGCGAATGCGCAGAACGCGACCGCGAATTTTATCGCCGTCGAATGCGTGGAGCGGCTGCCCGCAATCGGCCATTAGCCAATTAGTTACGTCAACGGCGGCACAGATCGACCGCATGCCAATTTTTTCCAGATCATGGCGCAGCCACTGGGGACTTTGCCCATTGCACAGGTCTCGGATGCTCCACGCCATGAATTTATGGCAATCTGGACTTTCCAGGCGCAGGTCATCCAGAAGGAAATCTTCGCCGCCGTTTGTTGGAAATTGCACATTTTCAGGACAGTATACATCGTCGCTGAGTTTCAGGTGGAAGTACGCCGCCAGCTCGCGAGCAATGCCCAGGTGACTCATGCAGTCTCCCCTGTTTGCGGTTATGGAAAGGTCCAACACCGTGTCGCAGTCCGGAAAAACTTCGCTGAGTGGAGTTCCAATGGGCCACCTTCTGTCGAGAATGAGAATGCCATTTTCGCCGCCTGACAGATGCAATTCTTCGGCGCTGCAAAGCATTCCCTCGGAAGTTTCTCCGCGCAGGACAGTCGCACCTATGGCGGCACCGTTTGGCAGGAGGCACCCGGGAATGGCCACGGGAACGCGATCACCTATGGCGAAATTACTCGCTCCGCAAACAATTTGCAGCGGTTTTTCTCCGCCGACGGACACCCTGCACAGGCGCAGGCGATCGGCGCGCGGGTGCTGCACAAATGATTCGACTTCACCGACGGCCAAATGCTTCCGAGGCACGCCGATGCCAATAATTTCCTCGACTTCAATTCCCAGCGACGTGAGCGCATCGGCGATGCCGTCGCCGTCGGCGGAAAGGTCAGGAAGCCAACGCTTGAGCCACTGCAGACTAATTTTCACGGCCAAACTAGAAATCATTTCGGAGAAATGGTCCAATAAAAATTTACGCATTTACTCAAAGTGGAACGCTAGCAACATAGCTCCGTGGACAGAAGCCAGTGGCAAATTCTTAAATCGCTGATTGCCATTGAGAGCGTATCGGCAAATGCATCGGCCGCCAAAGCGCTGGTCAGCGCGGCCACTTTGCTGGGCGATGCGCTCTCATCCATGGGCTATGAAACGGACTGCGTTGAGGGCTATGGTCCGGCTCCGGTTGTCTGGGCAAGGCGCGGACCAAGCGATGCAAAAACTTCACTGATCATCTACGGCCACTACGACGTGCAACCGGCGGAACCACGCGCGCTCTGGGACTCAAACCCGTTTAAGCTCGTAGAAAAAAACGGCATACTCTACGGCCGCGGCGTAGCCGATGACAAGGGTCCGCTCGTTGCCGTGCTGGCCGCGCTGGGAGACGCAATAAACCTGAAAAATGTGCACATCACTGTGCTGCTGGAGGGTGCAGAAGAAATTGGCAGCGCAGGGTTTGAGAAATTTCTCATTGATCACATGTGGGAAATTCGCGGCCATGCAGCCATCATCGTCGACGTCGGCTGCCCAGACTGTGAAACGCCAACGCTGGTCACTGGACTGAGGGGGCTGATGTCATTTGAACTTTCACTGCGCACGGCCACAAAAGACATCCATTCCGGCTACGGAGGATCAACGCCGAACGCGCTGCATGACCTAATAGACATCTGCAGTGAGTTTCACTGCGAAGATGGGATGGTGGCACTGCGTGGATTTTACCTCGACGTCCGCTTTCCAGAGCCGGATGAACTTAAATCATTTAAGCGACTCGACAAGCTGCGGAACCTCGCAGCTGACCTGGGCGTGAAATCTCAGCAGCAGGTTTTTTCTGGCATAGATGCAAGCGCCACCCACGGCGTCATGCCATCCCTTGAAATTAATGGCTTCTGGGGCGGACACTGCGGCGAAGGATGCAAAACAATTATTCCAGCGGAGGCATTTGCAAAATTTACCGTGCGCACAGTTCCTGACCAGCGCTGCGACGTCATGCAGCAGACGATCGGCGATGCTATCAAAAGTAAATGCCAACCCTGGGCTGAGATGAAGCTAAGCTGTTCGGCGGCCAGCGACGCCTACGCAATTAATTTGGAATCGGCAGATAGAAAATTCGTTGCACTGTTTTCGGCCATGGAACGCGCACTGAAATCGGAATTTAAAACCCGCCCAATTCGCATGAGGGAGGGTGGAAGTATTGGCATCGTCGGGGCGCTAAAAAAAATACTCGCCGTTGACTCAATTCTAGTTGGCGTTGTCCCAACGGCATCCAACATCCACGCACCCAATGAAAACTGGCCAGTTGCAACATTCGAGCGCACGCGGCGCTCAATTTGCAAATTCCTAAGCGCCGCAGCGAAAGCTGCGGTAGCCTAGGAATTAGTTACCGTCCCCTATAAAATAATGCCGACGCCGTAATTAACGAGCCCCCCATCTCGGCGTCTTAACCTCACGCCACCTACGACGGCTGCCATTCTGTCACCTGCATCAAATGCGTTTACTTCGACGCCAAAATTAAACCACGGAGTGTTGATGTCTAGTGCAAATATTCCCCGTGCACGGGGTACGTCATTATTAGGTAATGCAACACCATTATTTACAGGTGCTTGTGGCGCTTGTGGCGCTTGTGGTACTATTCCGTTCATAATTTCTATCCTTTTCACTTTTAGGAATCGCACCGCATATGGGACCTCCCAACAGCCGGCTGTCATTCCAGGCTGGTTGGCCTTGGATGTTTTGGCACATTGTCAAGGAATTTGTTGTGCTATTCCACTAAGCTACTATCGCACATATGCTTTAGCAATTTCCTCTCCGAGCATTGTCGCAATTACGGCGCAGATGCGCGGGATTACGTCGCCTGGGGCCAACGATTTAACGGATTCTATTGAGCCAACCGGCTGGGCGCAATGGCTTTGCAAATTTTCGTCCACGACCAAATTTATGCCAATCCCAATGACCGCCATCGTCCTAGCAGTCTCAACTAGAATGCCACCAACTTTTTTCCCGTTCAGCATTAGGTCGTTGGGAGCCTTCACCGCCAGCGGGACTGAAAATTCCGTGGAAAACATTTCCGCAACTCTAGCGGCAAATTTGAACGCGAATGTCGATAGGTCGCAGTTTAATCCCATGTCGGCCACGGCCACTGACATGTACACATTTCCCCTAGCCGCGCCGTGCCATTTTCTGCCGCAGCGACCTCTCCCGGCTAATTGCCTGTCTGCGATGACAATGGCTTTTTTTTCGCCGCCGCGCAGCAGCTCCCAGGCAAGATCCTGAGTGCTCTCCGCCTCCTCCAGATGGCGGACCGTGAAACCATGGGGCATGTCGTTCCCGTGGAAAACTTTCAGGATTTCATCATCCCCATGCCAAGTGCTGCGATTACTATCCATTGACAGTTTGCAAACGGCGTCTTTAGTGGGTCCATGTCAACGGAAAATGTTCCGAACAAACCCAAGGCGCCGTGCCGCATCCTGCCGCTTATCTTTGGCCAACGGAAGAAAATCCTCGGCCTATTGATGGTGCTCTGCGCCGTCGGCGCATTCCTCTTTGCCCGCGAAGGTTGGCGAAAGTTCCAGCTGCGCTGCGCCAGGAACAATTTTCCATCACTTTCAGAGGCCACGGCGGCGGTGGAGATTTTTTCACACAAATATAACTCTATGCCAATTGGCGCGCTGGTTTCCTTCGCCCATGGAAATTCCCTATCGCAATCAGGAGACTGGGACAAAGCCGCCGCGATCTACGGCCGCTGCGGTCAATTAAAATCAGCTAGGCTTGACGGAGTTGCATCAATAGCCGAAGCCATTTGCCTGTTTCGCACGGGAAACATCTCAAGCGCCGAAAGGCTCCTGTTTAACATCGGCGAAGACGACAGCCAAACCAATTCAGTCCGCGCGGCCGCCTACTATTTTCGGGCGCTCATTGCCAATGAAAACGGCCAACGCAACGTCGCAACAGCCTCATTGGAGGCCATGGAGCAGCTGAAGGAATGCGGTCCGTGGCTTGGCAGGGCGGCGCTGCTTTCGCTGTCCATTCGCTAGGTGCGCGATGCCATGGCCCATCTGGCGCAGAATCGCGGCCGCTGGGGTGAATACGTGGCGGTGCGTCACTTGCGGTCGAAGGGCTTACGAATTATGCACCGCAATTGGCGACACGGCCACGGCGAGATAGACATCGTAGCCATGGACGGCGAAACGATTGTTTTCGTTGAGGTAAAAACCAGAAGTTCTCCAAATATGATCGGCGGCTACGCTGCCGCTGCCGCGCCGGCGAAACGTAAAACCCTGCGCAGGACCATAGATGCCTTCATCGGTCAGTTCGGCGAAAACGTCCCCCACTGGCGCTTCGACGTCGTAGAAATCCTAACGCCGCCGCGAAACTATTTTGCTGAGCAAATTTTTCATTTTGAACGAGTTCCACTAGATCAGAGCGCCGCCGGCTGATGTATTTTTTGAAAATGTATCCGTGCTGGCTTGACATCTGGCCATGGTGGCGTAGGTGAATGACGGCCCGGACCATGAGTCAGCAAATTTTGACCGTTTTGGAATACATGGAAAAAGAGAAGGGCATTCCACGTGCCGAGATGGTTCGTACAATTTCCGAAGCCATCGCCATCGCCGCCCAGAAAAGCATAAATGCCGAACAGGTCCTGGAGGTGGCAATCAATCCTAAAACCGGCGCTCTGAAGGCCTATGCCCTGCTTCGCGTGGTGGATTCAGTCGGCGACGCCAATAGGGAAATCCACGTGCAGAAGGCTGCCGAGGAGGATCCTTCGGTTAAGATCGGCGACACGGTTCGCAGGGAAATTGATCCCGTAATTCTTGGACGCATTGCCGCACAGGCCGCCCGCAGCGCCATCACGCAGAGCGTGAGGGAACACGAACGGACACGGGTAGCTGGACAGTACGAGCGGCGCGTTGGCAAGATTGTCAGCGGCACCATAATGCGTCGCGAAATTCGCGAAAGCCGCTTCGCCGAAAAGGGATCGACAACAGATTTTGTCGTCAACGTCGACGGAACGGAGGGCATGTTGGCTCAGCGCGATATCATTCCAGGAGAGGAATTTCGCCCAGGTGACGGCGTACGCGCCATACTTATCGGTCTCGGCAGCAACGGCTACGGACCTATGCTAACCCTATCACGCACATCGCCAAAATTCGTCGCCGCCCTACTGCATTTGGAGATATCGGAATTGGCCGATGGCACCGTGGAAATTGTTCGCCTCGTACGCGATGCCGGCTATCGCACAAAAATTGCCGTGCGCAGCAATGACAGACGCGTCGATCCCGTTGGCGCCTGCGTCGGATCCCATGGAATTCGCATTAAAAACATAATCAAGGAATTAGGCGGCGAAAAAATCGACGTAATTGCCTATTCCGATGACCTGCAAAAATTTTTCCATGAGGCGCTGCGGCCCGCGATTCCGCAAAATGTGCACGTCGACGCCGCCGATCAGCGGATCCGCTTCGAGGTGCCTGAGAGCGACTTGGCACTTGTCATCGGCCGCGGCGGGAAAAACGCCCGCCTGACGTCGCGACTGCTCAACTGGCGCCTGGACATCTCAACGGCAAATTCCGGCCAGGCTAAATTCGACATGAACGTCCAGCAGGCAACGGAATCCCTCAACGCCAGCATAGGCCTCGACGCCGCATGCTCCGCGCGCCTCATCGGCATAGGAATAACAACACCGGAAGCCCTTGATGGTGTGACAGTTGCCGATTTGGTCGACGCCGGCCTCGAAATGAAAGACGCCGTTTCCGCCGTCGACGCCTATAAAAATTACAAAAAAAATCGCTCCGCCACCGCCGCGACACAGGCTGAACAATCATAATATCCTTAACATCATAGAGCACAATGAGTACGCGCGTATATTTGCTTGCGAAAAGACTCGGGATCTCCAGTCGCGACCTGATTGAAATTCTCAGGGGGAAGGGCTTCGATGTCAGCAGCGCATCGAGCTCCGTTGCAGATATTTACGCCGAGGATCTGCTGCGAGAATTTGGAAAAGCAGGCACCTCCAACACTGCCGTTGAGCCCGTTGCCGACGCAGCCATCCCGAATGTGGACAGTAGGCTGATCGTTGCGAATTCCAAAGAAATTATTGAGGCAGCGGCATTTACACCACAAAATCGCAGCGACATCGCCAAGCCACGTGCAGGCGATGACGTCGAACGGCCGGCCACAGTCCCAATTTTAAGTCGCAGCCAGCCGCAGGCGGCACCCAACGAACCGCGGCGCATGATCCCACTGGATAGAATTCAGCAGACGAACAAGTTCGGCGGCGGCAAATTCGGATTCCGCGGAGGAGGAGATAGGCGCCACGGGGGCGGAAATTTTGGCGGAGGAAGCCGCTTCGGGTCGCCCAGTGATCAGCGCAGCGGAGGGCAGCAATCTCCTTCACACCCTTCCGGCGGAAAACCTTATCCATCAAACGATCGCCCCGGAGAGCGGCGACATTTTTCTCCGGGACTAAATAATCGCAGCGGCGGCGAGCGGCGCCACGGCCAAGGCGGAGATTTTCGCGTGCCGCCAAGAACTCAGCAGCCGGATCGCAAGCGCCCACAGTTTGTCCCTCCGCCACAGCGCTTTAATCAACTTAACCCCAACCCGCGCAGCGCGGTAGTTTCGCAGCAAATTACTCAGAATCAATCAAATGGAAGAGACGGAAAAGCCCTACGATTGAGATTCCCCATGTGCGTCAGGGAATTTGCGCCGGAAATCGGGCTTAAGCCGTTCCAGCTAATCTCCGAGCTCATGCAGCTAGGCATCTTTGCGTCGATGAATTACCTCGTCGACGAAGCCCTGGCCAAGCGCATCGGAGAAAAATTGTCAATTGCCATCGAAGCGGTGCAAGATCGTGCGCCACAGATTGCTATAAAACAAAACGCCGCCGCAATTCCGCCGGAGCGGGAAGCAGTTTTGGAGTCGCGGCCGCCGGTTGTGTGCGTACTTGGACACGTTGACCACGGCAAAACTACGCTTTTGGACCGCATTCGCCAAGCTAACGTTGTTGCTGGAGAGGCTGGCGGCATAACGCAACATATTGGTGCCTATGAAGTTGAAACCGATGGCGGAAAGATAACGTTCATCGACACTCCTGGACACGCTGCATTTTCGAAAATGCGTGAGCGCGGGGCAAATCTCACCGACATAGCCGTTCTCGTAGTCGCGGCGGACGATGGATTTATGCCGCAAACCGATGAGGCTCTGAAGTTTGTCCAGCGTGCGTCCGTGCCCGTTGTGGTCGCCATCAACAAGGTCGATGCCAAGGGGGCGAACCGCGAGCGCGTACGCCAACAGATGCAGCAGAGGGGCATAGCCGCGGAAGATTGGGGCGGAGAAACACTTTGCTGTGACATCTCTGCCCTGAACGGAGACGGAATTCCACGACTTTTGGAGCTAATTCTCATTCAGGCTGAAATGCTTACACTGAAAGCTGACCGCGGCTGTCCAGTGGAAGGCGTTGTGCTGGAATCGCAGATTGAGCTCGGCCGCGGACCTACGGCCTCCGTAATAGTCGGCAATGGGACGCTAAAAATCGGCGACGCACTGGTTTGCGGAGAAAATTACTGCAAAGTGAAGGCCATCGTCGACGATCGCGGAAAACAAATTAGGGAAGCTCTTCCGTCAAAGCCAGTTAAGATCGTTGGATGGAGCGGCACATTGGCCGCCGGGTCCACATTTGCAGCCGCCGCCAGCGAGAAATCAGCCCGGGAACTTGCGGAAGCGTGTCGCATAAGGGAGCTCCGCGGCGATGCCCCGCAGCGAACTTCTGCTCCAACTCCGCGGCGCAGAGCATCTTCCGTCGATGCCGAAGACCTGGATGCACTATTTGCCGCCATTGACGCCAAACAGAAACGCATGCTGCGCATAATCATAAAGGGTGATGTGCAGGGCAGCGTCGAGGCCCTGGCTGCGTGTCTCTCGGCGATGCCGCAGGATAAAATTGGGCTGGAGATAATTAGGTCTGAAGTTGGCCCCGTGTCACTTGGAGATGTGGAATTTGCACGGCCCGTTGGTGCGACGATAGTTGCATTCAACGTGAAACTGGAAAATGGCGTGCAGGCTGCACTCAAGCAGCACGGGATAGCGATGATACAGCACAATGTAATCTACATGCTCATTGACAGCGTCCGCGACTGCATGGCCGATCTGCTCGAACCGGAGTTGCACGAGGAAAAACTCGGAGGTGCCCAGGTGAGGCGCGTGTTCAATCTGACCAAGGGCACGATAGCCGGTTGCATGGTAACGGAAGGCAAGGTGTTACGCGATGCGCAGGCAAGGATTTGGCGCGACGGCGTGCAACTGTTCGACGGGAAAATTTCGTCGCTGCGCCGGGAGAAACTTGACTCCGCCGAGGTTCGCGCCGGATACGAGTGCGGCATATCTGTCTCCGATTACGATAGTTACGCCGTTGGCGATGTGATCGAGTGCTACAAGATCAACAAAATTAGACAGAGCCTATGACCATGACAGGGAAGGGAGTACGTCTTGCATCGGTTCTGCAGCGCGAATTGAGCAAGTTGCTGCGCAAAAATTTCCGCAGCGAGAGCACAATGATCACAATCACCCATGTATTCATCGGCGACGACATGGCTCATGCGCGCGTGTTTTTTTCCACGCCCGACGAGCACAGCGCAGCTGCCGGTTTAATTTTTTTGCAAAAGAAAAAAAATGAATTCAAACGCCTCCTAAGCAAGGAGATAGCAATCTGCAAGTTCCCGGAATTGCACTTTCACTTCGACGCCGGCCAGGAAAAGGAACTGCGCGTGTGCGGCATATTGGACAGCTTGAAATAGCATTCAATGCAAACTTTTCATGGACTTGGACATGGGCTCATCGAACAGTGCCGGATGGATCTCCCTCACGCTGCGCCAGGCGGTTGTGTAATTTTCGTTTGTCCGTGCCATGCGCTCATTTACGAGCGCTAGCAGATGGCGGCCGGCCCACTGCGCGGCGCAGCACCCATCGCCCAACTTTCCCCTTAGGTTTAGGGAAACGGCGGAACGGAACTCGACTAACTCGTTCGGCACCATGACATTTGCAGCAATTGGAACATCACCGCCGGCCGCTGTCACTTCGCAGTCTCCGTCGCAATTTGCCGAATTCGCACGCTCATTTCCCAGCGGAGTTTCCTCGTTCGCTATGGATTCTACGGACAAATTTGGGCAATTTGTCAGGCCAACGGACAGCAGCGAACGTGGTTTAAGTTTATTATCCGCAAGTTTTTCCATCTCCCAACGCGGCGAAAGAAATTTATAGTGGGCGTTTTCAAGTAGGTCGATGCCGGCACTGGACCAGCGGACGCGGATCCACAGGCCGTCGCTGCGCGCATCCAGTTGCTGCACCCATCCATAGGCGCGGGTGTCGCCGTGACCAGCTTGGCCGCGGAAATCTGCGTCGTCGGGATGGCCGATGTAGACCGGAACGCCGCGAAATTTGCGGGCAAGGCGGCTCCACAGCCTGCTAAATTTTTCAGCCATTGCCTCGGCAGCCTCGCGATTAACAACCTGAATGCCAAGACGATGTGCATACTCGCCATAGTTAACCAATTTTAACCACTCCCATCCACTTGGGGACGATGCGACTCCTGTGAAATTTACAGTCATAGAATTCCTCCAAAATTTAAAATGCTAGGCGGCAGAGTGCTGCAGATCATCTCTGTCATTTTCAGGCAAGCTGATTCCAAAGCGTTCGCGCAGATCGTTTTCCGGGAGCGAAACCCCCAATTTTGCGAGCCGCTCATAGACTTCCAAATCGCGGATCATTTCATCCTGGGCAGTCGGACGCAGACGCAGGTAGGCTCGAACCGGCGCGTTGCCAAATAGATGGGCCAGCACAAAGGTATCAACTTGCGCATTAAGTGTTTCCGAAATCATTGCCGCGTCCTCGCTTTCGATGGAATTTCTCTCGGAAGATTGGAGTGATGCGCCAATTGCACTTGATCTGGAAAGAGTTGAGAGATCTGAGCCACACCAAAGTGCTGCCATGGCCCGATCCATGCGTTCCACAAGCCCCGGATAGGGCAATTCACCGCGGGCACCGAGGTCGACGGCCTGCAAGTCGCTGCCGGCCGACACGATGGCATTAAATTCTGCGCCAAACGACTCCACCGCTTTTTTTGCCTCCTCCCATTGGCTAGTTCCTGGAAACGCGTCAGTTATGCATTTTATGCCAGGCATGCCATTGCGTTCGCAGTAGACAAGCCAATCTCTAAGCGGTAAGTGCTTGAACAGGTACGCTATGGAACATGATTCCATGAGCCCATCGCCCACGGTCGTTAGCCATGCACCGTCCTCGAGGGCAATGCCTTCGCGATCACTGTCCTTCACCGTGAAACGCAATCTCCCGGAACTATTTTCAAAAAACTCCAGCGGAACAAAGCGGAACTCTGCCGACAGCAAAGGCTTATCAACGTCTGGAATGCGACACTCGCCGTGCAACTTGTAGACGATTTCGTGGACGGCGTATTTTTTACCGACGGCGTCCATCATCTGCCGGACGAGGAGGCTAAATCCGCCGCGTTCGTTGCCGTCGACTGCATTAACACATTTCATTGTGTTGTAGAAAAATTTCAGGGCCGTGCGCTGCAATCTCGCCTCATTGCTGTTGTCTGTTGTTAAAATATCCCACTGGAGCCGCGAGACCGACTTTTTACGCTTCGTTGCAACTGCTTGCAGCACATCGTCCCGCCGCTCGATGGCATCCCATAGCATGGCTGCCGGCCGCAGGTTCCCCATGTGGAACGCGTCCAGATAGCGCGTCAGGCTTTCAGGGCTCAGCGAACGTATGGGACTGAACGAACTGCGCCAACTGCGCGCGCCGTAAATTGGTGGTATGGAAGAAGTAACCTTCATTTATTTGCTCTCCTCTGGCGGCGCACAAAATTAAAACTTTAATGAGTTTATCGTAAATGCGTGCCGACCCTGCATCAACTAGAAGACTAAACGTAATCCGCATAGGATTCGTTATTTACTTTACCATATTTTAGCTGGGAATTTGCGGTTTGCTTGGGTAAGTTGGCTCTGTTGAGGATGTTAGAGCTGTTTGGTGGATTTTTAAATCGGATTCGGCAGGCAAATTCCTAGGGCGGAAAAAGTAACGGCAAACTTTCAAGGGCAGTTTGGCGAAAAACATTGGCAACAGCTGGAATATTTAGCAGAATGAATGCGACGTTTCCCGGTCGCGCAGGCTACGACCGCGCGTAAATCAGCCCGCGCGAACGAATTGCGCCATCAATTTGCCCAGTCGCCTCGGCTAAAATGGGAGGCAGCTCTGCATCGGACAGTCGACATTTTTCGGTTCAGTTTTTTGCTTTTTCGCGCCGTAGCGCTTGATCGCCTTTGGGATGAAACTCTGCAGGTCAAATTCTTCGAAAAATGAAATTAGTGCCTCCAAGTCGAAGTCACCAACCTGGGGCTGAACGATTTCTCCATCGCGATCGAATGCGATCAGTTCACGGTTTCGCGCTATCTCAGCTGAGGAGTTAAGCATATTTTCTCCAATGCTTTTCGGCAATTCATGCAAATGTTCCATGATGCCGTCGATGGTGCCATAGGTCTGCAGCAGGCGAGCAGCCGTTTTCGCTCCTATTCTCGGCACCCCGCGCACGTTATCGGATGCATCGCCAACAAGACACAGATAGTCAACAATTTGCTCCGGCGCCACGGAAAACTTTCTTTCGACGGCGGCGGGATCGAGAGCAATCCAATCGGCCCCGTAACTGCCTGGCGGAGGCGGACTCCACAGCGTAATTGCATCGCAAACCAATTGGGCGAAATCCTTGTCGGAACTGGCTATGGCCACGCGGTTTCCCATTGCCGCTTCGCCGACGGCGTGGGCCGCTATCAAATCGTCCGCTTCTACGCCTGGGCGCTGCACAACGGAACAGCCCATTAGCACGGCAAGTCTGCAAATATGTGGCAATTGCACACGAAGCTCTTCGGCGATTGGCTGCCTGTTGGCCTTGTATTCCGGCAAAATTGCCGTGCGCTTTTCCGATCGCCCCATGTCAAAAAACACCGTCGTGCGACCTGGGCAGATGCGGTCCTGGAGCCGCCAAATCGCGTTCACATAGCCGTAGATCGCACCAGTCGGAAAGCCGTCTTCCCTGGAAAGTTCGCCGACGCCGTAGTAGCTGCGGAACACAACATTATGACCATCAACCAGAAGCACATCAGCCATTGGAGCAAACTCCGTCCGCGCCTTCCAAAATTATTTCCCTGGCCCGATTTAGATCGGCGGCCGTGTCGATGGCAAGCGACGGCGAATCGACGCGCACGGTGAAGATTTTACGGCCAGCCTGGAGCAGCCGCAACTGTTCGAGACTTTCGGCCTCAGCCAATTGACTCTTTGGCAGCGAATGCCATTCTTCTAAAATGTTACGGCCGTAAAGATAAACACCGATGTGACCGAAGTGCAATCCGCGGTCAATCCAGCCATCTTCTGGACAGTCGCGAATGTGCGGTATGGGGCTCCGCGAAAAATACAGCGCTTCACCGCCGTTGCCGCAGACCACCTTAACCACATTGGGATCCAGCAACTCTTCGCGGCGACGAATCGCGTAGATCGGCGTGCGCACTTCATCCACGGAGCCAATTTTGAGCTGTCCATCAATTAGCGCCGCAATCGTTGCCGGCCTCAGAAATGGCTCGTCGGCTTGGAGATTGATCACGTAGTCGCCCGGTATTTTCTCCAATGCCCAGGCGATGCGTTCCGTCCCCGTCGAACAGGCAGCTGGAGTCATCAGGCAGCGCCCGCCCCAGGACTGGACAGCATCTCTAACCATTTCAGATTCAGTCAAAACGACGACTTCTCCGACGGAATGAACCCGATTGGCGTTGTCCCACACGTGGCGCAGAACTGGTTTGCCGCAGAGATCGGCCAACACCTTGCCGGGTAAGCGTTTCGAATCAAATCGAGCCGGGATTGCAATGGTAAAGTCCACCGGAGTTGAAATCTGACGCAGCCACAGCCGGCTGTAAAGAAACAATGGCGCGGCTTCATAATTTTTTTGCGGCAGCAGCAAGCAGTTAGGAAGCCGTCAGACCAATTTTGCCGGCAAAAATTGCTTTTTCGTTGATTTCTAAAATTTTTGCGGCTACCATGAATTGTGAGTTCTCATAGGCTGCACCACGGTGCACCATCCGGTGCCGCCGATCCATTTACAACCGTACTCCGTTGTCTTCAAAAGAGAAATTGCGCCGTCACTATGGAGACAGTGGCGCAATCAGCTGCAACTGGCAACCTATGTGCCATGTTGTCCGAAGTAAACCTGCCGCTTTCTTTTCTCATCGGAGAAACATGGCGTCGCCATGACATTCCTTTCCCAGGAAAAATACTAATCTCTCTCCGCCAACTTTTTTTTGGCGCAAACCAAACCGACAGGATCGCACTTGCCTCACGATTTAGCAAAGCTGTGATCGCGCCGGAATTAAAAATTGCTGCCGCAGGAACTGAAAGCAGCAATAAATATCTAGCACGCCTTGATGCAGGTGTAAGTGAACTCGATGGCATAACTAGCATGGATGGATACTTCGATTTTTTTACTAGCTGTGGCATCACAGTTCTGCCAGAGGACATAGTCGCCATAGTGGGTTTCATCGATCGAGGCAATCTAAACTTTTGCAATGTAGCTGGACAACCTGGGGCGTGGACGCTGAGCAACTTTCGTGCTGGGAACGCGAGCGCCAATGATCGATTCGAGTGCTCTGACGTATTAGAAATCAAACTCGCACCGGAAGGTCAAGCTGCGCTGGCGCTAATATTGGCCCAAATTCCTGGCCTATTCGCCACCATGACTGCCACATCGGGTGATGGACGACAGCAAGTTTTTGTTAGATTATATCACGGCACAGCACAAGCGGCAAGCAGGGAAAGCCTTGCTTTCCTAATTGGGGGAACTCCAACTACGTTAGCCATTGACAATACGCAATTTATGGTATTTCTTCCCGGAGAAGTCGAGGATCGAATAGCAGGAGTGTTTTATCCCGACGACGAAGCCTATAAGAAATTCGCACGTGATAGCGCAGAAAAATCAGAAGCGGCACTACAGACAAACACCGATGGTACGCAGCCATTTCCTGGAGCGGAACCAGCGCATATCGGTATCTCAGGCTGGCAGCTGTTACGAAAGAACGAACTACCTAGTTTTTGATCGCCTAGCCACTAGCCTATTATTTTTCCGGTGAGCGCTATCATCTGTCCGTTGCGGAACAGGGACACCTGGCCACTGCTCTGGGAGACAACGATCACGAGACAGTCGTAGGCTCTTGTAAATGCCGCAGCAGCCGTATGTCGCGTTCCGAAGCCGCTTTGAAGGGCAATACTTCTGCTGTCTGGAGCGTCCACCATTACGCCAGCCGCCTCCAAGACACCGTCTCCGTCTATGATGAATGCCCCATCGAGCGCAGCGAACTCCTTGGCAGTCTCGCACATGAATGGATTTAGGAGATTTCTCTCGTGGCGCGCATAGCCCTGGAACGGATTCAGCACCAGCGATCTGTAGTGGGCGCGCAGATGTTCGTGCCTGCCTACCACAAACATGGTTCCAATGGGATGACCCTCGCGACCCTCCATGGCGATCTCATGGGCTATGGCCACTAGGCGCTCAAAAACTTCCGGTTTTACGCCGGCCGGTATGAGCCCCTTCCTTGCGTTTAGCAGCATGCGATATTCCTCGGCAACGGAAACGAGTAGAAGGCTATCCAGGCGACCGCTCCCCCGCAGCCCGCCTATGCAGCAAACCTTTTCATCCATTTTCAGCAGATCGCGGCTCAACGCCAACAATATGGCGCTGCGCAGCTGCACAAGCCTATGCTCGGAGTAGCTGGACACTCTGAGCACGTGCACATTATCAGCGCAGCATTCGCCGTCATCGGTCGCATTTTCCGTGATAACAATGCATTTCATTTCTGAGAAAATGCCAAGCAGCGGACGCCAATCGCACACGGCATCGGCGAAAAAAAGAATGCAGCTGCAATTGGACGACACGGCGACACGAAAAGCTTCACTCAAAAATTCATCCCCAACGCCGTGGTCGCTAACATTTTTCCTAGCAATTCCGTGGCGGAATAGATCGATTGCCGCACTTCGAAATGACTTCAGTGTCTGCGGCCGAAGTAGTTTGTAAGCCATGCGCGGATCATTCACCAGGGCAGCCAGCTGCAAAATAATTGCCGCGGAATCTTTTGCATCCACGCCAATGGCAACTGCAACGATGATCCTGCTGGACTCGTGGTCGACGAATCCGTCTAGGCAGCGGCCAACCGCCATGGAATGCGTAGCTTGAGCCTTGCCATTTATGAGAACAATCGCGACACCGTTGGCGACGTCGACGGCAACGGGCACGCCGCAGTTTTTAAAAAAATTTGTCCACCCGCCATCGCAGGGGCACAGCGCCACCGGAAATGTTCGCAGCAGTTCGCAAATGGCGTCATCGCGAACGGTTGACCTCAGCGCTACG
>JAITDL010000020.1 GCA_031282565.1 Puniceicoccales bacterium
TAACGCCAAAGCGAAGGCGATTGTCGACGAAATAGTTGCAATGGAAAAAGGCCTGGAAGAACTGAAAAGCAGAAAACCTCTGCGCCCGCCAGCCGCTATGCCGTCGGCGAATGTTCAAACCGCCGGTAAAACTTTATCTAACTTCGAACGCGTTTTTCTTATGCCATTTGTACTTCGGTGGCGCAGGACAACCGAAGTCGCTGCCTGCAAAACTGTCCACGTTGTAGAATTGTCATTTGGCGATTGGACGGCGAGGATTTTGCTGACCATCCTAACGGCGGGGATAATCTGGCTCTGCGCATATTTCGTTGCTAAGCGACGTATGTCTAGCAATGGGAGTGTGCTATGGAAATTTTTACACGCTCCAGATCTCCGAGTTGCAGCGAAGCAAAAACTGATTCAGCGATCAAACGATATCGAGCTATCAAATCTGTCAGTTTTTGATGGGCTTGGCAAAGTTGCTGAATATCTCTTTGGGTCAACCGCAGATGTTTACTCGGCTATGGGTATCCTCCTCGACATTCGTAAAAGTCTTGCATGCTCCGGCATGGGCATATTAGATATGCAAAGCGCATTCTTCGGCTCCGACAGAAAGTTCCATCCGATTAGCGCTGAAAGTTTGTGCGTCAAAGCTGATGATGGGCGCAGCAGGGACGATGTGTGCCGAGATTTGTGTGCTGCGCTCAACCGCGTAGATAGTTTGGCACTATGCCATGATGTGGATCCACTTGGCAAGGATAGAGAAATATGGAATTGGTTTATTGAAAATATCATAAACTGCGCTGCAGCCGAAGGAGCTCTCATGCGCATTTACTGTGTCATGTGCAGTCTCGCCGGCACCATTTCGCAGAGCATTTCATGTAAGCCGGTAAAATGCTTTGAAGATTGCGCGATCGGTTGCGCAGCGGCGACTGCAGCAGAAGTGGCAAAAACGGAAGCGCCTGCCGGTGTGGAGGCGGCCAAGTGGAAAAAAATGCAAGAAGCCGACTTGAAAGGAATTATAACAGATGCAATCACCGGCGACGACGGATTCGATCAACACCAATGCAATGTGGAAACAAGATTTTTCGTCAAGCTGGTGGCAATGTACTTCAGGATTGATCCATTTATCCCTCCGGCTTCAAATGGCGCATTTGTGCAGGAGTGCAGTTCCGCCATTGCGTATGCATTTAATGGTGATGAAGATGCGAACATTGACGAAGCTGCCGCCCAATGCATGGCGAAAAAGATATGTGCAATTGCTGCGCCAATCTTTCAGAGGATGCTTGGCGATGCCGTGAATGACAAAGGTGAAAATTGCTACGCAATTGCATGTGAAAAACTTGACGCGACTGCCGTATCCGCTGTATCCGGAAAGATCCACTTCCTCATGTCTGTAGTTGATGATATTCCACAACTCAATTCAATGTACCATGAGAAAGTTCCGAAGCACATTCTTAGCCGGATCGAGGTATCTCCTTGACATTTCACCGTAGCTCAATAGTCATTGGCGATGACCGTCGACGATGGACAGCGCGTTGAAGTATCCAATTTTGTTGGAACATTTTGCCTACCATTTATTTGCGCAGCTGCCGCTGTGACGCTTCCCGCGCTCGTTGAGAGGGTTGTGGTCGCAAAAGTTGCCACCGGCTGCCTGCTGCCGACGCGCAGTTTCGGCCAGTGGGTTGCGCTAATTTGCCTAAGCGTCCTAACTGTTGGCATAGTTTGGATCGTCGCCAAAGCAATTGTTGGCAGAGACATGAAAAAAGATGGCAGTGCGGTGAAGGTCATCTACGACGCCGCGAAAAGCAGCGCGCCGGCGGCTGCGCCATCACTGCCAACAAAAGATGCCGATGGAGTGGTGAACTTCTTCATTAGGCCAGTGGGCGGCGGCACGCTTAGAGCCGATGAGCTATTTAAAGATTTGCTGTTGGGCATTAGACATGGGATGGTTGGGCTAAGCAATGGCGGGCTGAATGTCAAACAAACAATTAATGATGTGCTGCTGTGCAGCGATGAAGAAAAATTGGCCGCGATTGGCAATATTGCCGAGGCGGTTAGGGAGCTGATCAATTGTGGAATCAAAGATAGAAATAAACCTAATAGACAAAAAATTGAGTGGACTGGCTCCAGTTGGGACGGCAATCCGAAAGAGAGGAATGCATTTTGTCTGCTATTTCTTCGCGCAGCAGAGCTTGACGAGTGTAGCAAAACATTAGAACGCGCGATAGGTGGCAGCTCCGTTGCCATAGCGTACGATTTTCCCAGTTGTGATGGCACTAACAAAAGTCCCGTTTGCGAGGCAATTGCAAACGCGTTGCTGGGTGAGCCCGCGAAATTGGTTGGCAGGATTTGCCAAATTCTTGTCGAATGCGGATTCGACGATGCGCCTAAAAATGAGCAACTGGCAAATGCGTTCATTGGAAAGCTGAAAACAGCAATGTCGTCTGCACATAATTTCAACGGAACAGCTCTGCTATCTTGGCTTGTCAGCGGTAAAGACAAACTCATTGAGCGTTTCATATTCGACTCTATGCAGGGAATTGTCTACGCAAAGTGTGTCTCGATGAAAACGCGTATGGTGAAACCTGATGTCTATGGACAAGATGTAGATTCAGGCAAGATGGACGAAGCACTGGATAAAATTAGCCAGTTCATCTGTGGCCACCTTAGGACAGCTGCTGATGCGGTCGAAGACATGCAGGTGAAATTCGCCGATAAAGGCAGTGAGATTACAACAACAATTGGAGAGCGAATTGCCGAAGTAGTTAAGAATGATGAAAGAGTTAAACATTGCATAAAATGCATGAATGCCCTGTCCACGGCTCTTGACCGTGCGGAAAACCTGCCGGACCTAGACATTGATTCCGTTGGAGCCGAAGAGACTCCGCCGGCTGCGAAGGCGACGATTGGAGATTTTGCACGGGTGTTTGTCTATCCGTTTGTTCGACTTAAATCTTCGGCGCCCACGGACGCGGAAACGGCGCTAGCCAGCACTGTCGAGCCGCTGTCATTCGGCGACTGGACGGCGCGAATTCTCCTGACAGTACTTACAGTTGGCATAATCTGGATTGCTGCCTATGTGTGTTTTGTGCTGCGATTTTCCGCTAAAAAAGACACATGCGTGAAAGCACTAGAAGCAAGCCAGGCGCAAGCGCTGGAAGCAGGTCAAACTTCAACCATTGATGCGCTTGCAAGGGCAGTCGACTACTTTTTTGAGTGGTCATGGCCAAAAAAAACATTTCACTCAAAACTTACGCACCTCATTACTTCTACGAAATACTACGGACGTATTGCCATGTTTAGCGACGGTGTTCTGCGCGTGCCATCTGCCGAAGCTTGCACGGTCAAAGAAAATGACGCGAGAAGTAATGAAGAAATTGTCTCCGACTTTTCTGCCGCGATTGAAGGCAATTTTAACGGACTACTATGCATCAAGCTAAAAACAGGCATTGACCTAACCAAGGATCCGTTCCGCAGCGAATGGAACTGGTTCGTGCGTGAATTGTGGAGAAGTGGACGTAGAGATGGCATGACCTCCGCTTTGCACGGACTCCAGAGTAACATTTTAAAAGCTGCCCTCTGTGAAGGAACCACGGAAAATAAACGCCGCAACAAGGAAATACGTAGTATTATCCGTAACGGATTCATTGGGGGCGTCGTACAGTTTGCTGTTTCGTCCATAGTCGCGTGCGGCGGCAATGATATACCTCAAGATAGAGTGGCCAATGATATTGAAGTGGATATTGAAGGTGGAATTTATGAACTTTTCTGTTCACGGCTATGCGCGAGAAAAACTGGCTTTGACGCATGCGGCGAGCTAGAAAAATGCATCTCTGGACGCAGCCCGTTTGAGGCGCTGTTTCACAATTGTATGGCCTGGCACATTGCCATAGACGAAACTGCCATAGATGAGGCTGTTAAGCGGCTTGCGCCGGAGCTGGAGTCGAAATTTAATGATGCTTTTGACGCCGCGATGAATTCCGTGATGGAAAGCGGGCGAAAGTGTTGCGATGTTTTATGCGATGCACTTGGCGATATCGCGCCGCAGATTGAAATTATGAAGGCTGCAATTGCAAGGCTTGAAGGTGACCGTGGAATGCCAGTGCCGAGCCGCTTTTTGCCGCAGCGAGCCCCATCGCCATGACATTTCGCCGGCTGTGCTTTTTTGATTGAACGCCGCGACGATGGCGCTATGTCACGTGCCGTGGCCCGTATAACTAAGACTTCCATACGGGCCCTGATGGAGCAGGTTGATCTGGCCGATGTCGTTGGCGCCTACGTATCTCTGCGGCGCTGCGGGAGTCTACTTCGCGGGTTGAGCCCGTTCAAGGAGGAGCGAACTCCGTCGTTTTTCGTCAATCCGGAGCGGCGCATCTTTAAGTGTTTCAGCACCGGGCACGGCGGCGATGCCATCACGTTTTTGCAGCTCAAGGAGCAGATGTCTTTCCACGAGGCCGTCGAATTTTTAGCAAAAAAATACTCATTTCAGCTGGAATTTGAGGACGGATCTTCCGGGGACGGAGGGAGTTCCCGCGCGCTGCTGCTTTCAATCCACGAGCGCATGGCGGCCATCTACCGCGAAGCATTTTTTGCGCCTACGCCCCAGGCACATGTGGTGCGGATCTACTGGACCGAGAGGAGGAAATTTTCCCTGGATTGCGCCGAACGCTACGGCGTAGGATTTTCCCCAAGCGATTGGCATGGTGTTCTTAGGCAATTCGTTGGCGCCTACGGCGAGGAAAGCCTCGTCGACTCAGGACTTTTTTTGCGGCCACAGAACAATCGCGACGTCATTTTGCCGCGCTTCCGTGGGAGGCTCATGTTTCCAATCGAAGACGGTCTCGGCCGCACCATTGCCTTCTCCGGTCGGACTTTGGATGGCATAACGCACCAGTCGGAGGCGGCGGCCAAGTACGTGAATTCTCCGGAGACGGCGATTTTCCATAAGAGTTCATCGCTGTTCGGGTTCGCGCGGGCCCGAGCCGCTCTCCGTGGCGCTGCTAATTTTTTGCTGACCGAGGGCCCGCTGGATTGCATTAGGTGCTGGGAATGCGGCCTGGCGGGCGCCGTTGCTGTCCAGGGGACGGCCGCCACGGCCCAGCACATGGCCATGCTGCGCCGCCATGCGCTTGAGGTGGAATGCCTAATGGATGGGGATGGAGCCGGGTCGGCAGCTGCGCTGCGCATGATTCCGCTCGCATTTCGTGCGGCTCTCGGAATTAGATTTTTGCGGCTGCCAAGTGGCACGGATCCAGATGAATATCTTCTGGCGAACGGCGCTGCCGCCATGGGAGCCCTGCGGGAAAACTCACTGTCGCCCATTGATTTGCTCGTTGAATCCCATCTGCCAAACTGTGCGACGCTGTCCTATGCCCATCGTCAGCAGGGACTTCGGGAGATTCTTGCCGCCATCGGTGCCGCAGAGTCAAGCAGCGTGCGCATGGAGCTGATCGACGAGCTGTCGAGGAAGACAGGCATTGCGGTGGAGGCACTTCGCGAGGATCATCTGCGCTGGTCTCCGGCGGAGGCGCTTGCGGATGAAAAAAAACCGATTCACTGTGCGCCGCCGGTCCGTGCCGGCGACAATTTGCTTTGGGAATTTCTTCGCAGCGACGATTTGCGGCCGTTTTTGGCGGAACGTGTTCTGCCCGAATGGCTTGACGATGGCGATCGCGGCGAGCGGCTGCTTAACTACTTTATCGGCGAGTATTTGAACGGCGTTGACGTTAGAGAGGCCATTGACGGGCTCGACGGAGAGGATCGCAACTACGTCTGCGGCTTGCTCTTCATCGAAGATGAGGCTGCGTCAAATGGAGATGTGGAATTGCGCATTGGCCGCTGTCTGGAGTGCATTCACGGCAGGTACGTGGAGCGGCAGTTGGCTGAAATTGGCGGAGATGGCAGCGATGCGGCGGCGAAGAGGCGCATGGAATTGCGGCGGGAGCTGAGACAATTTCGCGGTCAGGCGGTGACGTAGGCGGTGAGCGCGATGGGGCAAATTATTCTTCCCGAGGCAATTCCGTCAATGCGGGCCATAGTCGCCATGGATCCCAGTGGCGTCATAGGGTTCCGCGGTCGCCTGCCGTGGCATCTGCCAGAGGACCTGCGTCTATTTCGCTCCATGACAATGGGCCACACGCTGCTAATGGGGAGGAAAACGTTCGAGTCACTTGCAAAGCCATTGCCTGGAAGGACTTGCTGGATTCTGTCGCGGCGAGGAGATGGCGATGGTCGCTTTCACCATGCTCCGGCGCAGGTATTTAGTTCCGTGGATGCCATGCTTCGGGCGGTTCGTGCGGAGTTACCGCCAATGAAATTTTGGGTGGCGGGCGGAGCGGAAATTTACAACCAGCTGGCACCACATTGCGTCGAAATCATTCAAACTGCGCTAGTTGATAACTATGCCGGAGACAGCCACTGGCAAATTCCGCCGGGGTTTGTGCGCGGTGAAGTTATCCTGTCAACGAACAAATTTACGACCTACCGCTGGCATCGCTACTTCATGAACGAAGGTGGCTCCAAAATGACTTAGACGGTTCAGGTTTAGGTTTAGGTTTAGGTTCAGATTCAGATCTCTCAATTACTATAAGCAGATTTGATGGTCTTCTTTGTCTATCTGTCGTGAATTTACCACTCCTATTGGCAGATTCAATTGCTGACTGAATTGCTGGCATGGCATCTTGAAGATCAATGTCGGAGTTTGAAATTCGTATTTTTATTATTCCGTGTTTTTTCCTATAAGCCGATATCAGAAACTGTGCAATTGGTCCAGTGCTGTAGTCAGCAATATCTAGCTGAGCTTGAGGCTTAGGAATTGGGCACCTAGCGTCACCTTTGACAACTACCACTTCTTTCCATGGCCCTTGATCATGCATTTTGCATTTCTCAATTCCATTCGCATCTAGTTCTTTAATGAAGACTTTGGCTTGAGTAGCATGAGATTTCCAGCCGATGAGCTTCCGCCGTAGGTTGACCTTGGCCGGTGGCGCTTCTTTAGCTGGTGGTGCCGCTTCCTCTACTGGTAGTGGCGTTTCCGCCAGTGATTCAGGTGAAATACTTTCAGCAGTCGCTTCTACGGCCGCAGGTGGTTGTTCTGGTCCAACCTTGGCCGGTGGTGGCGTATCTTCAACTGGTGGTGCTGGCGACTCATCCACATGTGTTGCATCTACTGCTAGTGATTCAGAAGGCGCTTCTACAATTACTGCTGTGGCAGGTGGCGTTTTCGATGGTTCAGAACCAGATAAGCGTTGTTCGTCATCGCTGTCAGGTGTTTGTGCAGCAGGCCTTTCCGCATTTACTATTACGTTTGGTGGTGTCGCTTCCGCCGGTGGCGTTTCCGGTTTGCCATCGATATTTTGCGCCGTGGCATCTAATTCGCTGCTACTGGAAGACTCTTTTGTGCTTTC
>JAITDL010000080.1 GCA_031282565.1 Puniceicoccales bacterium
CTAGCTGCGCTTCTTAGCCGGACTGAACGCAGCCCGATGGATCATGCGTTAGACGATTGCAGTTGTTCCACTGGAGCAGGCTACACTGCCTGCTACGGCCCGCGCATTCGGAGGCGTTGATCCATGCTACCGCTGCGATGAAATTCATTTGACCGCCGGTGCTGCCGGCTTTTGACTCCAGCCGTGGAAAAGGATTTGGCCCGCTGTCGCAGGGTTTTGCTCAAACTGAGCGGGGAAGCATTGGCCGGGAAAAACGGCGAAACCTTCTGCCGCGAAAGCTGTTTGCCGATTTTGCTGCAAATCGGGGAACTTCTCAAACGTTCCATTTCCGTGGCTGTCGTCATCGGCGGCGGAAATGTTTACCGGGGACGTAATTGCGCATTTTCATCGGAAACAGGCGACCGCATGGGCATGGTGGCGACGATCATTAACGGCCTTGCACTGAGGGAGTTTTGCGAGCAACTGTCACTGCCCTGCCTCCTCCAGTCCGCATATCCGATTCCAACAGTCGGACCGATGGATTCACTTCAGGCAAAACGTGCTCTCACCGAAGGAGTTGTGGTGATTTTTTGCGGCGGGACCGGTCTACCACATTTTTCGACGGACACGGCGGCAGCGCTCCGCGCCATCGACATCGGCGCCGATCTGCTTTTGAAAGCCAGCTCCGTCGATGGAGTCTACGATTCGGATCCAAAAAAAAATCCAAAAGCTGTTCGCCTGGAACACATTTCCTATGGAGAAGCCATCGCCAATGGACTAACTTTCATGGACACGGAAGCGCTCTGCCTACTTCGTCGCCATGGACTTCGCACCGTACTATTTTCCATGGATCGCCCGGGAGCCCTAGAAGATGTCATTGACGGCAAAAATGTCGGGACCAGCATCACAGTGGTCTAGCCATGAACTATAAACAACTTTTGGAAGAACTTGACGATGGGCTCAAAAAGGCTGAACGGCACGTTGATGCTGAGTTTGCCACCGTGCATTCCGGCAAGGCATCGAGCTCCATGGTCGACTCAGTTTTCGTAGATGCCTACGGCACAAAAAGTAGGATCCGCGACATTGGGGCCATCACGACTCCGGATGCAAGAACAATTTCCATCCAGCCATGGGACAAGGGTTTGAGCCGCGCGATAGAGAAGGCCATACTGCTGGCAAACATCGGACTAACGCCGGTCGTTGACGCCGACAGGGTGCGATGCCTAGTTCCGGAAATGAGCCGCGAAAGGCGACTTGAATTGGTTAAGCGAGCGCACACCATGGCGGAATCGGGTAGAGTTCAGGCTCGCACGGCACGGCGCGAGCTAATGGACCGCGTAAAGGCGCTGCAAAAGGCTGGTGCGCTGCCAGAAGATGACGCAAAGCGCTGCGAGAAAGACATACAGAAGCGCACAGACGACGCCATAGGAGCCATAAACGCCGCACTCGCAAAAAAAGAGAAGGAACTAATGACCGTCTGATTTTCTTGCTTTTTCGGTAATTTTCTCAATTTGTTTCCCCCAATGGGAAAATGGAAAAAGTTGCTGGCCAGCCTCCCGTGTCTGGCGTTTTCTCTTTCGGCTGCATTTGCCGCCACACCAGGAGAATACGTTGATCTCGGAAAGCTGGCAGTGCGCTGTGGAACCTGCGCGACCTATTGCGATGGCGGAAATTGCGGAACAATACTCGCAAAGGGACTTGAAATCAAATGCCACATCAACAGCGCGTGCTACTGCGTCAATGGAACAAATGTCTACGGCCAGTGTCCAGTGGCCGGCCAGCCGGGCCGACTTTGCGTCGCCAAATCCGATTGGGACAGAGTCATAGTTCCACTCGTTTCGCCGCGGCAGCCGCAGCAACTACGACGCATATGCCTTGATCCTGGCCACGGAGGGAAGGATTGCGGAGCCAGGCGTCCACGAATCGGCCTGGAAGAAAAAAATCTAACCATGGATGTGGCCAAACGCCTGCAGAAATTACTCCAAAAGCGCGGTTTTGAGGTCGTTCTAACGCGCAGCGGAGATACGTTCGTGCCACTCGAAGCGCGCGCGGCGGTGGCAAATCGTTCGAAATGCGATCTGTTCATTTGCATACATTTCAATGCAGCTGATTCGCCAAAGGCAGAAGGCATCGAAACTTACATCATACCGCTCCAGGGCGCCGCATCGACGGCCAGACTGCAAAATCCAACGGCAGGCGATAAAAAATTCTACGCCAACAACCGCTACGACGAAAAAAATTTATGCCTCGCCTTCTGCCTGCAGCGGGAATTGAGCTCCATGAAACCTGCCAACGACCGCGGCGTTAAGCGGGGTAGATTTAAGGTCCTCGAAGACGTCAACTGTCCAGCTGTCCTCGTCGAATGCGGCTTCATCACCGGATCCCAGGAGGGCCATCGCATTGGAACTGGAGAACATCGCCAGGCCATCGCCGCGGCGCTCTGCGAAGGGATTTGCGCCTATGGCACAGGCAGCAAATAACATGCAAAAGAACGAAAAATTTTCCTTTGAAATCATTTGCCGAACGCCTTGCGGAGCTCGCCGCGGTCGCATTGTGACACCTCACGGCACCGTTGAGACACCGGCATTCATATTTTGCGGCACAAAAGGCGCAGTCAAGGGCGCTAGCGCCGAACAGTTACGCGCCTGCGGAACGCAAATTGCCCTGGCAAACACCTACCACCTGCACCTCCAGCCAGGCGAAGACACAGTCGCGGCGCTGGGAGGCCTCCATGCAATGATGGGCTGGTCGGGCCCACTTCTAACCGATTCCGGTGGCTTCCAAATATTTAGCCTTGGCCACGGCGGCGTTGCCCAGGAAATAAAATCGCGGCGCGCCATCGGCGCGCCGCGAACACTCATGGCCATCGACGAAGACGGAGCGCTTTTCCGCTCCTATGTGGACGGTTCCCTGCGAAAATTAACGCCGGAAAATTCCATCGCCATCCAAAGGAGTCTTGGAGCAGACATAGTTCTTCCACTCGACGAATGCACTCCATACCATGTGGATAAAAAATACACCGCCGCCTCCATGGCCCGCAGCCACCGCTGGGAATTGCGCTCACTGGCGGAGTTTAAAAAGTTTAACTGCGGTGCACAAGCGATCTACGGCATCATCCAGGGCGGTGTCTACGGCGATCTGCGGAAGGAAAGCTGCGAATTCGTTGGCGAAGAAGATTTTTTCGGCCAGGCCATCGGCGGCAGCTTGGGCGGCAGCGGCAAAGAAATGGAAGATGTTGTGGCGCTGGTGTGTGCATTCAAACACAGAACGAAACCGACCCATCTCCTCGGCATAGGGTCCGTTGACTATATCTTTCACGGCGTGCGCAATGGCATCGACAGCTTCGACTGCGTCCACCCGACGCGACTTGGCCGCCACGGCGGCGCCCTTATGGCAAACTCCATTTCGGATGGGAAAGGTCACATCAACCTGCGCAACAGCCGCTTCGCAAGAGATCGATCACCCATTGACGATTCCTGCGACTGCCACACATGCAAAACAACATCGCGCGGCTATTTGCACCATCTGCTGAAGGCGAAGGAAACCCTAGCTGGCCAGCTCCTAACAATCCACAACATAACTTTCATGAATAGACTGATGGAGCGCATCCGCCATGCCATCGAAAGTAACACACTGCCGACGGTCGAATCATATTACATTGGATGATAGTTACATCGCAAACGCGCCTGGTTGGATGTGCGGAAAAACATCATAGTGAGTGGCTTGTAAACAATTACAAGGAAAATTATTTTTCTTGCGTCGGATCTCCGCCGCGCTGAGTGTGACAGGCCGGAGGAAGGTCATGGATGTTTCTACGATGCTTGCTAAGGTGTCTGATCCGATGATAGCTTTTCGGCTGACTAGGTTGAACGAAGATGCAGCTGCGGCAACGACAGGCATAAAAGCATGTCCGACTGATGTCGCCATGGTAAAGCTGTATCTTGCGGAGTTGGGAGGCATTAGACGGGAAATCGCCGCGTTGTCGATGGTTTCGGCGTACAGTCTCAACGACTACAAAACAGGCCCTGCTGTGGCAACCGCTTTAGACGCATACTACTGCGGCGCGACTGCCGATCCGGCGCTGTGGGCAATTGCTGTCCGCGCAATCGGCGCTCTCGTCGATGAGGCAACTGACCTAGCGGTTGAGCACGTTAAGCAGGAGAAGGAGGCTACTGTGCAGGCTGCACAAAAAACACTGCAGGAAACAAGGCGTACATCGCAGATGGAACGGCAGGCGGAGCTGGAAGCAGCTGAGTCGATGGCTCGGACTGCAAAAATGCAAAGGGAAGCTGCCGAAGCTGATGTTCGCCGAAAGCAAATGATATTTGAGAAAAGAAACTTTTTTTGGCGCGCGACGCACAATCTCAGTGACGTTGCCTAGCAAATGTGTGAAACAGTTACATGTTAAAGTGGAGTGAATTAGATCATGGATACAACAACATTGCTTGCCAGGCGCAGCGGTCCAGGACCACAAGGTGGCAGCAGAGTTCCGCCGCCAGGCGGCGGAGACGACATAGGCGAAGTGGCGTCTGTCATCGAACTGCAACTTCTGAGACTGGAGCATCCGTGGCTGGAAATGGAAATCGTCGAAGAAGTACACAGGTTGCACGACCTTGGCATGGCGTTTAGGGAGATTATCCCGTTCATAGAGAGAGGAATTGAGCGATTCGATGCTCCGGCAAGGGCCGCCTGGGAAGAGATGAAGCGGAAGAGGGAAGAAATGATGCGCGATCCCGAACTGCGGAAGACACTTGCCCCACAGAGCAAAATGGAGGCTGAGCTCATTGCCATGATGGATAAAACGGATGCCATGGACGTCGAATTCGAAAGTGGATGTGCCGAACAAGAAGCCAGAATAGCTGCGCTCAAAGCCGATGCGGCAGCGTCGGAGGCCAGGACGAAGGCCATGGTGGACGCCGTTGAAAAAAAAAGACCGCGCCTGTTCGGTTGGTTAATGGGCTCAAGAGGTTCTTCGTAAGGATCGGTGAGGGACTGGCTTCCATCGCGAGAGCCATCAGATCTTTTTTCCGGTGGATCGGATGGAAGCTTGGCCTCTGTGAGCGTGAACCTGCAAAAGATGCTGATGCAAAGAAGCAACCCGTGGATGATGAAGATGGAAAGGGGTCTTGAACAGGCGGTTTGTATTTTGCGTGGGACGGCAGATGATTCGACGATTTCCTGTCTGGCAGAGGCGTTTGTAGCCTGCGACGACGGAGCAGTCAAAGCGGAATTGGCCGGTGAGTTGTGCACAACGGTTGCAACGCGCTGGTGCGACGCACTTGCGGCCATTGCGAATGGCTGCAAATCGCCAATATGGAACGCTTTGGCAGCGATCGTTCTCTGCCTCTGCAGCGCCGGCAGCGAAATGGAATACGAAACTTTTTCCGATGCCGCCAGTAAATTGATCGCAACTGCCATGGACGACACGGCATCCGACCCGACGGCGGAAAAATTTATCTTCTTCGCGCTGTTGGCGAAAATTATTCAAATTAGATTCTGAACAATTCGCCGCTGTGGCGTGCAAACACGTCGGTTGTACAGGCTGAGCTTGCGTTTTCGAAATTTTCACCGAACATTGCCGCGGTGAAACTCGGAATTACTGGCGGAATCTGCTGCGGCAAGAGCACTGTCCTTGAAATCTTTGGCCGCTACGGCTTTGACACAATAAATCTCGACGAGTACGTCAGGGACGCGCTGCGGGGAAACGAACGCATCAAATTGGGAGTGAAATCACGCTTCGGTGATTCCGTTGTCGACGAAAATGGTGAAATCCTCGTCAAACAGCTGGCAAACATGGTATTCAGCCAGGACAGCGCACGCAAAGTCCTCGAAAATTTAATCCATTCCGAAATCGATTCACTGTGGACTCGCAATGTGACGACGCCGACGGCCATAGAAGTTCCTCTTCTGTTTGAAGGAAATTTGGAGCGGCACTTCGATGCGACAATATGTGTGTATTCAACTTATCCGGAACAACTTAGCCGCAGCATGGTTTTCCGCCACTGGGACGAAGAAGAATTGCGCCGGAGAACTGATGC
>JAITDL010000031.1 GCA_031282565.1 Puniceicoccales bacterium
TCAACGTTGTAGACCGGAATGCAGATGGATACCTTGGGCGCGCTTTGCGGAAGTTCCTCACAGCGAGCCGCAATCGGCGCCAAAAGCGGAAACAGCAGAAAACCGAGACATTTTCTAAGTGCTTTCACGGGGTCAGTTTATCGAATTTTTGACCGACTGTCAATTGCGCTGATTAAATTTATTTGCCGGACGTGCTCAAACGGCAACTGCCTGGGCAATGGCGTGGCTGTGCGTATGGGAAATGGAAATCAGCAAATCGTTTCCGCCGATGGAATTAAGCCTTTCCATTGCCGACTGCGCCAGCGCGATACTCGGTGCGCCGCCGGACGAAATTACCTCGATGGATCGAAAGGACAGCTGTTCGCCAAAGCCGATGGACAGGGCTTTTGCCACTGCTTCTTTTGCGGCAAAGCGTGCTGCCAGTGATGGATAGGGGTTGGTGCGGGAAAAGCAATGGGCAATTTCTCCGGCACTGAACAGGCGCAGTAGAAAGCGATTCCCCCAGCGGGCGTGGGCAAGGCGAATGCGTTCCACTTCAACTAGATCGATGCCAATGCCAATGGGTTGTCTGCGGTCGCTCATTTGCTCACTCCGCAGCACTTTTTATATTTCCTCCCGCTGCCGCATGGGCAAACTTCGTTGCGGCCTACGGAAGGCAGTTTCCGCGTAAGGCTTTGCGGGATGGCAATTGTTTTTTTTGGCTCAGGTGGAATGCCATTTCCGCTGCGCAACTGCATGGTGCCGATCATTTCCCGCAATTTTTCTGCGCTACTGGCAGAACGGAACAGCGAAAATGCCACGTCCCTTTCTATGTCCGCCATCATTTGGCGGAAGTGTTCAAATGCCTCAGTTTTATACTCATAGAGCGGATTTTTTTGGGCGTAACTCCTAAGCCCGACGCTGTTGCGCAGGTCATCCATGGAGCTAAGGTGTTCCTGCCAATGGCGATCGATGGAGCGCAGCAAAATTATCCGCTCAAGGCGCACAATGTCCTCCGGTTTTTCGAGACTCTCCTTGATGGCGTAGGCTTTGCCCATGCGTTCCATGGCAAGTTGAATGCGTGATTCCTCGCTGTTCTGAAGTAGCTCATTCACCGAAATGGCAATGGGAAACATCGCGCCGAGCTGGACGGCTGCAGCTTCCGCAGATGCGCTGTCGTTGCCGTCGAATGCGCACAGGCGGCTCAGCAGATTTTGCACCAATTCCGCCACTATTAGCCAGGGCCTTTCGACGTGTAGTACGCTGTCCCGCAGCGAATAAATGATATCTCGCTGGGCGCTCAGGACGTCGTCATATTGGAGCAGTCTCCGGCGCATGGCGTAGTTTTGCTGTTCAACTTTTCGTTGAGCGCTTGCAATGGAACGATTTATAAGCGGATGTGCCAGCACGTCTCCCTCGCGGAATGTCCTGTCTAGCAGTGCGCCCATGGGTCCGCGGCCTGCAAATAGCCGCATGAGATCATCTTCCAGCGCCACATAGAACTGTGATTCGCCGGGATCCCCTTGCCTAGCGCAGCGGCCCCGCAGCTGCCTGTCGATGCGCCTAGCCTCGTGGCGTTCGGTGCCAATTACGCGCAGTCCGCCGAGGGCGCGGACTCCGTCGCCGAGTGTGATGTCCGTTCCGCGGCCGGCCATGTTTGTGGCGATTGTGATGGCGCCAACTTCTCCGGCCTTTGCGATGATTTTTGCCTCGGCTTCGTGGAATTTGGCATTGAGAACGGCGTGGGGTAACTTTTTCGCCTGAAGCATTCTCGCCAGCAGCTCCGACGCTTCAACTGACGTTGTGCCGACGAGAACCGGTTGCCCCTTGGCCTGGGAACTTTCGATGTCGGCGATCACTGCCGCATATTTTTCTCGCCGTGTTTTGTATACGACGTCATCTCCGTCCCGACGCACGCAGGGGACATTGGTCGGTATGGCGACGACCGACAGGCGGTATATGTCCTGAAATTCCTGTGCTTCCGTTTCGGCGGTGCCGGTCATGCCTGCAAGTTTCTCGTAGAGCCTGAAATAGTTTTGCACGGTGATCGTCGCCAAGGTGCGATTTTCCCGCTGAATCTCCAAGCCCTCCTTCGCCTCAATGGCCTGGTGGAGTCCGTCGCTCCAGCGGCGTCCAACCATGGCTCTCCCAGTATTTTGGTCGACGATGAGCACCTGTCCTCCGTGGACGATGTAGTGCTGGTCTCTCTCGAAAAGTGTGTTGGCGCGAATCAGTTGGCCGATGCAGTGGATGCGTTCGCCGATGGCCGCCGCCCGCTCAGCCGCTTCCATTTTTTTCTGCTGCTTCTCCTGCAGTGTCACTTCGTCGCTGCGGTCGATTTCAGCGCATATGCTGGCCAGGTCAGGCACTACGAAAGCGTCCGGGTCCTCCGGGAACAGTGTTTTGCGGCCGAGTTCCGTGAGGTCGGCGCTGTTCTGCCGTTCATCTACTGTGAAATAGAGTGTCTCCTTGAGCTCGAAGCGCTCGTCGCGGTGCAGGTCGCTGGCCATCTCGCCCTCCAGCTTCTCCAGCCGCTTGGCCAGTGCCCCAGATTCCATTAGTTTGCACAGCTGTCGGTGCTTCGGCATGCCGAGTCGCACGGCGTACAGCTTCAAAAATCCATCTCCGTCGCCGGGATTTTTCTCCAGCAGCTCCTTCGCTTCTGCCACGAGACGGTTGCACAGCTGCAGTTGAAGTTGTGTAAGTCGCTCAACCGTACTGCACAATTCTCCGTATGGCAGTGATCGATTTTCCATGACGGGACCGGAAATGATCAGCGGCGTGCGGGCTTCGTCTATGAGCACCGAATCGATTTCGTCGACGATGCAAAAGTAGTGGCCCCGTTGGACCTGGTCCTCGGCGGAAATTGCCAGACCCATGTCGCGCAGGTAGTCGAAGCCAAGTTCGGACGCCGTACCATAGGTTATGTCGCAGGCGTAGGCCTCTTTGCGCTCATCCGGTTCCATGCCGCTTTGGATGCAGCCCACGGAAAGTCCTAGGAAACTGAAAAGCTTTCCCATCCATTCGGAGTCGCGGCGGGCCAGGTAGTCATTCACGGTTACCAGTTGGCAATTGCGTCCAGTCAAAGCGTTTAGGTAGAGCGGTAACGTTGCAACGAGAGTTTTTCCTTCGCCGGTGGCCATTTCCGCTATTTTGTTGGAGTGCAGCGCGATGCCGCCTATGAGCTGCACGTCGTAGGGAACCATTTTCCATTCAATTTCTTCGCCGCATACGGTGAATCTACTGCCGCAGAGTCGTCTTGCGGCATTTTTGACGGCGGCAAATGCTTCCGGCAGAATGTCATCTAAACTTTCACCGCCGCCGATACGGCGGCGGAATTCTTCGCTCTTGGCGCGCAACTGGCCGTCATCGAGTGAGCAAAACTGCCGGTCAAAATCATTGATCTTTCCAACAATCGGCTCGCATCGCTTGACGAATTTCCGATAGTGCCTGCCTGCCAAACGTCTCCACAATTTTCCAATTCCCAAAACCATCGGCGCCTCGCTGCCCTTGCTAGGAAAGGCAAAGTGCCTAGTCAACGTTTTTGCCGGCGGCAGATGCCATTTGCCAATCGCACGCCGTTTGCCGTGGTCAAATTTCTTTGAGAATTATGAATGGCAGTGCGCAATGGAATGTATTTTACCTTGCGCTTTCAGCTGCTCAATGTAAATTACCTAAAAATGGATGTGAATGCTACACAACCTTCCGGAGAAAATGCTGAGCCCGCTGAGCAGCCGGCTCCAAGTTTGCCTGGGTTATACGCCGAGTGCCGCGGCAGAGTATCGGAGATCCTCTTTGCGTTTCTGCTGAAGTCAAATTTGATGGGTCAGCAGAATGTGTTGGTGAAATTATTTCACATGGAAAGAAATCCGGAAATTGCAGGTCAATTTGTGGTAAAGTATCTTCCAATTCTTAAATTGGCATTTATGGCCTGTGCGACGATTCTTTCCCCCATTATAATTCTAATTGGGCTCGTAGCTGGGCTTGTGCAATTTTTCCGTACTCTGTCGGCTGAAGTTGGTTGCGATGGAGACGTTAGGTCGATGCGATTTCAGGCGTTTCTTGCGATAATTTTCC
>JAITDL010000086.1 GCA_031282565.1 Puniceicoccales bacterium
CATGGACAAGGCCCTCCGGGTGTATTCGATCCTCACCATCGGCGATGGATTGGTTTCCCAGATTCCGGCCATCATGATATCCATCACGGCCGGCATAATAGTTACCCGTGTTTCGTCCGAGGAAAAAAACCCACTCGGCAAAGACGTTTTCACACAAATAGTTGCCCAGCCGAAGGCCATGATGTTGGCCGGCACCATAGCAATCCTCTTCGCGGCATTGCCCGGATTCCCCAAGGGTCCATTCCTGTCGCTTGGGTTGGTAATTTTTTGTGCGGGGAAAACATTTGTCGGCATAGCAACGGGTAAGAAAGGTAAAAAATGGAAGAAAGCTTCCAAGCCAGGCGTAAAGGGCGATGCCGCGCCGGACAAAACGGAGGAGCAGGAGGAGCCATTCTCCGTCGCAGTGCCGCTCATGCTCGACGTTGCCACGTCAATTGAGTCATCCATCGAGGCTGACGTGCTCAATGAGCAGCTCATGCAGGTTCGGCGGGCACTTTACCACGATCTGGGTGTCCCATTTCCTGGGATTCATCTCCGCTTCAATGACACACTTCCCGCAGGAAGCTACCAGGTGTTGCTGCAGGAGGTTCCAATTTCCCAGGGCAAGTTGGTGCCAAATTCCGTCATCGTGCGCGAATCCAAGGAAAATCTCAGCATCCTCAAAATACCGTTCCAGGAGGAAACTCCATTTCTTCCGAATTTGCCTGCGCTCTGGGTAGCCGAGAAATATATTCCACAGCTCGACAAAGCAGGAGTCAAATTCCTACGCACGCCGGAGATTTTCACCTACCATTTGTCGTTTGTGCTGAAACGCTACGCTGGAGATTTCATCGGACTCCAGGAGACTCGATTCCTGACGGAGCAGTTCGAGAAAAGCTCTCCGGAAATCGTGCGCGAGGTCATGCGCGTGCTGCCGGTGCAAAAAATTACGGAAGTGTTGCAGCGACTTGTGCAGGAAGACATTTCGATCCGCAATTTGAAGGCCATTTTGCAGGCACTCATAGAGTGGGGGCAAAAGGAAAAGGAGCCGGTACTGCTTGCCGACTACGTTCGCACGACCATGAAGCGCTACATCAGCTACAAGTTTTCCGGCGGGCAAAATATTTTGGCTGCCTACTTGCTCGATCCGTCCATTGAAGACACTGTGCGCAAGGCCATCAGACAGACTTCGGCCGGTTCCTATCTAGCTTTGGAGCCTGACATGGCAAAGCGCATCCTCAAGGGCATCAAGCAGGAAGTCGGCGACCTGTCGCAGCTCGATCAGAAGCCGGTGCTGCTCACGTCCATGGACATCCGCCGCTACGTGAGAAAACTCATCGAGTTGGATCTCTACGATTTGCCAGTGCTTTCCCATCAGGAACTCACCGAAGAAATTACAATCCAACCACTTGGCCGCATAGTGCTACCGCGCAGCTAGCTTTCGGTTTGCAATTGACTTTTGCTGAGCAGCGATTACTTAGCATTTTATGTCTAGGGTAGTTGATATTTCAAATTCCGCTGCCACTATTACTATTAGCACATTTACAATGTTTCTCATTGCCAGGGCCATTACGGCTGAGCTTCTGCTTTACCTTGTTGCTTGTAAGGCGCTGAGTGAGGCGGCGATTGCGCAAAAAATTGGTGGAGCCGTGGAATTTGGGTACAGCACACTCGGCTGTGCGCTTAGAATCGCGCTGTTCGCGATAACATTTGGCATCATGGCCATAGTTTTTCTTGTGCTGCGCAGTGAGTTTCATAGAAAAGGACTGTGGCGCGCCTTCGCTGGAATATTTTCGACGGCGACGCATGGAGGAGGGGATAGCCTGAACAAGAGCACAAAAAGTGCTCAAATTGCTGCGGAAGATGCTGCTACCGGCGCACTGGTTTCGCCGCCCGTACAGCCCGCAGAAAGTGCACCTGCTTCATCCGCTCCACCTGCTCCTCAGCCGCTGTCCCCAGCAGAGTTGGAAGTAGCCGCCGTCAACCGCGTTGAAGCTAAACTGGTTGCGCCATTTGCGGAAGATGAATTTATCGATAAATGTAATTTTTATGATGTGGGCGAAACGCATACAAAATTGGCAATCATTTCACTGGCGCTTTCAAAAATTGGCCCAAGCAGCTCAGGTGTGGCTTCCGATAGAATTGCAGCCTCCGATGAGGCTAAAGCACTAATAGCGGCAGTTAAGGATTGGGATGACAACCAGCTTTTCGGAGAGGCGGATAAAAAGATGGAGGCTGCATTCGAAGCTGCTGAGCGATTAGTGCGTGCAGAATCGGAGATCAGCGGGAGTGCTCGGCAGCTGTTGCCGAAAGATGAATACATGGAAAATGCGCAGCTCAAATCTCGCGCCCAAGGGATTAGGAAAGATATTGAAAGATATACTAGGAATATGGCCACCTTTAAATACAACACTACTGCGCCGAAAAACAAAATGGAGTATGCTGCATTATACGTAGCGATTGCCGGCAAGCCGATGGCGGAAGTCTTTGACATATTCGACCGTAGAAATCTTTTCACGGAACATTTGCCGGCCTACTGCGAACGAATTCTCGACAAAATGGAAGCCCTTCTTAGCGAGCTAGGATCAAACAGCTCCATTCCCATTGATGCTGTGAGGGAGGTAGATCAAGCATTTTTGGAGGCGCATCGCGATGATCCCGATAGAATTAGCGAAACACACTTGGCTGACGCATGTCTAGAAGTAGCAAGAAAAAAAGAGGAATTCATAGTTGCCGGTCTATTGCGCTTCCACATGTCCTGCGCCATTGAGGGGGCGACCGAAAGAATGCTTATGGAGCGTAAAAAATTCGAGATATCTCGCAAAGACGTAGATCCGCCAATTACTGATCGGGAATTGCATGCGCTGGGGCTATCTTCTCTTGGTGCGCCATTCGACGCTTTCACGGAGTCTGATGAAACCGCAGCAAATCACGTCTCAGTTTTTGGCGGATATTTCGATCAATTAAAATGTAAAATTACTGGAAGTGGCGACGAGGTGCAGAAATTGTTCGCCGCAACCATTTTATGTCTACAAATCACGTGCACCCACTGCCGCATTATTCGCGCAACTATTGACGCCATGATGGCCAGCGACAAACTGAATGAGCAGATGGGCTGCATGAAGGAATTGCTTAAAATTAGCGAAAACAAGTTTTATGAATCTGTT
>JAITDL010000038.1 GCA_031282565.1 Puniceicoccales bacterium
TCCTGGCGCAAAACTCCACTGCGAAAACACGGCAAAATTTACCGGGAAATTGACGGCGAAAGATCTTCGCTACCAATGCTTTATCCCGACTCCAAGAATTCCATCGCCGGCCACCTCAGTTCCACGGGAAAACTCGCCGCCGCATGGGATTGGCAATTCAGTCTCGACGGAACTTTTGGCAAAAATCGCAGAACCTGCTCCACAGCATTTGGTTTTGGCAGAAAAATCTAGCGGGAATTCCAAATTCCGAGGCGCCGCGGTGCAGCGCTAAATCGCTCCCAAAAGACAACTTCGCGGCGCCTCCCCACGAACTAGATTTTACCGCCGACCCATGTCGCCGACGGTATCGTGGATGCGCACCAGGCCGAGCAATTTACATTCGTCATCCACAACCGGCAGCACACTAACCTGCGATGGCCCAGACTCCATGGTTGCAATTGCCTCGCCAACTGTCTGGTCTGGACGTACTAGGCGCGGATTTTCGCTATGAATGTCCGACGCAACGATGGACCGCAAATCACATGTTCTTCGTATTAAACGACGTATGTCACCGTCCGTTATGATGCCAATTAATTTACCGTTCGAATCTACTGTGCAGCAGGCACCTAGCGGCCTTTCCGTCATGGAAACTATGACGTCACTCGCCGACGCAAACGGTGGCAGCGACGCAATTTCATGCAGCGGGTGAAAGACATCGGAGACGCGCAGCAGGAGATTCCGGCCCAGCTGGCCTCCTGGATGAATTGCTGCAAAGTCCTCGGCACGAAAGTTTCTGCCAAGCATTAGGGCAATTGCAAGTCCATCTCCTACGGCCAGAGCGCTGATTGCACTGCAGGTTGGCACAAGTTTCAGCGGATCAGCCTCTTGGGAAACAAACGCCTCGATAACATGGTGACAACGCCTTGCTAGCTGGGAATTTATGTCGCCGACGATTGCGATGAGCGGGCAGCCTCGGTGGCGCAGCAGCGGAATCATGGAGAGCAGCTCGTCGCTTGAGCCGCTGCGTGATAGAAAAATTACCGGGTCGCCGTTGGACACCATGCCGAAGTCTCCGTGGAGCGCCTCGGTGGGGTGGAGGAAAACTGCCTGAGTTCCTGTGCTCGTTAGTGTTGCGGCGATTTTTTTCCCAATGTGTCCCGATTTTCCAACGGCGCTTACTATAACTTTCCCCCGGTGGGCCAGGATTAGTGAAACGGCGGCATCGAAATTTGGACCGAGCCTATCCGCAGTCTGCGCAAGCGCTTCGGCTTCCAACCTAATCGCCCTCCGCGCACAGAGATGCCAAGTTGATTCGTCCGCCCTATCACCGTCAACCACTGCCACGGCTAAGTGATGGCAGATTTTTGCCGCCAAGGTCCAGGAAAATGCTCTTTTGCATCGCATTTTATTCGAATCTCTTGACATAGTTACCCGGTGCCGTGTCTCCGCCGAGTGAAGCAGAAAAACGCCTTCGTGTTCTATATTACATTCTCGCGGCGATTTTTAGCTACCTCGCCGTCGGTTTATTTTTTCGCCAAATCGTGCAGCACGGAAAATTTTCCGAACTTGGACAGCGGCAGAGCCATCGGCGCGTACTGAAGCTGGCTCCAAGGGGAAACATACGTGATCGCGAAGGTAAGTTGTTGGCGGGCAATAGGCCACGCTTCATGCTCGTGGCATACCTCCAGGAACTGCGCGATGAATTCGCCGCCGAATACAGGGAGCGCACGCGGAATCTCCGGGCCGCCGGGCAAAATTTCATCCCGGAAAATGAGCATTCGCTGTCCCGTATTGCCGTCATCGAGAGACACATAGCACCAATTAGACACCTGCTCCCAGCCGCCGTAAACCTGGACCGCCACAGCGTCGACCGCCACTTCAAACAGATGCCGCTGCTCCCATTTCCATTGGTCTATGACCTTCCATGGGAATCTTTTGCAAATCTCATCGAACGATTGCCACCGGACGGGCGTCTGCAACTGGAAACGCGTTCCTCGCGCACCTACCCCAACGGCAGCTGCGGAGCCCACCTGATTGGCTATGCATCACCTTCTCCCTGTGGATGCTATGGAGTAGATGGCGCAAACTATCGCACCTTCAGCGAAAGAAATTTGGTCGGACGCTCCGGCGTCGAACTGGCAATGGATGCTGTCCTTAGGGGCACAAACGGCGAGGAAATAGTTCTCGTTGATCCAGCTGGCCAGCGAAAAATGGTTCTGAAATCGAGCGCGGTTACGGCGGGAAGGGACGTCACGCTGTCCATTGACCTCGACCTGCAACAAGCTGCGGAAGAGGCACTAGGAGATGAAATCGGCTGCGCCATTCTGAGCGACGTCTGGAGCGGCGAAATTCTCGCCATGGCCAATGCGCCGTCCTACGATCTCAACTCCCTCACACCGAGCATTTCGCGCAAAACCTATGAGCGGCTAACTGAAATCGGCGCATGGTCGAACCAGGCAATTCAAGGACTTTACCCGCTTGGATCAGTGTTTAAACTCGTTTCCGCGGAAGCACTTCTCCGTTTTGGCATCGTCGACCGCGACAGCAGGCACAGCTGCAACGGCATGACAACAGTTGGCAATCGCACGATTAGATGCAACAATCACAGCGAGCGCGGTCAATTGCCATTCGTCACAGCCATAGCCAAGAGCTGCAACAGCTTCATCGTTGATAACATCTTCTCCATTCCACTGGAAAACTTTCTCGAAGAAATTCGTCGCCTAGGTTTTGGTGAAAAAACCGGCATAGAACTTCCCCACGAGACAACCCATTCCCTCGTGCCGTCGCCCGCCTGGAAAAAGCTGCGCGGCTACGGCCGGTGGACCGATGGAGATACGGCAAATCTATCACTGGGCCAGGGATATCTGCTAGCTACACCGCTCCAGGTTAATGCGTTTACGGCATCGCTTGCTGCGCGCAGAGAACGCACAAGGCCAACGATTTTGCGGCGCGATTCCACGGAAATCATACTGTCACTGGCACCGCTCGGACTCTCCGACAGCGCCTACGGTGCACTGCTCGACGGCATGGTTGACTGCGTGGAATGTGGGTCAGGGCGCCGCTGCAAAATTAACTCCATGGCCATCGCAGGCAAAACTGGCACCGCACAGATTCGCGACGGGCAGCAAAATAGCCATTTGGCATGGTTCACGGCATTCGCACCGGCACATAATCCTCAAGTCGCTGTGACTGTCATGGTTAGGGAAAGCTGCGACGGCCGCACCTACGGCGGCGGAAGCGATGCCGCCCCCATAGCAAAGAAAATATTGGAAAAATTTTTTGAAAAACATCCACCGGCGCAGAGTGCCGACGACTAGCAATTTCTCATGGCTGACAAAGGAGCGTAGGCGGCAATCGATGAGAATTTTACGCCAAATTTACCAACTGGGCCGTTGCGTTTTTTCCTTTCCCCATGAGACTGGAGCCGTGGTTCTAGCTGGCCAATGGAAAGTCTATGCAATAGATTTCGAAGGAAATGGCCGCGATGGCGTCTTGGAATTTGGCGCCATATGTCTCACCGGTGGCAAGTTGCAAAATCCACTGGAAAGCTTCTGCAGATGTCGAAGGGGCGCTGGAATTTTTATTTGCCGCAGAAAAATTCCAGATGTCAGCACGGCAAATGCGGCTCCCATTGGAGATTTTTTCGAGAGATTTAGATCCATGCGGGGCAACGGCATATTAGCTGCCCACCACGCGTCGACCGAAGATGCACTGCTGCGCAGCATGTGGCCAAGCCCGGGACTAGTGCCAGATTGGCATGGACTTGGAGCATCTGCTGCCGCGACCTGGGGGCCGTGGATTGACAGCCATCGACTGGCGCAAAAATTTTGGCCTGGGCTCGACTCCTACGCACTTGGAGACACATTGGCCGCCCTAGGCCTCGGCGGCAAATGGCGCGAACTTGGCCGCCTACTATGTTCTCCCGAAAGAAAAAAGATGCACTGCGCACTCTACGACGCCATCGGCTGCGCTCTTCTCGTCGACAAATGCCTGGCTGAAAGCGGTGCAAGCCCCATTGACCTCCTCCGCGCGGCCCATGGAACTCCGCAGCTGCGCCTTTCAGAAATGCCATGACTCAGAAACTTACACATGGCCAGCGAACTACGCAGCGACTGTCGCAGAAACTGCGATTCCAACTGCGCGTGCTTGAGGTTGCCCGCAGAAATCTGCCGCGGTTTCTGCGGAATTGCGGCGCAGAGAAGTCCGGCGCCATCGACTGGGTTGAAAGCACCATGGCATTTGATGAACGTCTGACTCAAATTCTTTCCCTTGAAGGAGATTCGTCGGTTGAACGGCGCCGAGCCATCGTAGAATTGGTCGGCAACGTTGGAGCCAATGGCTACCTTGAAGTCGCTCCAGGAGAAATTGCTCTGCGAGCTGCTGTTCCAGTCGAGCTCGTCGAAGAACTGCGAGCGCAGCTGATGGACTTTGAATCGCGCGCCATCGGATCACTGGACTTCAGGGAGTTTTTCCTGTTCCAATGCAGCAAACCTGGACTCTGCGAAGCGCTTGCGAAGGCAGCCTCCATCGTGCGCATCGAAAAAAACCACGGAAACCTCATTCAGCTGCTGCGTTTTCTGCGCAAAAAATTGGCGAGCAAGCTATTTGACGGCGTCATGGAATGCCTGCGCGACGGCCGATTGAAAATGCGTCCTTCCACAGCTGGACTTTCCGACGCAATGGAGTCGACCATGGGAGCGCCGGATCTGCTGATCGACTTCGACGGCGGCAGCTGGTCCATTCGGACATTGCCAAACGGATTCGGCGATGTCCATCTCGACGAAGAAATTGGCGATGCCCTTAGGAAACGGGAATCGCTGCTGCTGCGCATGGGCGAATTTTTGCTGGAAAACCAGAAACAGTTTTTCCTGCGCGGACCGGCGGCGGCTGTTCCACTGGAACAAGCTATGGCAGCTGACCGGCTGTCAGTTGCCCGGTCCACGGTGTCTAGGGCCATTGGCGACAAGGTTGTGCGAACTCCACACGGCCTGTTCAAAATGGAGAAATTTTTTAGCCGCAGCAGCCTTTCACCCATCGCCATGGACTGGTTTTTCTCGGAACTTTTTCGCGAAAACCCATCGGCACTGCTCTACGGCGACGGCGAACTTGGCGAGGAGCTGCGGAAGCGATTTTCCATTAAAATAACCAGGCGCACGGTCTGCAGAAAACGGCACAGTTTCCTCGGCAAACTGCCATAATCCTAGCACATAATTTTCCGCTGCAGTGCCATGGCTAACGCCGTTTGCTTCACTAGAAAAAATGATTGACACGCTAAACAAATTCTGTCTTATTTCACCCATGAGCTATAATGGTAGTCATGCGCACGGTGAAATAAAAAGCAGATTTTATTTGTCCTTTATAGTTCCGGTGCTTTGCCGTCAACTTGAAACATCGTCGACAACGCTTGACGTCGCCGTGAAAGTGGTAACCGGCAAAGACCTGACAGAATTTGGAGCTTGCAACCGCAGGGAAATTTCTTTTATCCGCATTGTCGGCACAATACTTTCCTGCGGGATCGTTTGGCTCGTAACGTTAATTTACATACACATAGAAAAAGGAGACAGCACGTCACTTATTCATATGACGATTAGAGCCGTCGACCTTTACACGAAATCATTTGAGGCTGGCATGAACGGCGGCGCTTTTAGCAAACTCCGCGCACTCACCACACATTTCTTCACACTGGACTATGCCGCACGCACCAGCGCCGATATTGTTGCCCCACCAGAACATATACTAATACAACACATATTGGGAGTGTGTAGGGATAAATTTACCGATCAGGGACGTGACGGCGACGCCAGAACACCCTGGCCCCATTTTGGTGGCAGTTTTACTAATTTTTTTGACGATCTTGATCGCAATCCTGATTTACAACCAGGAGATGGCGGCCAAGGCAGCGAGGATCCACAACGGAAGCTAATCGCTAGTTTTTGTGCCATTGTTGATCGTGCATTAAATGGAGAAAATCCGTTATATCTGCTAGTCGGTAACTGTGGATTGCGTGCGCGCGACTGTTTTTATGACGGATTACATGGAGATGACGTTAGAAAATTTGCCGACCTGTGTCACACATTGAAACATGTTGTTGCATTTTCGCTCACAGCGCAGTCGTTCCTCAAAACTACCACCTCAATTTTTGGTGACGCCAGTGGGCAGCTTTCCGTAGATGGAATCGATGCTAGGCGCACAACATACATTGATACTGCCTATGCGAAAATCAAAGCGCTAATTGATGGAGGTCGCTATGGCATCAGGATGATTGATGACGGCTCCGGTCTGAAAGCGGCCATTGGCTCCACATTCGACGAACAATTCGGCGAACAATCCGCCTATCATAAACTCCTCATTCTTGCCGCTGCAGTCGCAAGACATTATGGCTTTGATAGTCGTGTTATCTCCCTCGCAACCACTTCCCCGCTCAACGACGGCACCTGTCGCGTAGATTTTCCTTATGTTAAGGGTGTCACGAGTGTTGGCGATTTCCTTACGTCTCTTGGTTGCGAGTCGACCGGAGGAATTGTCGACAATAGTCCTGAACTCAGCAATAGAGCAGACTTGATTTATCTTGCACACGCCATGCGAAGAACAGTTGCGGATGAATTAGCCAGTGCGGCGTTTGATCTTGCCGCTACATTAAAAGTACAACTTACTCAACCTAGCGATGATAGTGACGCCGCTAAACTTAGAGATGTTGGACTACCGCCAGCCATGACAGTTTTAGCTTTTGTTGGTGCGGCAATGTCCGGCAAACTTAGTGCTACTGGTTTCGACAGTGAATGCCGCGCGAAAATCAAAAAAGCAGTGGATCAACTTAGCGCTGAACGTACCGCTATGGATTCTGACCCAGGTCAAGAAGAACGTGAGGCACGCGCCAACGCTGATCTAATGTGGTTTAAACACAGCGGTGTGCAAGCTTAACTGACCAGGAGAAGTGAATTGCGCCAAACTACCGTTGGACCAGTTTGACGTCGTGCGCATTTTCTTCTTGAGTAATTGGCTGACTTCCATTGGAAAGGGCACAGTGCCGAGATAGCTCAGCCGGTAGAGCAACGCATTCGTAATGCGTGGGTCGTGAGTTCGAATCTCATTCTCGGCTCCACCAACAAATCGGGTGGAGGCCGGATTGCGCCCAACCCAATTAACTTTAACGGTTATTTACCATGCCAGTTTTTGAAAACACAGGCGAAGGCGGGGAGCCCGTCTTCTCATTCGATGAGCGCCATTCGGGAGAGGATGACTCATGCCAGACAATAGACGGCGGCGAAGATCGTGCCACGGGCGACGCCAATGGCTGTTCCGATGGCCGTCCGCAGCGCCGGAATTTTGGTCGCGGCGACCGCGGCAGAGATCAGCCGCAGCAGCGCGGAAGTGGACGCGGGAAAGTGCAAGTTCTTCCAGAAGATGGTTCCATGCCGCCCGATGATCCATTCGCAGACGGCGGTCGAGACGGCGGCGGCGGAGATCAATTTTCCAATCGCGGCAACCACAATCGCTTCGGACAAAATCGCTTCCGCAACACGCAACAGCGGCAGCAAAATCGTCAACCACTCCGCGGCGGCACTCAACAGCGGAACGGCGCGAATTCGACGGGACGTGGACCTGCTGCTCCTCTGCAGCAAAATGCGTTGAATATGAGGAAAAATCGCTACGGTGGTCTCGGCTACTGGGAGCGCATACAGTCCGAGGCATCCATCGCCGACGCCGCCTTGGAATTTTTTGGCGAAACCACCCCGCTGGATCTGGATGAGCTGTTTCGTCTTGGCATGGAACAAATTGCGGAACTTGCGACATCCATGGATCTGGAATGCGGAGAGTGCAACCGCCACGACGTGCTAGACCGTTGCCTGCGACAGGCGTCGGAAAATCACACAGCCATAGCAATTTCCGGCGTGCTTGAAATCTTTTTCGATGGCAATGGCTGCCTCGTTGGCGCAGAAAATAGATTCCAGCCGGGCGAGTGGTCCCCATTCGTGCCCCGCTGCCTGATACGCGCGAACGGACTGCGCCGCGGCCAAAAAATTCGTCTCTGGGCTGCATTTCCAAGAAGCGGAGCACCGCATCTTTGTGCTCTCAAGATAGATAGCGTAATGGACTCCGATCCGGAAAGCGCAAAAAAATTTCCCCAGTTCAAGGAGCTCACGCCGTTCTATCCTAGGGAACGCATTCTCCTGGAGAATAGCATAGGAGACGCCGCCGCAAATCTTTCCATGCGCATAGTTGACCTCGTCACGCCCATAGGGCTCGGCCAGAGGGGCCTCATCGTTGCGCCGCCGCGAACCGGAAAAACTGTTCTCCTGCAAGCATTTGCAAATGCAATAGCCGCCACGAGACCGGATGTGGAAGTGTGGATCCTGCTCATAGATGAACGGCCGGAGGAGGTGACAGATTTCCGCCGCATGGCTAAGGGCGAAGTATTTGCATCAACTTTCGACGAAACTCCGGACAGACACATCCAACTAGCCGAGATGGTTATCGAGATGGCGAGGAGAAGGGTAGAGTGTGGCCGCCATGTGGTCATCCTTTTGGATTCCATAACTCGTTTGGCCAGAGCATATAATTCAACAATGCCTGCGAGCGGCCGGGTGATGTCCGGCGGCATCGACGCAAATGCACTCCAGGGACCGAAGAGCTTTTTCGGATCCGCACGAAATATCGAAGGCGGTGGCAGTTTGACCATTCTTGGCACGGCGCTGATCGAAACCGGCAGCCGCATGGACGACGTGATTTTTGAGGAATTCAAAGGCACCGGGAACATGGAACTGCACCTCGATCGGGAACTGTCAGACAGACGCATCTACCCGGCCATCAACGTCGGACGCAGTGGGACGAGGAAGGAGGAGCTGCTCTACCACCCGGAGGAGCTGCCGCGCATACATCTCTTTCGCCGGGCGATGGTTGGCCTTACGTCGACCGACGCCGTGGAGATGCTCATTCAGCGGGTTAAAAAAACGAGCAGCAATGTTGAGTTTCTGATGACCCTCAACCGCACTTAATTACGTCGGCAACCATGCGCATCGTCACCTGGAACGTTAACGGCCTGCGGTCCGCCGTCGGGAAAACCTTCCACGCCATGGTTGCCGAGATCCGCCCGGACGTTCTATGTCTCCAGGAAACGAAAATTAGCTGTGACAGCAAACTGCCGGATCTTGGAGAGTTCCAGTGCAAGTACTTCCACTGCGCACTACGCCGCGGCTACTCAGGAACGGCGGTGCTGTCAAAAATCAAACCGCTTGCCTACGATTGCAACACTCCGCCGGACAGGCTGATAGAGCCCATGGAGGGCCGTGTGCAGCTCCTAGAATTTGAAAAATTTTTCCTCGTAAATGTCTATGTGCCAAATGCTCAAGCAGAATTGACCAGACTCCCACTGCGCCGCGACCGATGGGATCCTACATTCCGCGATTTTTTGCTGAACCTGTCGCGGGAAAAGGACGTGGTCGCCTGCGGTGATTTCAATGTCGCACACAGGGAAATAGATCTTGCCAGACCGAAGGAAAATCGCGGCAACGCCGGCTTCAGCGACGGAGAGCGCAGCGGATTCGACAACTACATTGGTGCCGGTTTCGTCGACGTTTTTCGTGCACTGCATCCGAATCGCGGCGGCTCCTACAGCTGGTGGTCACAGCGCGCCGATGCGAGGAAGCGCAACGTGGGCTGGCGCATAGATTACTTCCTTGCGACGGAAAATCTGCTTCCGCACGTGACAAATTGCGAAATACTGGCACACATTGGAGGGTCGGACCACGCGCCGGTGGCCATTGACCTGCTTCCGTGAGTTCCGCCGCCTAGTCTAGGCCAGGAAGCTCGCCGTCAAATGCGGCAGGTGTCTCATCATCTCCGTCTTCGTCGGCAGTTGGTTCCGTCGTTGGTATTTTGTTATCCGTGCGCACGATGAGAACCGGCTCCTTCGTCCGAACCCACACGGCTTGGTTTCGAAGAATCTTCGCCGGAACAATTTCACAGACATCGGTGATTGTCCTCGCCGGATCCTTGGACCCCTTCCTGCTGCGATTAAAGTCGTAGGCAGCGCGGACGAGCTGCGCGTTAATTTCCAATGGGCTTTGATCTTCAGGTATTTGCAGCACCCATCCGGTGAAAAGCTCGCCGGCAAATTTGCCATCGGGATCGGAAACAAGCATGACGAATTGCTTTTTCACCGGCGGCATGGACGGACTGTCGACCTCGTCTCCCGACGACACCTCCAGCTCCAAATCGCCGAGGATCTGCGAAATCACCTCGTAATCCAAATCATTCCTCTGCAAAACTTTTCTAACAAGCTCAATCTCAACCTTTGCCACTGCGCCGCGATCATCGTCCGCCCGCCGGCGAAAATCAACAGATTTCTCCGGCAACTTGCCGCCATGAGCGCCAGCGCATCAATCGCTCGCAGGTCGTGTGTGACGTCGCCATTTGCATTTGTAGTCGCATAGCATCTTGCTATAATCAAAGTGACCGTATGGGTAGTATGTGGCGTCTCCGTCGCCTTCGGTTCTAGTAAAACGTACTATCCTGCCAATTGGTCTCACAAACGTGCGTGAAAATAGTGGATCCGATGTTTGATCTCCACCGGCCACAAAGTTTACGAATACCCTCCGATTTGACCTTGCCCAGGCCATGCCTTTCCTCCCGACGAAGCGGGTTTTGATGCCACGCTCTAACCCCAGGCCATTTAACGATAGGCAACCGCAATGATGTTTGGCGGCCAAAGCTTGGGCAATCATGCCTCCCATGGAATGCCCTGCCATATATGGCAGCAATTTAACTCGATTTCTCGGGTCCCTATTGTAGGCAATTATTATTGCAAGTCTCTCTTGGAAAAAATCTTCTGCATCGTATAGCATCGGAGGAACTGCACCGCCGAGATTCATGGCGCATTGCCACACGGCGCCCATCGTTTCTGCTCCATCGAACCAAAATACCACTGGCCGGAATATGCGATTGGGATTATCGTCTGGCAGTCCTGTAATTTCTTCGCCATGTGGAATTCCCATTGCGCCCAAATTTCTTGCAGGTATCGAAACCGGTGACGCACGGCACTCCATTCCTAGTTGCGTCGCGTGAGTTGCATCATATGCGTCTGGTTCGGCCATTTCCACTTGCACTAGTCCAGTTTGCTCACTGCCGTATCGTCTTTCTGCTCTGAACGTTTCTCCAATCCACCCCATAAATCCTCTAAAAATCGGCACCCCAAATGCACCACCAACGTCATCCAATGCAGCTGCATTTGGCACGTCTATCATCCTGACTTCGTGATTGCTCCTTTCCCTCCTGGCGTACACCGCCCAGCAGGTGAAGCACATGCCAATTGTCCTGTAGAAGGTTAGCCATTGGCAGCGCACGTGGAGCCTGTTGCCTGTCGCAAGTAAACATGCGGAAGCAACCGCATTGTATGGCAAGCCGACCAATGAAACCACTATGGCAGCTACCCATCCTACAGGACTCCAAGCAATTACGCTAACGATTTTCGCTCTAGTGGAACCTATTGTGCGTGGTGGTGCAGTTATTTTTACGATATCGTCCTCGGCGCATTCCGGCGCAACTTCCTGATCGTCGTCGCCGGGTGTAGGCGGTGAATCTACTGGTTGTGGTAGCCAATCGCCGACACTAGACATCATAATGTTATGTTAAACTAAAAATCGCGCAGTGTCAATTCGAATTGCAATCGGCATGCGTCGCATTTGACAGATGGCGGAATTGCGCTAAACTTTGTCCAAGCCATGGTTAGCCACGCCGAACTTAGAGTCTTTCGCCCATGCCAAGGACAAACTCCAAACAAACCAGAAGGGCCAAGCGCGAATCAACGTCCTTGCTCTCATTCGGATACGGCAACAGCTAAATTCGTCGCAACGAAAGCAACGCTGGGCGAATGTTTCCGCCGCGCAATAGCTTCGTTCTTTGCACTTTTTCGCGGAAAACCTGCCGCCATAGCCTCACCGATGTACGACGTCGTAGCGATCAAGCTCAATCCCAACAGATTGCCTCGGTGGCTAGACAGCCTTGGAGACGCGGTTGAGCACGATGACGCGCTCGATGCATACAGGAGAAATTGTGCGGCGCGCGATGAGCTTGCGCCACGGGTGGCTGCAAAGGAGCACGAAGTCTCCGCGCTTAGGGCGAAGTTTAACAGCAACATTGCAAATTGGGCAAAAAATAAAGATGCCATTCGCGACGAAATCATAGCCAAAAGTGGAAAATTTAGAAAGAATTTCGAAGCGCTGCGCGAAGCGCAAGTGAAAGGGGATGATAGTTTTGTGCATACAATCGTCTATGGCAATCAAAAAGCAGGCGGCAGTGGCGGTCATGGCATTGTTGGCATGATTGGGCTACTCCCAGCGGAAGAAAAGGAAGCATCACCACTACTTGTCGAATGGGTAAGGTTAACTGAAATGGAAGGAAGAGGCCCCTATAATGTTGCATCCGATGCTGTGCGCTCGCAACTGCGCATTCCGCTGAATGCCGCCGAAGCGGAATTGGCAGAACTCCAAAGACAGTTAGCCGCAATTAATGCCCCCATTTCAGATTTCGAACTGAGCAGGATGGCTTTCACCGGCGGTAAGGATTTCTCCTACGACATGTTGGCTTTTCCAAAATATGTGGACGAGGTTGCGGCGCTGCGTGATAGATTTTTGGGCGTCTGTGGCAGCCTAGTAGGATTCGCAGCAACCAGGTTTAGGGCGCGAAGACTCAGGAGAGCTCTCAAATTAATCGGAGATGCGTTCGATGCCAGGACGGCTGATGGCACCTTCGACGGACAACGCATCGTCACAGCAATGACCAGCTTTGATAATATTTTCCGCACAACATTTGGCCTTCCATCGGCCACAGAAAACCCTCAAATTGAAATTTATCGCCGCCGAGCTGCAGCCATCGGTCCGGAATTTTTAGCCGCATGCGAAAACTATAATGACTTCATCGCCAACGCCGGCAGGGACTGCATGGTGACACTTGGCTTGATGCCGGAGTGAGGCTGTCTGAACATTTTTTACTTGCGGCTAGAAGATCGAACGGCAGCTGCCGCGTGGATAAAGTTCTAGGAGTGCGACCTAGTAAACGTCGCGCTGGAAGCGCCGTGAGCGCTTCATTTCACCGATTTTCTCCAGCGCCGCCTCATGGGGAAGATTCCCAAAACGGGTAAATGTTTCCAGCACAGCGGCTTCAACGTCAACAGCCATGCGCTTGCCGTCGCCGCAGATGTAAAAATGTGCACCATCGGCCAGCCACCGGTGAAATTCTTCGCCATTTTCGCGGATACGATCCTGCACGTAAATTTTCTTCTCCTGGTCCCGTGAAAATGCCAGGTCAAGGCGCGCCAGAAGACCACTCTCCAGCCACGCCATCAAGCGGTTTTCCTCGATGAAATCCGTCGCCCTGTGGCGATCACCAAAGAATAACCAATTGCGCCCGTGGGAGTTTTTTTCCTTCCGCTCCCATTCGCGCCGCTCCAGAAAACCGATGAACGGCGCCAGCCCGGCACCGGGGCCGACCATTAGCACATCCACGTTGGGATCTGCCGGCAGACGAAATTTCGTTGAAACAACCTTGGCACGCAGCACATCACCCACGGACAGCCGCCGATTCACATGGGAAGACGCCACACCGAAACGCAATTTCCCGTCGCGGCCAAGGTGCGTCGCCGTTGTCACGATGAGCCGCAACCCATTGGCAATCGAAAATGGACAGGAAGCAATTGAGTACAGCCGCGGCTGCAGTGGCCGCAGCGATGCCAGCACATCGGGAATTGGAAGATCCTTGACGGCAAAAGTTTCAAGAAATTCGCAGACGGACAAGCCGGACGCAAACGCGTTGAAATCCCCGTCAATGGCTTCGCCGAGAATTTTAGCCTTTTCTCCTTCGCATCTGGTCGCAATTAACTCTGCCAGCTGTCGCGGCACTTCCCCAATTGTAAAACACTCGCTGAGAGCTTGGCCGATCGCCATTTCTCCTTCGCGCAGTTTGACGACCATTTCCCGCGGCGCCGCCAGCACGGCAAGTAGACGGCTAACATCCTCACGGCAATTTTGCGGCGCCACAGCCAACCAGTCGCCGGGCTCATATGCCAACTGCCCATCTGCTTCCAGAATAATTTCACAGATTTCCTTGCCGCCCCCGCCGGACAGACGCCGCCGCGACGCCAGCCGAAAGGCGCCATACCCTTTTTTCAAAATTTCCACCGTCCACGTCCATAGGCCACCGCTGGGCGCGGGCAATTTTTTTCGCTACACCAGGCGCCATCAAACTCGACTCCAACTAGCTGGCAATTTTTGGCTGCTCCGGCCTACCGCGGCCATAGAATAAATTTATCAGCGCAATTAGTGCGATCGCGGCCGCGGCCACGAGTAGCCCGCCAATGGCCATTAGCAGCGCCACGGAAGCCGAAGAAGCAATTAGCCCAAAACATTTTATGCCGATTAATTCGACGAAAAATTTCATGGTCCAAGCCGTGGCATTGGAGATCAGCAGAGCAGCTAGCAGAATTCCAAACTTGCCGCCGAGAGTTTTGTGCAATGGAAGGTGTCTTTCTCCCATTACGGCAAACGTTTGCGTGATATCAGCAGGCCGACCGCTTCCCTCGCAAGATGGAACAGTAACTTCCACATTCGCCCGCCCAAACCCGTCCGGCAGAAGCCACGGCGCACGGCCAATGGCCCAGAGAAAATCGGCCAAATTCGCATCCTTCTGCAGCGCATAGGCCGTCCCGCAGCGCGTACCGAGAAGCTTCCCAAAGTAGGGCACGTCGGCATTATCCGGAGTCCATTTGACCCTCCCAAATGGCAGCATGTAGGCTTTGTAAGTCGTAGACACGGGACACTCTACTGCGCCACGGCCCATGGGTGTCAATGGACGACATGGGCCCATTACTTTTTTTTGACAGGCGACCACCAAAATTGCAGCAGATCAGCTGCAGCGAATGGGGCGCCGCGAAATATGTGTTTTGGAAAGCGGCGAAACACTGCACCGCGGCGCCCTTCCACAGGTGTCCGCAAAAATTAAACATAAAAGCATTGCCCTTGGCCGAGCCGATGATAGCGAATTGTCCCGTTGGAGACGCCTCCATGGAGTTAGTTCACGATTTTTCCTGGTTGCTCGTCGTGGCCGCAATGGCAGCCATGGTGGCTCGGCTGTTGCACTTCCCGCTCCTGCTTTCCTATATTCTCGGCGGCATCGCCGTAGATTTCAGTATCCGTGGCGAAGTTTTTATCCACGCGCAGAGCACAATACACCAGATTGGCGAGCTGGGCGTCATATTCCTCATGTTCTACATGGGTCTCGAGTTCGACCTAAAAAAACTGCGTCAACTCTTTGGCCCTGTGATAATTGCCCTAGTTTTCCAAACGTTTTTCATGATATTCCTAGGCCGCGCCGTCGCACCGATTTTGGGCTGGGGCGGTCTAAACGGACTCTTCCTCGGCGGCCTACTTGCCATAAGTTCCACAATGATAGCAGTTCCTGTGCTGGCCGACCAGAAGGCGCTGCAGAAAAATTTTGCCCGCCTGGCCATGGGGCTTCTCGTATTCGAAGACATTCTGGCGGTGCTACTTTTGGTTGTTCTATCCGGCATCGCCATCACCGGCTACTTCGACTGGGACGCCGTTGGCCGCACAACGTTCTTCGTGGGAGCATTTGTCCTAACCATATTCTTCGTGGGCAGGCTCATAATGCCATTTTTTGTGCGCATCATGAAAAAATTCCGCTCCGAGGAATTTTTCACCATAGTCATCATCGGCGTGCTACTTACGGTTGGGCTTCTCGCAGAAACCGCCCACTTTTCGACGGCCCTCGGCGCATTCCTTGCCGGTGCAATTTTTTCGAACACTGAAATTGCCGAATCCATCGAAGAATGCATGCGGCCCATACGCACACTGTTCACTGCCATATTCTTCCTGTCGACGGGGCTCATGGCCGACCCGGCCAAGCTGCTGGTCTACGCCTGGCCCATAGTTTTGATTACGTTTTTAGTGTTTGTGCTGAAGGTTGTGGCGTGCTTTTTGGGATTTTTTCTCAGCGGCCAGAGCGGCGAGGACAGCTTCCGCGCGCCCATGGCGACGGCACAGATTGGCGAATTTAGCTTTGTCATAGCAACCCTAGGTTCATCGCTCGGAGTAACAACGGACGGCCTCATCAGCATAGCCATCGGCGTTTCACTTGGAACAGCGTTCTTTACGGCAATTTTAAGTCCGCGCGCCGGGGAAATCTTTCGCTTCCTCCTGCGCATATGCCCAAAATCGCTGCTGAAATTTGGCCGCATTTACCGGGAAATGCTGGCCGCACTGCGCCTGCGCTTCTCCCACAACTCATCTTTCAAATTCGCAATGAAACCACTAATCTACGTGGTGGTGAACGCGTTGCTGTTCTTTTCTGTGCTCATCGTCGCTTCCTATCTGGTCAGGTCGGCGTTGCACATTGAATTCATTGGAGAACGCTACGCAAATCTCGCGACCATATGCATTTGGTGCTGCGCCGCACTCATTTCCCTCCCAATCCTCACGGCGCTGGTGCGGCAGGTGAATGTGCTGTTCGTCGGAACCGTAGAGAAAACCTTCGCCTCCATGCGGGAAAAGCCGAAAAACTTTCTCGTGACGCGCATCGGTGGAGTGTTCCAAACGGCGGTCTATGCATTTCTGCTGCTGTTCCTTGGCGGCATATTCCTTTCCGTTGCAGCGCCAACCCTGCCCCGCGGAGTTCCACTCTACGCATTTTTAGTTCTCATTTTGTTTGCCGGACTGATCTTCCGCCGCCGCATGGTGCAAATTAATACCAGGCTGGAAGGCTATTTCGTTGAGACATTTAACAGGGATATCGAATCGCAGCTGACGCGGCAACGTGACGGCATCCTCAAAAAACTCTACTCCCAATCTGGCGACGACCTTGACCTAATGGAAGTTTCTCTCGTCGAAGATAATTGCGGCTGCTACTCCCGCATCTGCGACGTCTCACTGCGCGAGCGATTTTCCGTGAACATCATCGCACTGCGCCACCGCAGCCACCTGCTATTTTCACCTCCGGCCGACTGCCTCCTCGTACCGGGAATGACGCTCATACTCATAGGGAACCGCGCAGATCTCGAACGGGCGCAGCTATTTTTCTCAACGCAGGCCGTGGAAAGCGGCAGCGGCGGCGACATGGAGGCTTTTGAGATAGGATGCCTCTGCCTGCACGGCCGCCATGAATTCGTTGGCAAAACACTTGCGGAAAGCAACTTGCGGAAAAAATATATGGTCAGCGTCGTGAAAATTTTACGGAAAAGCGGGGCAATCTCAACGCCGCCGCCCACTGAAGTTCTCTGCGCCAACGACGTCCTAGTCCTAGCAGGAGAGGAAACGGCAATCCGACGCACCGTTGAGCAGCTCGACTGTGCAGCGGCGGATGGACACTGCTAAGTGTATCCACGGCTGACACTAGAGCTCCCAAAGCAAAATCTCTGGAGGCGCGGGACGGAGTCGAACCGACGTATGGAAGTTTTGCAGACTTCTGCCTTACCACTTGGCTACCGCGCCACGGCAGCATCCTGCCTGATCATTTCCCGGTGCCAGGCAAGCAGTTTTTAGTGGATGGCGACAATTTTCGCGTAATTTTCGCGACTGCAGCATATTAGAGATAGGTTTTAACGTAGGAATTTTGGCGCAATCCGGCGAGCCAGCGCTCGCGTTCCCCGCCCACTCGGCGGCGGATGAGGCGGCTTTCTATTTCATCCTGAACCTCTTCCAGTGGACGCACCGAGCTTTCGCGCCTCTCCAACACAGCTGCGATCAAAATTCCGCGACTTACTGCTATGGGCTCCGAATGAGCTCCAACTGGAAGTTCCTCCAGGGCAGCAAATTCCGGACGCATATCGCCCAGCTGCACCCAATCACCATCCATGGATGCAGTTTCCGGACTTAGGCGGTCGCGCAATGTGATAAATTCCTCGCCGGCTGCGAGTTGTTCGACAACGGCATTCGGATCTTCGCCTCCGTCGCCGAGAAAAATTTGCCCAATGCGGATTGCGGCCGGCACCGTAAACTCCTCGCGATGTTCTTCGTAATAGGCCTTCAGCTGACTCGGGCTAATTTCACTCCGCGAGCTGCGTATGCGCCCCTCCATGGCGTCGACGATGAAGCTTTCCTCAATCTCCTTCTTGAACTGGCCGAGCGTTTTACCGTATTCGCGCAGCTTTCCAATGAATGCCGTCCTGTCGCCGTCGAAACGATTTCTTATGAATTCATCCAGGTAAAAATTCTTTTGCTGATCAGGGATTTGCATTCCATTTTTTTCGAATTCCTGGACGATTAGCGCTCTGTCGATCATGTGTCGAAGAATCTCGCCGGCGACGGCGTGCACGCGGGCATCAAAGTCTTCCTGGGACGCGGCTTCCATTTCAATTCTGCCAATTAGCGGGAGCAACTCCTGGCGTAGCTCGCCGGCCGTTATGGGCTTTCCATTGGCAACTGCCACGATGCCATTCACATAGTCCTCTTTCCAGAAATTTCCAACAGCCGCCGCCGTAGGCTCATTCGAAATCTCCAAGGGGCCGACCTCCGGAAACTCGTCGGCGCACAGACACGCAAACGGCGCTGCGGCCACAAAAATGAAAAACAATTTTTTTCGACTGGCCATGGTCGGAAGGAAAGAAAAACAAGTCAGCTTTGCAAGGCGAAAACTTTGCGGCCGGATTCGCCGCGGCAAACTACTTTGCAAGCACTGACTTGCGTTCAACAGCCAACCTGCTTCACTGGGCCAATGGTTCCCCTGCAAGACGTCGTCGATTTCTGTGATAAGCTGCTATCAGTGAACGAATTTCGCGACTACGACCGCGCACACAATGGTCTGCAAATAGAAAACAGCGGCACCATTTGGAAAATCGCCGCCGCCGTGGACGGGTCAATCGGCTCCATGGAAGCGGCAATTGGCTGCGGTGCCAACCTGCTGATCGTCCACCACGGGCTGTTCTGGGACAACCACATAGCGCTCGTTGGTAGAAACTACAGGAAATTCCAAGTGCCTCTGGCCCATGACTTAGCCGTCTACGCGGCGCACCTGCCCCTTGACTGCCACGGAGAAATCGGCAACAACGCCTCGCTGCTGCGGCTTCTCTCCCTGAAAAAATGCGGCGAAGTTATTGAAAAACGGCACGATTTTCCCATGCCCGTCGGTGACGGCGGCGGCATTGGCAGGAAATCATTCAGCGCAAAAGTGTTAGAGCACTTCCCAAAGGCAATTTCAATGGAATACGGCCCGGACTCCATAGGCCGCGTGCTCGTCTGTTCCGGCGGCGGCGGATCGTCGATTGCGTCGCTGCAAATGATTGATTTCGATACTGTTATAACTGGAGAGGCCCCACAGCATTTTTTCAATTTTGCCGTCGAAAATGGCCTAAACGCCTACATTTGCGGACATCACGCCACGGAAGTATTTGGAGTCAAAAATCTTGCCGCTGCCGCCGCCGAAAAATTCTCACTGCCGTGGCAGTTCATCGATGACAGCTGTCCACTGTGACCATTGCCGCGCTAAGTGCTTGCACTTCCGCTAAAAGCCGTTTCCATTGTGCCCATGGGAATTGGCAAAGGCAAACTGATCGTCGGCAACTGGAAAATGAATTCGTCACCGGCTGCCGATAGTGCTCTGCTGGAATGTTTTGCAAAATCTTCCGCCAGTTTCGGAACGGCGACCGTGGTTGTCTGTCCGCCATTTACGGCAATTGCTGCCGCCTCAAAAATTCTTGCCGGATCGCCGATTTCCATTGGCGCCCAGAACGTTCACTGGGAAGCATCCGGGCCATTCACCGGCGAGATTTCTCCCTCCATGCTCCGCGACGTTGGCGTTGACTACGTGATAGTTGGCCACAGTGAACGGCGCAGCGCTTTCGGTGAAAATGACGCCATCCTGTCGAAAAAATTCTACGCCGCAATGGCCTCCGGAATCACACCCATACTCTGCCTCGGCGAATCGCAGTCGGAACGGGAAAATGGATTGCAAAGTGCTGTGGTGGAGAGACAGTTGCGCGCTGTCATCGATCCGCAAAAAATCGAACACTTTGGGAATTTTGCCGTTGCCTACGAGCCGGTTTGGGCAATCGGTACGGGGAAATCGGCGACGGCCGAGGAGGCGCAGACCATGCACCGTCACCTGCGCAGCGTTCTGGCCGACATATTTGGAGAAAAATTTGCCGAGGACATTCGCCTGCTCTACGGCGGATCGGTTAGCGGATCAAATGCTGCAGAATTGTTCGCCCAGAAAGACATAGACGGAGCGCTAGTTGGAGGCGCGTCCCGCAAGGCGGATGAATTCTTGGCGATAGTAGCCAGTGGCACATAGCCGCAACGATCTTTTACCGCGGCACGAAGGAAAATTTTACGGTCTATGCATAGGCATAGTCAATTCAAGGGCAGAAAAATGGCCCAGCTATTTCACCGGAACCGTAGATTTTCATTGCCCATGGGGAGGCCCAGCGCATACTGATGGCGGAGTGCCAGATGAAAAATGTTTTGTTCCCGCGCTTTAGCGATGATCACCTGTGGACTAAGGTGTCCATCGGCGTCCTGCTAATGTTTGTGCCAATTGTTAACTTGCTTGCATTTGGCTATTTATACCGCTTCATGATGGACCCACGCCATTCCACCGATGGCGGCGTTCAGCTTCCTGATTGGTGCGACTGGGGCAAGCTGTTTTCAGACGGCCTACGGATGATTTTATTTGTTGCCACCTATGCAGTTGGTGCATTTGTACTTTCCGCCGTCGCCGAGTGGCTCGTCGTCGTTGGCAGTTTCGGCCTGCTGCACATCCCCTGGTCCATGATCATGCCACTCATATTGACGCTCTTCCTGCCACTTTTCTTTGTGGCACTTATGCAGTATCAACGCACGGAACAATTTAATAACTTTATCTCCGGCCGCGGCACACTCCACTACCTGCGCTATCTCTGGTGGCCCATGATCTGGCCGTCGCTGGCATTTGTCGGCTTACAATACGTCTGCGGAGTACTATACGGAATTGCCTGGTTCGTTGGATTTGGGGTCGCCATTGCAAGCTATGGCGAACTGCTTCGCCACTACGGCGATAGGCTCGACGATAACCCGCACGGGACTGGAATCGCGAACCACTAGAATCGGAAACCCGGCGCTAGCTGCCGGTGCCAACCTTTTTCTTGGTCCGTTTTTTGTCTTTTTCCTTTTGGGAAGCAACAACTTCGTTGATTCGCGCCGAAATAACCGCCGCATCCTCGTAGCGTTCATCGCTAACGGCCATGGAGAGAAGAAGTTCCAACTCTGGAACATTTCTCGGCAGTTGCACGGCTATTCCGCCATCCTGTTTCGGTGGCGTATTCCATTCCACGGCAGCAGTTTGAAGAAAAATTGTCCTGGTCTGCGGTTTTTTGCCGCAGTGGACAGTGTTCCTCTGAATGCGTTTCATCAACGATTCGAGTAAATTGGAAAACGTTTCGTAGCAGCGGGCACAGCCGAAAACCTTATTTTCTAGCAGCGCAGCGCCGTCGAGACCGCAATTGCAGCACGACGTCTGCATGATGGACCCGGGAACGCTCTTATCGCGGAAGAGCCCGGACCCCAATAACATATCAGTCGGCGACCCAGACTCGTCGACGACACCCTTTTCCCTAGCACATGTGGCACAAAAGTTTATCCTGTAGGTAGTACCGTTGGATATTTGCACCAGATGCACCGTAGCAGGCGCTCCACAGCAGTCGCACTTCACTAAACGTGCCATCCTGCCACTATTAGACCACATTTTCCCACAAAGGCGAGCCAAATCGCACAAAAGCTGCGAAAGCGTTGCAGTTCACGGAATAGAAATTTTCTCTTCCACATCCCGAAATGGCCGCTCATCGGCCGGATCATCGCCGGCCAGGCCGTCCGCGGAGCCTCCGTGTTTTTTCTTTCCCTTTCCGGCACGCGGAGACAGCATGGCGTTTATGGTTCGACCCGCCAACTTCGGCGGCGAATCGACGGAACCGAAATCATCCAGATCGACGATGGCCCGCTGCACCACCTGAAATCCCAGCTCCTGGTGAGCCATTTCTCGACCGCGGAACATGAGTGTCAATTTCAGTTTAAACCCCTGCGATAGAAAATCTTTGGAATGGCGCACCTTGGTGTTGTAGTCGCCAACGTCCACGGACGGACGAAATTTCACCTCCTTGAATTTCGACGCGTTCGACTTCTGCTGCCCCTTCGACTTCTTGTCCTCGTCGTACTTGTACTTGCCGTAGTCGAGGATCCTGCAAACCGGCGGGGCGGAATTTGCTGAAACCTCTATGAGGTCTAGGCCGAACGACTTAGCCGATGCAAGTGCGTCACGGGTGGCCATTATGCCCATCTGTTCGCCATCGGGACCTATGACGCGCACCTCGGGAACTTTAATGCGCTCGTTGCGCCGCGGCCCCCTGTCGAATCGGCCACGGTTAAAAACCTTTTTACCGCCACCAGGTTTTTTAGGAAATGCGTTAGTCATAGGAAAATTGCCACTCTATTTCAGGTCGCACAAACGACCTCTAGGAACCAACTAGACGCTTTTGGTGAGTTTACAAGTGTTTTCTTCGGCAAACGCCGCTCGCCACGGGACGGCAAATGGCAAATGGACGGGGTTTCGTCTCCGTGAAATCCTTCCAGCCAAACATTTTCATTGGCAAGTGGAGAGGGAGGGCGCCGCGGTGCAATGGCTCGCCGCCGAAAAAACACGGTTTCGCGGCGCCCCTACCCCGCTAAGCCGCTCTGCTGAAACTTAATTCGAAGCAAACTAGCGGAGAGCGATGGAAAGTTCTTTCAGCTGCCGTTCGCTGGCCTGAGATGGCGACTGCACCATTAGGTCGGTGCCGCGCTGCGTCTTCGGAAATGCAATCACGTCACGAATCGAGGTGGTTCCGCTCAGCATGGCAGCTAGGCGATCCAGGCCCAGGGCTATGCCGCCGTGTGGAGGCGCTCCAAATCGAAAGGCGCGAATCATATAGCCGAAAAGTCGCTCCACGGAGTCCGCGGAAATTTTAAGCAGGTTTTCGAAAATATCTTTTTGCAGTTCAGGGGAATGTATGCGCACACTGCCGCCGCCCAACTCAACGCCGTTCATGACCAAATCATAGTGCTGGCCGCGCACGGCCGCCGGATCGCTGTGCAAGAGATGCAAATCGCCGTCAACCGGAGCGGTAAATGGATGGTGCGTAGCAACGTAGCGACCCTGTTCGCCGTCGAAAGTTAGCAGCGGGAAATCGACGACCCAAAACAGATCGAATTCGTTTTCGTCGAGCACCATGGCACCCTTTTCGCGCAGCAGCGCCGCGCAGTCCAATCTCACGCGGCCAAGTATGGAGCAGGTACTTTCCCATGGCCCTGCGGCAAAAAGAATTAGGTCACCATCTTCGATTGCGAGGGCCGCCGACAGCTGCGACCGCGTTTCTTCGTCGAGAAATTTTCCAATTGGCGATTTCCATTGGCCGCCTTCGATTTTTATGTGGGCCAAGCCCTTTGCGCCCATTGATTTTGCGCCATCCTCAAGGGTTTTCATCTCCCCCTGGCTGAGTGAAGCCAAACCCTTGCCATTAATCGCCCTAACGACGCCACCTCCGGCAACTGCGGAGGCAAATATGGTGAAACCCGATTTGGTGAAAATTGACGAGACGTCGACCAACTCCATGGCGAAGCGGCGGTCCGGCTTATCGCTGCCGTAGCGCTCCATGGCTTCGCGGAATGGCACGCGCTCCAGCGGGGTTTTCAATTCACGGCCAAGCACATCGGCCCAAATGCGCGCCATGAGCCCCTCTACGAGGGAATGAATGTCCTCCCGGTCAACGAAAGACATCTCCATGTCGATCTGGGTGAACTCCGGCTGCCGGTCCGCGCGGAGGTCCTCGTCCCTAAAACACCGCGCCAGAGAATAGTAGCGCTCGACGCCGGCCACCATCAACATCTGCTTGTACTGCTGTGGAGATTGGGCAAGCGCGTAGAATTGTCCTGGATTCGTGCGACTTGGCACCAAAAATTCTCTAGCGCCCTCGGGCGTGGTTTTGAATAGGGTGGGCAGTTCAACTTCTAGGAAACCATTCCCATTCAGGTAGCTGCGGGCGGCGGCTGCAATTTTGTGGCGACGGAGCAGGCGTCCGTAGCAGCGCGGGCGGCGAAGGTCTAGGTAGCGGTAGGTTAGCCGAACCTCATCGTTAACTTTTTCAGCGGAAGCATCGTCTATTTGAAATGGCAGCGGATCGGCCATGGACAAAATGGCGGCCCCTTCAACGGCAACTTCGACCATCCCCGTCGACAGCTTTCCATTGGCGGTCTCGTCTGGACGAAGGCGCACAACGCCAGCAACTTCTACCACTGATTCGCAGCGGACCGTCGCCAGCACTTTCAACTCAGGATGTGCACTTTCGTCGATGAGCAGCTGCACAATCCCGCTGCGGTCACCGAGGTCCAGAAAAAGCAACCCGCCGTGGTCGCGCCGCGACCGTACCCAGCCGACAAGTCTCACATCCTTACCAACATCGGACGCGGTCAGCTCGCCGCAGCAGTGAGTTCGTTTCACAGTGTCGTGACTAATGGCGCCGCGCCGCGGAAATGGCAATCGGATTTTTTAGATTTCCGCCGCGCTTCGCACTAGACAAAAAAATTACCGTGGTTTTTTGAAAATTTTCTCCTTGCACTTCACAGAAAAACATTTCATTAGCTTCGCCAATGAATCTAACAAAATCAAGTTTCCCGTTTGGCTTTGATGTCCTCTATGCGATTAAACCTCCCGTCAAAGGTCAAGTTATTAGTTCAATGAAAGCCATGGGCGTCACAAGCGCGAAAGGCATTTCGCCGGCAATGTCGCAACTGCTATCCGCCACGAGGCCAACTGATGCCATCATATCCGCCTTCACAACGCCAATCATTGATAGCGGCATAGGCGAATGCGTCGCAAATGCGCTGCTGCAGCTCTTTCGATTTTACCACGGGGATGCATATCTGCAGTTACTCATTTGCGCTCTGACGGAAAGACCTTGTTCCATACACATTACGCCGGAAGGTGACAGCGCAGCGAAAATTGTCGCAGTGCGGATGAACGAGGTGCTGCGGCAGCGCAAATGGAGAAACTTTGCCATCACGAGAACCATATGCGCGCCGACCTGCCCATCACCACTAAACAGGATGTTGGTTGCGGCCATAACTGAATCATACCTACGCTTTGGCTTGGACAGCACTAGCTGGCTCTGGGGCACATTTCTGCATGTCATAATGTTCAACGTATACTGCGCTCCCATATGCACCATCCTCGATGCCGATTGGAGCACCTTCGTAGGTAGCATTAGCGACGACGACAATGCGCGATTCACAGCTGAACTTGTCACTAACGGTGAAGAAATTAAGCGCGGAGAACTGCGGCTGAGCCACGACGTCATCGTGGAGCTCATCGTCGCCGATGGCTGCCTTAGCGAAGATAATGTCCGCATGATACTTGCTAAATGCGATGAAGACATGCACCGGCTGTACGAATTTACAAAAACTCCAGACGGCGAGCCCTATGTTGGCTACGCATCCGAAGTTGAAAGCGAAGGCCCGTCCGGTTCTGCGGTGAAGGTAGCTGCGGAATTGCTCGGCGACGGGAGCCCGTCGGATGCGAACGCGAATACGGTCATCGTGTTTCCAGATTTTTTTGTGGAACTCCGCAGACTGGCTAGTATTTCATTACAGGCTCTCGCAAATGACTTAAGTTTTGTTCTTGGTGACGTGCAAAGTATCGTGAATTGCTTTCATGAGAAGATCTCAAAAACTCAACACTTTGCGTTTGATCTTGATCTGCATGATCTAGTGACGAAACTTTTCCCAGACGAAAGCAACGGCCAAATTTTCGGTCTGCCAACCATAGAAACGAAGTTTGCGTTCAAGCTCCTTGAAAGCAATGGCATTAGTCCCTTTGGCGAGTTCATTCCATACATGCCGAAGCGACCTGGCCCACTATTTCTTGCAGTAGGACCCGTGATACTTGATGGAAATTCGCACGAATGCATGATGGCGTTCTACTGCGATCAAGAAAAGAAAACACTGACAGTCTGCTGGTCCGATTGGACGCGCACTAGTGACGGAATTGGCCCGATGTTCTTCATCCAAACATTTCCAGAGAACGAAAAAGTGTGCGTTGTCGCTTGTGGAAATGGAACGCCATTAGGTGTCAGTCTCGATTTTGACAAAGTACGATCACTCATCGATAGCGAAATTACCTGCCTGAGACCATTCCACTCTGTGGCCATCAGCCAATTGGCTATGTCCTAATGCGTGAAATCTTCAATCATTCCCTATCAGCCTGTCCCACAGGTGTATGATGCGGTGCATGGCGTACTTCTTTTTTAGCCGGCTGTTGCCGGCATAGGCATGGGCCGCTGCGAGAAATGGGTAGACATGGAGAAACGGTTTACCCACTATTGCTCCAACGGGAATGGCACCGAAGTAGCGGCTGTCGTAGCTGTCCCTGGAATTGTCGCCCATCACAAAAACATTTCCTTTTTCAACGGCAATTGGCATCTGATTTTCAAAGGAGCCGAACGGGAAATAGCCGCGGTAGGGCGGCACTTTGCGGTTGTTGCATAGCATTGGCCAGGAAAAATTTGCCAACTTCCCATTGGCGTAGAGCATGTCCTCGTCAATGGATAAAATGTCGCCGGCCTTTGCCACCAGCCGCTTGATGTAGTAGAGATCAGCAGGGTGTAAATTCGGAACGTAGCGCGTCGCAAAAACAACGGCATCACCACGGCGTGGCGGCAGAAAATGCGTAATGAAGCGATTCACTAAAATGATATCTCCGTGGATTATCTCAAAGGAAAAGAACACTTTGGATGCTTCGACGTGCACGCCCGTGCCGAGCAGCCGGCGGCCGTGGTGGAATTCCGGGCTGTGCACATTCAGCACGTCTGCAATTCTATTGGACGTAATATGTGGGAAAAATTTGCGCACGAGCAATTGTTCGATGTTAAAATCCGCCGGAACTTCAATCGGCACCGCAACGCCATCGACGAAGAGTTCATAGCGGCGGAAATGCATTGGGAAAATGCCGAAACGCCACTTGCGGAATCCAGTGTAGTGGAGCAGTGACTTCTGCTTTGCCGCATCGACCCCGCCGTTTATCGCTATGGATACGATTCCACTTACGGGGCTGATGATGTCGTACGTCCTTGCGCCGTAAGCGAAATTGTCCAATGGAGTTCTATCCATGGCCGTCGATATTTCCGAAGTCATGCCGCCATAGGTAGGCCACATGGAATTCGTTGGAATGGAAAATGGCTGGAAAAAAAACGCGCGAATTGCCAGCGCGATGACGGAAACGGTAAAAAATAGCTCCACGTTTTCCGTGTGGGAGCGCACGGGGAAAATATTTCCACCAACCCGCGCCAGGAGCAGGTGTCCCCGTTCGATTGCCTCCAGCGTCAGATCCCTTGACCTGACACGGAGCTGACCTTCGCTTTCCCGCAGCATTTGCACGTCGCCCGAGCCGATTAGATCGGAACGAAATCTCCACACCAGGCCCATGGAGCGCAGAATGGACTTTGCCCGGCGGCGCAGAATCAACCTCGATTTCCAGTTCCTGTAGTGCCAAAATAAGCCGCGCACAGGCGCACATTAGCGCGCTGGAGCTGATGGACAAGAAATTTTAACAGCTGAATTTCCGCTGTGGCCAAGACTGTGTAGAGGTATGGGCAACAAATATTTGCGCATAGCAGCAGAAAATCTAGCCAAGCAAGATCATAAGCCTGTACTGTTCGAGCAATTCATTGCGTCCAGCGTCGGCGTCCAACTGCTCCTCCAGGTCGGACAGCAGCGTATCCAGTTCATCCGCAACATGTCCGTGCATATTTGCCATGGCCTCCCCAACGGATTGGCGCAGTTTTGCAACACGCTGACGGAACCGCACTGGAACGAGCAGTGTGCGATCCTTCACGTCCGGACGCATTACGTCGAACAGTATGGACTCAAACGTTTTAAGATCTATTATTGTCCTCAAACGCTCCTCCATCTTTCCGACACACGGGTGAATGTCGGCCACCGGCGGCAGCGGCTGCGGCCTTTTCTTTTTTCTGTAGGTCGTAATTTTCACCAGTCCAATGTCGAAGGAGTACTGCTCCGGGTCCACTGGCTTAAGTGGCGGCCCCTTGCGCTTTTGCTGCTGCTGATTCGGATCCATGGCTACGGCCCACTATTTCTGCCTAAGTCGCACAATCGCTCCAAGGATCTGCGACAGTGCAGCACTTAGAATATCTGCGCTCAGGCGATTTCTGTCCAGCACAATCAAAAATCCAATGTGCCATTCGTCGCCATCGCCGGCGGAAACGAAATGCATTTGGCGCCCAACTAGCCGTGACGGATCGCAGAGCCAGAGGCCTTTGAGTAGGAGCGGCACGGTGCAGTGATCGATGGGCACGAGCAGATGCAAATATACTTTTTTTTCCCTGGAAAAATCCACGGACAGGTCGCCGAGGTCATCGATGTGAACTCTGGCAACGTTGTCGTCATCAACCGTGGTCTGTGGAAGGCTGTTCCGCTGCAAAAATTCTTCCAGCAGGTCGTCCATGCCCATGCATGCTAGAAATCACTGCGGCAACTGTCTAGGTAAAAATTTCGTTGAAAAATAAATTGACGCACGCAATGACATGCTCCGCAATGTCTCAACCTGCCGCAAGAATTACTGTACACACCAGTGGCGTTCCAAACGCATGGCGTTCCTATCCAGACGTTGACGTGTTTCATTTTTCAGGTCACGGAGACGGCATAAAAATTCGCATTGCACTGACGTTTTATGGTGACTCTAGAATTGTAATTGCCGCCTTAGCGGATGGCACAGCGAACGCGACTGACATTTTCAATAGCATTACCAACGTACTCAGTCCAGATTCGATAATTGCCATCAATGATTACTATAGCCGTAGCGTTAACGACTTCGTGGCTGCTGGGATGGCGCAAGCCGCACGGAACCTGGGCAATTCCTAGCTCGCTATTTACGTTTTCGCGCTACGCCAAAAATAGAACTTGACAGCTGAATCATTTTTCATAGCGCGCTCATCCGCAATGAGTGCAAGTGTATTTGGCCTAGCACTGCGCCTCACAACATACGAAGGCGCCATTGGCGACAATTTTCCAATGCCGGAGTACCCAGACGTTTCCCTATTCCACATGAGCAATCCGGTGGCGCCGAGAGAAATAGTGCGCGTTGCCACAACCGCATTTGTTGCTGGAGAAAGAACACGCAAAATTGTGGTGTTCCCGAGCGATCCCAGCAGCTTCCCGGAAGGCACTGATCCAACGGGAGTAATTGCTGGAAAATTTACCGAAATCGTTGGCGCCGACAAGGGAGTGCCGGTCATCGGCGGCAAAGAGCTCAGCGATCTCGTCTTCGTAGAGTACGGCATCGGCGCTGCGAAGGTCATGTCCTTTCACTTCAACATGCCCATCGGCGACAGTCTGCCGAAAAAAATAGTAGCAAGCAACACAATACACGTGCTCTACAGCGGCATCGGATGGCGCAAAGTAATTCGCCATAGCGCATATGCCACCTACTAGCCATCGCCCATCACCAATGCGCCATGCGTGGATTTCATTTTACGACGGCTGCAATTGGTTGGTGGGCGCCGCGGGATTGGGCTGCGCCGCTTTCCGGTGTGTGAATTCGCGGCGGCCTTCGCCATAGAAAAGCAACGGCGCTGTCAATTTTGGAAAAACCGCGAATTTTAAATTCCGTACAGATGTACCGACTTAGCTGCCAGAGGAGAAAATTCCATCGCAATTTATGCCAATAAGTTGTAAACTAAACGGATGGTTTCCCAGCTTCCGCCGTCGGGCTATCGAGATACCGGCCGCCCTGCTGTTCAGCCGCCTTCTGGCCAAAATCCTCAACAGCAAGGGGCAGAACTTACCGAAGGACAACTGCAGGAATATATTCGCGCCGCAAGTGCCGGCGATAGGGATGCGCGAAATTTTCTACGTAGATTAATTACACCTTTGAACATATTCGGCAATTCGAAATTCACAGTTGCCGATTTTGGACAACTTATCCAGCATATCAGTGGCACAATGGGTACGGCTATTTCACTCGGTACAAATGCGCTAAAGGTAGTCAATTCACTTACAGAAATCGCCAAATATGCTGAGATAATGAAGGTAGCTGGCCCTGCCGGGACGGCGATTAGCATCACAAACACTGCACTGCGCACATTGCGCCTCCTCTACGCACTTGCCAACAAGGATATATTATGGGAGGCGAATGGCTTTCAACTAGAAGCAACGCCGTTAGAAGAAGCCAGTTCCCATGTTGGCGGTACGCTAACCGATGGCGATCTTGCGCTAGCATCATCTGCCGCACTGCTGTGCGATGCAATCTACGACAAGGCGACCCAGGTCACAGGAGAACAAACCTTCGCCGCAGTATCGCAATTTTTCTCGCCAACTGACCTTGCCATGCTGCGGAGCAATGGATATATCGACTCATGCATGCTTCGCGATGGTTCATTTGTGATTAAAAATCCTTCAAATGGTTTCTACATAGCAATTAAACACGACCAAGAAACTGGTAAATTAATTTGCGCACCTGGCATCGGCCATGGGACCGGCAAAAAAATTCCAAAAGCATTGCTCAAGCCATTCGGCAGTCCTGACGAAGAGCTATCATTTCTGAGAGCCGTAGACGCCCTGCGCAGCGGCACAGCCATTGACCCGGCCACGAGCGAAATTGTAGTAGAACGAGCCGTATCGTATGTTGAATACGACGCCAAGCCAAAAAAAATAAACTTCGGCGCCATAGCTAGGGCGGCAAACATGTCCGGCATAGCAGACCCGTCGTGGACACGTGAACTTGCCACTCCAATCAAATATGTGATGTCGGCATGCCTACAAAAAGATATTCCGACGGATGATATTGTCCTAACCGGCTATGGATCAAATGGCGCAGTGGCACAATATGCCGCCGTTAAAAATAGATTGCAATGCGTCACCTTCGATTCCGATGGATTTGGCCCGGCTGTACAGGGCAAGCTTGGTTCTAACTCGGTTGCAGAAAATGCTGGAAGAATGATTAATTTTGAAACTAGAAATAAAATTGGCGATACAATTGCTTCAGCTGTAGGCGCAGCAGCATTTATCGTCGTAGATCTTAATACACCTGCGTGCTTTGGCGGAAGGATCGATGTTCCAATACATCTTGTGCGCGGTCGAATCCATGAAACGCTAACTCAAAATTTCGAACTGCATGCTGCAACTGGAACACACGTGCCCACACTTCATGGTCAAATGGAGACACTTGCGGCCACCTATGGAGATCTATTTGAACAGCAACCACAGGAAAACTCCTTCTGGCAGTAATCGGAGTGGGATTTTTCTGCGTTTTCAGCGTGATGTTTGCGGAAGAGATTGGTTGGGCGCCGCGGAGTTGGGCTGCGCCGCTTTCCGGTGTGTGAATTCGCGGCGGCCTTCGCCATAGAAAAGCCACGGCGCTGTCAATTTTGAAAAAACCGTGGGCTAGCCCGAAAGCTAGCCCATTAATCTGGCAACGACCTACTCTCACACCGCAGCGTGGCGGCACTACCATCGGCGCATGAGGGCTTGACGAACGTGTTCGGAATGGGAACGTGTATTTCCCCTCACCCATGGTCACCAGAAATTCTGCCGGAGGCGGAAAGCCTCCGAAAAATTTTCTGAAATTTGCAATGTTGCTTTGCCGTAAGAACTGCCATCGGGCGCAGAGCTGCACTCCGCAAACGAACGATTCATAAGCCTCACGGGTCATTAGTACCGGTTAGCTCAACGCATTGCTGCGCTTACACATCCGGCCTATCTACCTGGTGGTCTACCAGGACCCTTCAGGGGACTCGAAGTCCCAGGGAGATCTCATCTCGGGAGTGGCTTGGCGCTTAGATGCTTTCAGCGCTTATCCATTCCGAGCATAGCTACCCGGCGCTGCCACTGACATGACAACCGGAACACCAGAGGCTCGT
>JAITDL010000022.1 GCA_031282565.1 Puniceicoccales bacterium
GAAACCTTATCCTTAAAGGCATTCTTCTAGCGGCTGACTCCGTACTAGATCTAGCGGAGTTTCCTGTGCTAAAGTACGCCATGGTTTTAAACTGCAACTTCGACGACGCCGTCGCGTTGTTCCCGGAGCAAAGCTTTGTGGTATGCAATTGCGAATTTCCATATTGCAACGTGACGCCATTTCCGTTCACGGATTACAAATCAAGTCTGCTGACTGCCGCCACCAAAGGGCTTCTGGCATCGGATGTTGTCCTGAGCAAATCTTACTCCGATATTTGTGTAAAATTTACTGCATCCCAACGCACAACCGTAATCAGCCGCAACCAATCCACTGGGCGCGCAATTACCGCCATACTGAATTCGCACCCAGAAGTCACGGTCGCCAAATTTTCATGCCCTGGAGACCCTTTGTCGTCGTTTGGGTTAAACTTTTTTGGATTTGCGTATGTGACACATGTCGCTCTTGAAAAATGCTTGATTCCTAGTGGCCGCCTGGGATTTGGTCCGAACATACGCACCTTGGGATTACTTTTTGCTCTCCCCGGACTAGAAGCTGTCCTCGATTTAACCGACTGCAAATTGCTCGAACACATCACCATTGCAGGCACACGCATTGGAGTTTATTCTGACAAAAATCCAGTGGGCGTAAAGCTACCGCAACGGAAACCATTGACGGTTGAGCTCTGTGGACACTGGAGAATAGATCAGTTCCATTACACGATGGAACAATTCAAAGGAATCGCCGACGTAAGTCTTATCAGTAATAATGTTGATTTTGATAATCCGGAATGCAAATAACCCAATCGCGGCGGCGGCAGTTGACGCCATTGACCAAGTCAACTGCGGCGTTTGCCGCCTCGCCATGCGCGCGGGAAATAATGGAATGCCTCGTATCAGCCGGATGGGTAATTAGAACTTCTATCCTGCTGAAATTTTCTTTGGCTTCCCGCGGCAAGTAGATAGCAGCATGGCACAAAATTTAGTCGTGAGATCTAAAGAAATCTATTGACATGGAGAGTACCAATCACAACGCTAGTCGGAATGGATATGAATAAGGGTATAATTAATAACAATACGTCGCTGTCGATCATTCAGCATGATGCGGATGGAGGTCTTGTAGTTACGAGCCGTTCTGATACGGGCGTAAAAGTAATTGCGGATGCCAATGTTGCTGACCTTGGAGGTGTGTTGACTGGTTTTTACAGGCATGCAATCATATTTCTCTACGGCATTAGTTTGCCTGCTGGAGCGCTGCTGGACCTTGAAATGCTTTCTTGGGTGCAGTTCATTGTATGCTTCGGCTGTGACTTCCCTGAAGCTCTTGTGTCAATTCCAACGGGAAGCCGCCTGCTGTGTGATAGTGAGCCTCCCTACGTCAATGGGCAAGCACTGCGAATAGGCTTCGACAAAAACCTACTAACCACGCACTGCATGCGTCTTATTGAGCCGGATGCCTCCATAGATTTCTATAGCGCCAACCAAATTGATGCAGCATTCACTCGAGACGGCAGAGCTAAGCACTCAAGCACTAAAACTACACTTCCAGGACAAACAGCGGTCGCGCTTCTGAATGGACACCCAGAAGTCACGGCTGCCAAATTATCGCACATTCACTCGTTTACCGCAGTCTCGTGGGCGTCGTTTAGCTTAAGCCCTTCGCGGCTTGAACATGTAACACATTTAACTCTTGAGTGCTGCATGATTGCTGATCCGTCTGTAGTGTTTGGCCCACGAACCGTCGCCATTGCTCTTATCTTTGTTAGCTTTAGGATGGCCACAGTACTCGATTTTACCGGCTGCCCATTATTCGAACATGCTGCCATTGTCGGAACGGAAATTGTGCCCCATAGTCAGTCAGGAGGAGAACTCCCATCCATAAAAACACAGGACGAGCACCAATTTACCGTTGAACTCTGCGGGCCGTGGCAAAGTGCTCCTGGACTTTGCCGTGCGATTGAACTATTCGGATGCGTCAAAACAATAAGGCTTCTCAGTGATAATGCCACTGTTAGGATGCCCGATGATATATCTCGTCGTAGTAGAGAGAGAAGAGCAAGCTCTTCTGTCTAGACTTCTAGCGGCAAGAAAATAGCAACGGAGCACAAAATTTAATCGTGAAGGAGCGATTTGAAAATGTCCAAGACATAGACCTTCGCAGCGACGATGCTAGTTTTCCCAAGCCAACTCATGAAGTGCCAAGGTAAACTAAGCTTGGCCATGCGTGAATGTAATCAGCAGCCGCCGACTCATTTGTCTCAGCTGCGGCATCCGTTCGGTGCGTATTTGTCTATGAACTTTCGCACATCTTCACGCGTGGTCCCTTCTGTGTAGCAGCCGCACCTCCAGAGATGTCTTGGGCGGCGCCTCGCCGGCAGAGGTGGCACTTTCCAATTGCCATAGTAGGTTTCGAGTATGGGTGATGGATCCCGCGGAGCCGGAACAGTCAGCCACTCAAATTGAATTGTTTTTAGTGGGAAAACGCTGTCGTAGCTGTGAATCTGATGTGGATTTTGTCTGAACCCTGCCCCCATGAACAACATGCCATGCGGATCCGGAGGCCGTCCGCCGCGCAGTTTGTCGTGGATTACCTTCCGCTCCTCCGGAGTGACATTCCAATATCGGTCATTTTTATTTTCCTCCTCCATGGCGCGCCGGAAATCGGCAATCTCTTTGTCGTCCATGGACTTCTCGCAGTGGAAATCCCATGGAAAAATGTCTATCTGCAGTCGCATCTTTTTGTGGTAAATTTGTCCAATGGCACACCACTTCGATACAAAGCCGTCCTCGGCCAGCGCCCTGGAAAATTCTGAGTTCGGATCCCTGGCCATGGCGTAGAGGCGGTCGTAGTCATCTTCTAGCATCACAACATCGATGTCGTCGTCCCAGGGAATGAAACCGCGGTGCCGCACGGCGCCAAGCAGCGTGCCACTGTCAATCCAGAATCGCAGTCCATGTCGCTCGCAAAGATCGGAAAAGCGCTTTAGAAATGCCACACTACCAAGTTGAAGCAGCCGCAAATCTCCAGTCGCCGCCTTCATGTGGTTTGGAATGTCCGCCTTCCGGTACGTTCGGAGTCGCAACGCTTTCCTAGGCAAACGCCGTTGGAGCTCCAAATTATTCGCCTCATCACACGGTGATGGCGATGACTCGGCAACCGAAACAGGCCATTCCAGAATATGCCCACTGGCAAAGGCAGTTCCACGGCCAACGCGTAAATCAACTCCCACAAGGTATTTTATCGCAGAAAATGACCGTGGAAATAAAATTTATTTGCTGCTAGGTATTTTTTTGCAAACTCCTATTCGTGAAAGTTTTATGCCGGAATGCCTGCCTAGGCGCGCAACTTCCAGTCAATTCGACTGAGGCGGAAGCGCCGGAGTACATCTTTCACGACTGTGGCCGTGCGATTGAAATCAAACATCGTTCACATTTGAAAGACATTTCCCAGCTGCCGGGAATCGATTCGGCAGCAATCGACGAGGCGCAGGATGGCCCAAAAGCTATTTGCGAGCAGCTCCATCGGGAATGGGAATTATGCCTTGACGCCTTAGCTGGAACTATCAAGGGCGCCGATGGCTGCGACAAGCTTTACCAGCCCAATCTAGAAATTGTACGGGCCGCAATGGCGCACACAGTTCACTGCAAGAACCACCCAATCGACCATGGTGCGATCAACCAAATTTTTCAAACAACGGACGGGGAAAACATTTTCAAACCATTTTCAAATGTCGGCATGGGCAAAATTCTATTCAGAGCTCTAATTCATTCTGAAATTGCCATTTCGCCGACGGCTCTCCTGCGCAACGCCCTATTCACATACGCAATTTCGGAAAAAGTTTGCAGAGAAATGGGAATTCCACCGGACAAAAATCCATTCCTGCGTCCGACGCTCTGCAATGACGGAGAAGGCGTGCTTGGAACGTCCTATCCCTATGTGCGGGAGGCTCATTACTTCGACGATCCTCCTCCTGATGCGCTCGACAGTACGGAAAAAATCGATCGATTTTATGCGGAACTCGCTTTCATCGCCATAGTTGGAACCATCACGGCACAGATTGACATGCATGAAAAAAATGTTCTTTGGGGCAAAGGCCAGGATGGAGAATGGCATCTCCATGTCGTAGACTACGATCTAATCAAAATTCCACTTCCGCTAGATGACCGCGTTTTCGGGATAAGTACGCCAATTATAAACAATTTCGGAATGGTTGGATGGCCGTTCAGAAACGGAATCCACGACTGCGCAGCCGCTCGACTCTTCGATTTTTACCGGCAAAAAATCGCCATGGCGACCGGCGTAAGTGACTCTCCGCAAACGCCATTCGAGAAACTATTGAGCAGCCCACCACAAGCTGAACGGCGCAGATCTGCGGCCATGTACAATCGGCCTCCCGATGTAGTAAAAAACGGAGACAAATTTGTTCGCTACCTGCAAAAATGGCGAAATGCGGCAACGCCATCGCGGCCGCTGGCCAAGACATTGAACTGTGCGGAGTTAACTAGCACTGGACTGGAATTCATCGAGACGCTTTGCGCGATGTTTCCGAATCCTCCGCGTGACGGCAGACGACGTCGAACCGGCATCAATGGATCTAAACTTTTTATGGGCGCAACGTTGTGCAATCTATGCAGCAAAGCTGGTTTCCTCAAAGGGAACGAGTTGCCAGTGCAAATTTATGACCCTGCGGGAATTCTCAAACCGGGAGATGGACCGGCAACCTCCATTGACGGAGGCACGGAACAATTTTGCAGCCGCGGCCACATTGATACGCGCGATCCGATTTTGCAAGATCTTGTCGTGGTGGACTCTGATTTCAATGGGATGCCGACGCAAATTAGCAATTTGCCACCGAAATTTTGTGCAGAAACTGGATTTTACCGGCAAAGCGCTAGCGGAGAAAACTGTCGGGACAGGGATTTTATTTCCATGGAAATGGAATTTCGCGGTCTTCGTGTAAATTTATTTCGTGGAAGAATATTTGCCACGGCGCATGTGCACTTCGGCACCATGGCAAACGGCGAAATGCGGGCGAAGGATGTAAGTGAAACGCTGGCTGCGTTTAACGTGCTTCGGCAAAGCGACGCCTGGAGGCAGCTGAATGATCTGCTTGCAGACGACGCCGTTGCGTTTGTCGAAATTTACCAATCGGGATCGGCTACGGTAGACGTCTACGGGCTGAGCTCGATTGAAAATTTTGAAGGCGCTCCAAGTCAGCTGCGCCAATTGCAACCTCTTGGCGGCGGAACTGTTGAGGACCTTAAAGACGTTGACCAATGGCGGGAAGCGCTTGCCGTGGAAAAAGTAGCGGAAGAGGTGGCCTAGAAATCCGTTGCCTGGAACTGCAAACGCAATAGAATGGGCGGCGTGCGACGGGTTGCGCTGATTATTCGCGACGGCTGGGGGAGAAATCACTTGCCGGAGATGGCAAAATGGGATGCGACGGAACAGGTTCCGACACCTGCTACCGACATCCTAAAAAAAAATTGGCCGAGGACGGAAATTGCCGCCAGCGGGCTGGACGTTGGCCTTCCGGCTGGCGTGATCGGCAATAGCGAAGTCGGCCACCAAAACATAGGCGCCGGCCGCGTCATCAACCAGGAAATCGTCCGCATAGACAATTCCCTGGCAAACGGTGAATTGGGGAACAACGAGGTCCTGCGCCGCGTTTTTGCCGCCGTTAAAAAAAATAACTCCAAATTGCACATCATGGGCCTCTGCTCCGACGGCGGCGTGCACTCTGTCATGCGACATGCCTTCGGCCTGTTAAAAATTGCGGCTGAGGCAGATCTGAAACAAATTTACCTGCACGCAATCAGCGACGGCCGCGATACTCCGGCGAAGAGCGGACTTGCCTATGTCGCGTCATTGGAACGCCTGTGCGAAGAAATCGGTGCCGGCGAAGTGGCCACGGTGATCGGCAGATTTTGGATAATGGACAGGGACTCCCGCTGGGACAGGATTGAGCGCGCCTACCGCTGCCTCGTCGGAGAAAAAGCGGAAAAGGCAACCTCTGCGGCCGAAGCAATTGGCAACTACTACGGAGCACCGGCTGCCGGGAACCAAATTGGCGACGAATTCATTCCGCCGACGCAGATTGTCGACGGCAATGGCCATTTCCACGGGGCCATCGGCGACGGCGATGGAGTTATCTTCTTCAACTTCCGCGGCGATCGGCCCAGGGAAATCACTAAGGCATTTCTGGCGGAGGACTTTCCACATTTTCACCGGCCAAAGCAATTGGCGCTGACCTACGCCACCATGTGCGAATACGAGCGCGACCTCTGCCCAAATGTGCTATTCCCGAAGACGAAGCCGCCGGTGAATATCCTTGGAGAATATCTCTCCAGGAGAGGGTTGCGCCAATTTCGCACGGCGGAGACCGAAAAATACGCCCACGTGACTTTTTTCTTCAACAGCTCCATGGAGGAACCATTTGCCGGTGAAGAACGCAAACTGATCGCAAGTCCACGGGACGTAGCAACCTACGACCTTGCCCCGGCCATGAGCGCAGAGCCGGTCTGCGACGCCTTCATCGGCGCCATGACGTCGGGGAAATACGACTTCGGCCTGGTAAATTTCGCGAACACTGACATGGTGGGCCACACGGGGAATTTTTCTGCCGCCAAGGAAGCGGTCGCCACCGTTGACCGCTGCATAGGGAAAATTTTATCTGCCGCCGATAGTTCTGGCACTGCGCTCGTTGTCACCGCAGACCACGGCAACGTCGAGCAGATGTGGGACATAAAAAACAACGCACCACATACGCAGCACACCACGAATCCCGTTGAACTGTTCATCTACGGGAAGGAGCTCGAGGACCTCCGACTGCGCGGCGGCGGACGTCTCGCCGACATCGCACCAACTGTCTTGCAGATCATGGGCCTGCCCAAGCCCGACGAAATGGACGGCAGAAGCCTAATCGCCCCATAAACCGTCAAAAATTCACAAAAAAAACAGCGCATTTTCCGAATTGTAAAATTTTTACTTGCTGGCCATTTCCCGGCGGGTCAAACTCAGCCGTGGACAACATAAAAGTACATGACATGCACGAACTTGACCAAGCTTTCAGGATTGGCCAAGCACCAAAAGAAGCCCCAAATAAGTTGCCGGCTCCAAATCAGCAGCCCTACGGAGCATTTGGCCGCAGGGAAAAATCTGGCACAACTCCAACTTCGACGCGACCGCATGCAAAGAATGTGTCCGGCCGGCAGGACGTTGAGCGGCGCGCCAATGATCTTCAGAGAACTGCCGCGGAACCGAAGACATACGACATCGACGGCGTTCCCTTGAAAATTTCCGGTGGATTCGTCGAGAGCCGAATTCGCAGGGCAGTTGAAAGCACTAACAACTTCGCAGACGCAACCATTTTGGATTCTGTAAAATCCAGCGCAAACGGCAAGACAGTGGTCGACGTCGGCGCCGGATCGGGAAATTATAGCGTCTACTTTGCAGTGAAAGGCGGCGCAGAAAAAGTCATTGCCATTGAATCCGATACAACCCTTGCGGATATTTTGCAGGAAAATATCGCCGGCAACAACCTTGGAGATAAAATTACAATCAAACGCATTAACGTTGGCGGTCGGCATGACTTCCCTCGCCGCGAGGACATTGAAAAAGACGCCGTCAGGCCTCCGGAAACACTGGACAGCCACATAAACGATCTTGGCATCGACGGCGGCATAGCCGTCCTCCGCATAGGGCGGAATTTATTCAACCCATACGCGCTAACCGGCTGCCAGGAAACGGTAAAAAAATACCGGCCGGAAGTTATAATAGCTGAAGCGCCGCGCCGCGGTGGCAAATTATATGAAAAAGCTGCCGAGGCGCTACTAGCGCTTGGCTACACGGTAGATCCATCAAGTGATGACAGTGCGAACGTTGTAGTCTTCCACAAAAAAGCCTGATTGCCGCACCTCGCGAAACGAAACACAACGGCGCTTGCCCTAAAACGCCAACTCCCGTAGAGTTGGAAAATGGGCTACTGGGATACGTTCGCCGCCGCTAGAATGCGGCGGCGTCTTAGTTTGGCGGCATTTTCCCTACTGCTGTTTGGCGTGCTGGTGGAGGTTAACATCCTCTCGGAAAGGCATTACCACCGCTTCAATATCTTCCACCGCTCCATTCTCGGCCCAGAATGCCTTCCACTGGCAAAAAAGATTGGAGGTCCGCTGCAGCTGCGAGTGGTTTACGACGGCGAAGATTCATTTTCCGACGGCGATACATCGCGCACATACCTCAGAATTTTCCTGGAAAACGTTCGCAGCGTTTTACTCAAGGGCGGCGTAAATTTCTCCTACGATTTCGTCTCCATGGCGGCCAGCGGTCCAAACCTGAATCAGTGGTTCGCCCAGTGCCGTCCTCAGCTGCAGCCGGCCAGTGGAATTTTCCTCCGCGCCGGCGACAGGTTGCGCTGCCTAAATGCTGGAACGCTCCACTCCGCCGGCAACTTCGCGGAAAGCTGTTCACCGCTCGAGCAATCTCTGGCCGCCGCCATGCGCTCCATCGCCGACGGTGAACAGAAAACGATTTACTTTCTCCGCGGCCACGGAGAGCGGTCGCCCCAGCGGCGCAGCGGAGACGGCGGACTGTCGAGGATGTGCCAATGGATCCTGCGTCAGGGGTGGCACATAGCCCAGATAGACGGCGAAAAAATTGGCGAAATTTCCGCAGCGAACTCCCTGCTGGCGGTGATTGATCCGCGGCTCCCACTGAAAAAAAATGAGCAGGCGGCGATGCTCAACCTGCTGGAGGAGAAGCGTGGTCGCATTTTGATGCTGCTCACTCCGGACAGTCACCCATCCATCGGAAATTTTCTATATCACTGGAATGTGCTCGCCGACCCGCCGACGGCCATAGCGCCATTGGACGACGTCGACGACGGAGTTCGCGTGTGCAGATTTTCCGCCACGGCACCATATCTGCGGCAAATCATCGAACTGCAGCAGCCGGTGCAATTTGATTCCATTCGTCGCATATGCGAAGACGGCGGAGGCCCATGCCGCGGACACATCTCCCTAACTCCACTGCTCGAAAGCTCTCCAGCCAATGGAGTTCCGCCACAGACAATCGCCGTCGCAGTTGAAAGCAGCTACGGCAGCGACGCTCCCATCGACATCGCGCCGTGGAAGATGGTGATCGTTGGCGGGGATTTCATATGCAACCGCCATTTCGCGCTCCCCGGCAATCGGCTGCTCTTCCAGCAACTTCTGTTTTACCTCATTGACCGGGAAACTGAAATCAAATTCCCACGGGCCGAGGAATTTCAAATCAACCTGACGAAAGATGAAATGCTTTCACTGGCCAAATCATGCGCCTTTACCTCGCTAGTTTTTCCAATACTCCTGCTGCTCATGCGCCTGCGCCGCCGCTAGGAACATGGCACTGCAGCCGAGGGCATTGACATTTTTTTCACAGGCCGTCAAAATCTCTCCACGTCGGCGCCCAAGCTGCGCAGTTTTTCCTCAAAATGCTCATAGCCACGGTCAACGTGGCGGACGTTTGCTATGGTGCTCTCGCCGTTCGCCGCCAGCGCCGCCATGTAGAGACACGCCCCGCCGCGGAGATCCACTGCCGAAAGTTCTGCGCCGCTTAGCTTTGCTGGTCCTTCGACCGTGACGCCGCCGCCGTCCAATCGAATTTTTGCCCCCATGCGCGCCAACTCACCAACGTGGGCAAAGCGCTGGCAATAGATGCCCTCAGATATTGTGCTAACTCCGTTGGCCTGAGTCACTAGAGCGCACAGAGCAGCCTGAAGATCCGTCGGAAAACCTGGGTAGGCCATGGTGCTGACGTTGGCGGGGCCGATCTGGCAGTCTCCGCCTCGCACGACGATGCTACGATCTCCAACATCCACGGGCACACCCATTTGCTCAAGGACGTCGAGCAGTGCCGCGCAGTGTGAAATTGTCACAGGAGCTATCGCAATGTCGCCGCGGACCATGGGAGCAAGCAGCGCAAATGTGCCAGCCTGAATGCGATCCACGGTGAGTTCGTGTTCGGCGCCGTGGAGCACATCCACACCCTCGACGGCCAGCGTCGGGCTGCCTATGCCGCCAATTTTCGCCCCCATTTTCACGAGAAAATTACAAAGATCCACTATCTCCGGCTCGCAGGCGGCGAAATGTATCTCCGTCATGCCCTTTGCTAAGGTAGCCGCGCAGAGGATGTTAGCCGTACCGGTGACCGTGCTCCCGTGGCGGCCGCCCAAATAAATTCTGTTGCCCACCAATCTCTTCGCCCGAATGCGTATTTTTCCGTTCACCGGCTCTACCTCGCAGCCGAGTTTTTGAAATCCCTTCAGGTGCAAATCGATGGGCCGCGGACCGATGACACAACCGCCGGGCAGCGCTAGGATTGCCTCGCCGCGGCGTGCGAGCATGGGCCCCAGGAGACAAATCGATGCGCGCATGCGGCGTACGGCATCGCCATCCGGTTCCGTCCCAACGCTTTCCATTTTTATTGCGGCACAGCCGCCGCCAATGGAAACCTCCCCTCCGAGTTTTTTTAAAATGCTCAGCATCAACGAGATATCGTCGAGTTGCGGCAGCAATTTCAGACTGATTTGTTCGCCGGTCAAAATGGACGCGGCCAAAATTGGCAGGGCGGCGTTTTTCGATCCACCTATTTCGACGGCACCACTCAGCGACCTGGCACCGCGGATGCGCACTGATTGCATGACACCGTGTTGGAAGAATTTCTTTCCGACGTCAAACATCCTTAGGGATTTCGCCATCAAAAAAACCGCGGCCGCATGGCAATCACCTTGTTTTTACGGCGAAGTGCGCAATCATGGGATCCGCAATGGAGCTGAAAAGGGCCTTACTTCCAGTGGCACTACTGCTTCTGCTATGTTCATGCGGACGAAAAGAGAACTTTTTTGGCTACGCCGAAGGCCATAGAATTCACGTGGCGTCGCCGACTACTGGCCGAGTTGATTGTCTCTATGTACACCGCGGCGAAAGAGTTGCCGAAGGCGACAGGCTTTTCTCCGTGGACAGTCTGCGACTCGATGCCGCCGTTGCCGCCGCCGAAGCGGCCATGGAAAAAGCCGCAGCTGCCAAGAAAGATCTCGCCGCTGGAATCAGAGCTGAAGAGTTGGAAATCCTTCATGATGAACTAAATCAAGCCGAAGCGGTACTGCGCAAGGCGCGGCAGACGATGGAGCGGCGGCGGGCGCTAGTGGAGAGGGACTATGCCAGCGTGGCAGAGCTGGAAACGCTTACGGCGGAGGTCGATGCGGCCATTGCAATGCGCGACTGTGCCGCAGCTCGACTGGCCAATGGGAAACGGGGCGCACGGGAATGGGAATTGGTTGCCGCGGACCACGCAGTGGAAATCGCTCGCAGAGAACTTGATAGCGCCAAATCGATGCGAGACTGCGCCCGCCCGCTTTCTCCGTGCAGCGGAGTCGTTTGCGACACATTTTTTTCCGTCGGCGAAGTCGCTCCGGCCGGAGTCCCAATCGTTTCCATGGAAGAAGATGGAGCACTCCGCATGAGATTTTTCGTTCCCCAGGAGGTACTTGCCCGACTGAAACTCGGACAGAGCGTGCACGTTTCAACCGACGGAATTAGGGAACCCATTGGCGCCGTGATAGATTTCTTCGACACGCGACCAGAAGTCACTCCGCCGGTGATCTACTCCAATCGCTGCCGCGAAAAGTTGCTGTTCCGCGTCGAAGCAGTTCCAAATCGTTCCGCCGCCGGGATTATCCACGCCGGACAGCCCATAACCGTCAGGCTGGATTAGCAGATGGCCAAAAAATTTGCCATAGACGTGTGTGGGCTGGTGAAAAAATTTGGCAACCACGTGGCCGTCAACGGCATAGACCTACGCGTTGAAGGGGGAACAATCTGCGGATTCCTAGGACCCAACGGCAGCGGAAAGACGACGACCCTGCGACTCATCTGCGGCCTGCTAAGGGCTGACGGCGGTGGCGGCACATGTCTTGGCTATGATATTCGCTGCCAATCAGATGAAATTCATCGCTCCATCGGCTACATGACACAGCGCTTCAGCTTTTGGGAAGATCTGTCGGTCCGCGAAAACCTCATCTTCACGGCAAATGTCTACGCCATGGACAACGCGGCCGACCGCGTTGAAAGTATGCTTAAGTCCCTCGGACTCAACAATCGCGGCCGGCAACTCGCCGGAGGACTTTCCGGTGGATGGAAGCAGCGGCTGGCGCTGGCAGCCGGCCTCATACACGAGCCAAAAATTTTGCTGCTGGACGAACCGACTGCCGGCGTCGACCCGCGGGCTCGGCGCGAATTTTGGGAAACGATCCATAGCCTTGCGGCGGAAGGAATTACCATTCTTGTTAGCACCCACTACATGGACGAGGCGGAGCGCTGCCACCACATAATTTTCATGCACGGCGGCAACGTCATAGCCAGAGGAAGCGCCGATGAAATTTGCGCTGCAACTGGACTTAAAACCATAGAAGTGAGCAAATTCGGCGAACTAACCGATGGAGTACTTGCCAAACTCGGAGGAATTTCCTGCGCGCATTTCGGCAACACCCTCCACATCAGCGCCATGGACGAAATAGAAATGCGAATGGCATTGGATCGCGCCTTCGGCAGAGGGAATTACGCAGCGAGAGAAATCGCAACATCCCTCGAGGACGCATTCATCCACCACACTAGGGGCATGGAGGACGGGCGGTGAAATTTTCAATGCGCCGGACCATCGCCATGCAGCGGAAGGAGTTTCGCCAGTTTCTCGCCGACGGCCACACCATGGCGCTCATGCTGGTCATGCCCATTTTTATTTTGATTTTGTTCGCCGTGGCTATCGACATGCGGCCGAAGCACAACGGCACGGCGCTACTGCTGAGGGATAGCTCTCCAACGGTGCGCACCCTGGTGAGCGCCATGGAAAACTCCACATATTTTAGGTTTAAAGCTCTCATCAGCAACGAGGAGGAAGGCGAACGCCTAATCAACAGCGGCAAGGTGCACTTCATTCTAACGGTTCCGGAAAATTTTACACGCGATCTCGTTCGCCGCGAACGGCCTATCCTGCTACTCGACGCCGACTGTTCGGATCCTGGAGCAATTGGCGCGGCCCTCGAGGCGCTGGAGGCGATACGGGCTAATTTCCTGGCTGGCAGTGATTTCGACGGACCACTGGCACACCTCCGCCCCGGCCTGGGACCATTTGAGCTGCGCATCCACCGCCGCTTCAACCCGGAGAGCATCAGCCGCTACAACGTCATTCCGGGAGTTATCGGCATGCTGCTCACCATGATAGGCGTGATGCTCATGTCGCTATCGGTGACGCGGGAAATGGAGCGTGGAACCATGGAGAATATCCTCGCCATGCCGTTGATGCCCTTGGAGATAATGATCGGAAAAATTTCCCCGCCAATCGTTCTCGGGCTGGTGCTGAGCGCCGCGCTGCTGACTCTATCAACCGCTGTTTTTTCCGTACCGATGCTTGGCAGTCCGCTGCTGTTACTCTTTGCCATGGCGTTGTTTATGTGTTGCAACCTGGCCATCGGATTCGCGATCTCCTCACTGGCGGCCAACCAGACTCAGGCCATCCAACTTTCCATAATGGTTCTCATGCCGTCATTTCTGCTTTCTGGATTCATTTTTCCATTCGACGGCATGCCGCCCTGGGCCCGCGCCATCGGATGCTGCATACCGCTGACACACTTCCTCCGCATCGCCCGCGGCATAATGTTGAAGGGCTGTGACATGGGCGACGTATACCAAAACATCCTCTGCCTCAGCGCCATAGCCATAGTTGTGGCCGCCATCGCATCGCTGCTACACCGCAGAACACTCGACTAGCTACGTCTTCTCGTCCGCCGCCACGGCTGATCATCTTGCGGAAGTTCCGCACTGCGCGTTGCGTATATCTCGCTGCAGCGCACAGCTTGATCAATTGCATTTCTCAAACCCGGAAACGACACATACGCATATTCGCCGAATAGCACCTTGCAAATTTTATCGCTTGCGACACCTACCGCACCGCCTACATTATGCAGTAAATCGCGTTCACTGGCGATGTCTTGATTAGTAATAGCTGCAGAAATCTTATTCCATTCAGAGTCAAGCGCCACGACTAATTTGCCGACATTCAACAGTCTTAGACATTCATCGCCGCGCTTTCTATTCGCCGCATACCAAATAATGCAAGCGGAAACAAAAGTAAATTGTCCCATGTCGTCGCGAAATCTTTCACAAAATTCTTTGCATTGCGGCATCGTTTCGAGCCTAACTTCATAGGCGTGAAGTAGGTCGCGCCTTTGCGCTTCTGGGGTTCTATGCTTCACTGAAGATTTTCCAGTTGCCGCAGTTTTCGGCTGACGTTCAACAACTGCAGTAGACGTATCACCATGAGTCGAAGAACTTTCTGCTGTGGGATCACCGTCATCATGGACTACATCGGCCGTTGACGCGTCGAATCCACTAACGCGCAACCCATATTCATTAAAGCCCTGCGCCACGCCGAGAAGGAATTCCACATCTCGTTCGTCCGGCCGAAAAAATGCATTTCTACTACCAAGTATTTCGGCGTGAACATCTATAAGAATTCCGACAATTATGGCTTCGAGTGCTCCATTAATTTCGGCTGCGCTTCTGAGATGTTTGTTCGCTATGACATTGACCAATTTTTCGAAATAACCGCTAACCAACTCTGCAGTTTTTTCATTCAATCTAGCCCTAAGCGTAGGTGTGGCGTTTGGATCATGTCTGGTGAATACCTCGCGAATTGCGGTGAGCAAATTTCTTAGGTTGCCATCGAGCACCAACGAAAATCTTCTAGCCAACGTCAAATCTCTTACATCAACAATTGGATTGTCATGGACAATGGAATGAACCTACACCTGTAATTGCCATAGGTATATTGTGAGGTAATTTTAAAGTTTTGCAAGAAAATTCTAGGCAATGCTAGCCATAATTAAACACTGCGTTGCAGCGAAATTCTTGCTCTGCATACATCGCTGCTACACCGCAGGACACTCGACTAGCTACGTCTTCTCGTCCGCCGCCGCGGCTGATCATCTTACGGAAGTTCCGCACTGCGCGCTTCGCATTCCGGAAAGCGTAATATGGCGCCAAACATATCATTCACAACGAAATAAGGAGGCGTTCGATCTCCGGCTAGTCGCTCATATGTTTCACCAATGAACTGAAGCATCAATGCGTAAATGCGATCATCAAAATCTCTGCGGCAAGTTATTTCAGGATTAGTAACAGCGGCACGGATATCTTCCGCCAATACTCCAAGGCGCACAATCAACTGGGTGCTAATGCGGGCTACAATTTCATCGTCAGATAGCGCACTTGTGATCGCTATTTGCTTTATATACGACACAAGAATTGCTCGCTGGTTTGGATCAGATATTTTCTCCTCAATAGTCGTCGCACACTTCGGCATTTCCAATGACAATGGAATTTCGCCCCAATTCTCTGCTCTCTCTACTTCTACATTAATATAACATCCATCTTCGCTCTTTTCCGCCGAGACATTCAGGCCACGGCTTTTTGCTAAAATCCAGAAAAGCCTAAGCCCATTTTCGCTAATTTGAACCGTAACACAACGTTTGTAGCCGGCATTATCAACATCGCTCGCCGCTCTCACAAGAGCATTGATTGCATTGCGCTCTCCAGGTAGCAGAGCTGCGTATTTATGTTCGTACTTATCAATTGCCGCATCGACATTTCGCCAACGGATCCCGGCAACAATGCCATCCCTATGATATTGACTCGCAGCCGCGTTGAATCTATTTTCTGAAAATTCTTCGACGTTAAAATTACAGTAGGCAGATCTTTCACTAAACTCATTAATGCGTTCCATATATGCAGCATTGTGCTCGCGAATGCAGCTGGCAATTCCACCGATCCAGAAACCGGTCAATGCTCCGCGCGCGTCAAGTGATTCAATGTGGAGCTTTCGGTCAACCTCGTTGACGCACCTAATTATGGCGAAATCAACTGCGCGCTGAAATGCGTCATCAGTTGTTGCAGTGCTGGCATCTATTGCATCAGAAATCTCTCCACACATATGTGTAATGCAATTCTCGGAATCTTCAACAGTAATACAAAGCGCAAGCATGTCGTCGGTAATTCTACCGGTTAGCGCAGCGGCTCGAAGCAATTCCATGTAAACGTTTCTCTGGAATTCATCACGCACACCTCTAATAAATTCCATGCACATAGGGAACATGGCGGGCACGTCGGCCCGAGGAAGTTGCTGCACAGGGATCGGCTCATCTCGATGCTCCACAAAATGCTGAGAAGAGAGCTGCTCAACGCGTGGCCTAAATTCATCCGATTGCAATAGAGCATCAACAACTTCATCCGTAATAACTCGGTCGTGATAGTAACCCATTCCACGCTTTAGCTTCGAATAAAACTCACCAACTACCGGCGTCACAGCGCTTTCAAGTCGTTGCCCTAGCTCGGCCACCGTGGCTATTCCTGGATCATTTACAACTCCGCGAAGCTCTTCATATTTTTCATCCAATTGCAGTTTAAGCGACGCATTCAACATGTCGTTAAATTCTTCCAAGACTTCAGGATTGTCCTTTGCCATCGCGTAGCGGATGGCTTTGAAAAAAAATTTCACTCCCATGGAAAGCGTTGCGCAAAATGCCTCAAACCGCGACCAGCTGGCAATCGTACCATTGAAACGAAAATTCACATTTGGGAGTGAACTGCTGCCATGGATACTCACTGAATTATTTTACAGTAGTTCTAAGATTTCGCAAGAGAATTTTAGGTGGTGCTAAACCTTAATTGCTATGTGCATTGCAACGGAACAATTTGTGCTCCAAAATTAACCATCCCGCTGCAATCTCTTTGTTGCAGTCCTGTATGCAGGCAATTGCTTTGCTACGCCAAATACACTTTCCACAATCGGCGAAGATGCCGTAAACATTTTCGCTTTACCAGTTAGTTCTTGGCATATTTCGATAGCAGCATCCGCCAATGCACCATTAACACCCGCATCCAAAGCATTAAGCGTGGTTATTCTTGTGTTACCTGCAGCCGTATTGACATCCGCAAGCATCTTTTTAATGGGGTTGTCCCGTCCTTTGTGGGTCAGGCCATATGCGCGCATTTTTTGCACAAGCTCCTCTGGCGTTACATAGTTATTAGTCAAAAGTTGCATAGCAATCTCATCAAAAAGCAGCCGCTCCGGCGCATCTCTACCGACAATTCCATCGGCAGCTTCGCCATATCCATCTATGGTTCTCAAATCAATTTCATCGGCAGATACAGCAAATCTGGAAGGTATTACTCTACGCCTGCCAACATGATGATGTGGTAGACCTTCAGCTACTTCTCCTTGTCGGCGTAGCCCAAGTTCTTCAGTCTGCCCAGCCACTGGCGTTGGCCCATCTGGAGTTTGTGGAGCAGCTTGAGCCGGTGATGCAGGTGCCTGTGGTCTGATTACGATTTCGACATAGTTCGGACCATAACCATAAAGCTGTTTAATTGAAACTTGCAGGTCTCTTTCGGCAGCTAAAACACGCACCAACCCAATTCCACTTGCAGTAAGGCTAATGTTTTCACTTTGCGCAGCTCCACCATTACTGGCCTTTCCCATCATATATATAATACTATATATCTCGCCTTGTCCACGATTAGGCTGTGTCGTGGTACCAAAATTTTCCTCCCATGCGTCGACCTTTTGCCGAACATCCATTGATGCCCAACCTTTGATCTTGCCGCCACTTGCGAGATGTGCACCTCTAAATTGTTGCACGGAATCTATGAGCACACTATCATTACATGTCACTGCCACCATCTCAAAGTTTGTCGCAATACACATGCAATACTCTTCTGTGCGTTGCACAAAGGCAAAAACATCATTCACAATTCTACCTAATTCGTCATTGTCGACCCCCAAACTAAGTTCAGCGAAAACATCTCTAACGATACTTGTTGCCACACTCCGTATTTCTTCGTTGAATATGTCAACATTTCTATATCCCCCTATCATCGCCCCATTGATGCGTCCTATCCAACCTCCAGCTTCACCGTTGAATTTGCCATTTAGCATTCTATCAAATGCATCGGCAACTGCCGGACTCTTCCTTCTTATCGCGTGATATAATGCCTTTACAAAACTTTCTGTTTCTCTAGCCAATGCATAGGCGTTGCTAAATGTAAGCCTCTTCGCATCAACATGCACGTTAAAAATAGGTGTTGGATGCTCAAGTCCTGCGGGAGGGACAATACCACTAAGTTCCATAGGTCATTGTGCTGTGAATTTGCGAATTTTTCAAGGAAATTTTAAATTTTGTGTGATTTTTTCAATTTCGCCTGGTAAACTTTTTACCGGTTTGATAGGCTTCAGCTGCGATGGAAAATTTTAAGCTCCAGAGCTTTAGCATCGAACCACGACTCAGCGCCGAATCCATTGATTTTGGAAATCACGGCTGCGAAGAAGAATTTGCCGAAGCCGAATGCCATCAACCGAAGCCATGTCACTGCGGCAAAGGAATTTTTTGCCAATTCAGCAGCAGCGGCGTGCCATCGGAAACTGCGCAATCCACGGCGGATGCGCAGCAAAAAAATCCATTCTCCATGGACCCGAAATCTGGCGCGGCGCTTCTGCAAGAATATCTTGACGGCGTCCAGCCAAACAAACGCTACCAATTCCTGGCCTCACTCATGCGCAAGCAGTGGAAGTGGTTCTGCAGAGCGGCGCCCTATTTTACCTTCCCGGAGCCGAAGCCGCTGCGCGAAGGCGAGCCGATACGCATCGCTTTCCGCACCTTCAACATGACTGCGGGCGGCATTGCCAGAATCATACAAACCTTGGCAAATCATTTCGCCGATGGAAAAAACTATCACATTTCAATTCTTGTTGATGAAAGTTGGATGGATCGCATCGACTACAAAGTGCATCCAAACGTCGAACTTATTCCCGTAAAGAAGAATAGCACATGGGAGAACATTTTTACCGAACACCCCCAGGATCTTGTCGTTTGTCCGCAGAGCGGCAGCGTGGAAAATTTTCAGATGGCATTTTTGCTTAAATTCTTGGGCATCCGCGTACTAATGCAGGAACACGGCGGTCCCTATCCGCACTTTCTGTTCAACAGCCACCGGGAAAGATTAGCCCACCTCGCACCGCTCTATGGTGTCTGCGATGCGGTGAGTTGCCTGACGACGGTTGAGGTCGACCGATGGCGTAAGAAAAACGTGGCCAACTCCATATATTTGCCGAATCCGCCAACTTTTAGGGTTGAAGACGTGGAGCCGGCCGCGCTCGACAGCCAAACCGTTCTCTGGGTGGGCCGCTGGGAGCCGGTGGCCAAGCGACCGCAGCTTGCCATCGAGGCCTTTGCGAAAATTTTGGAAAAAGTACCAAGCGCGCGGCTGGTCATGCTGGGAACAAACACGGGGCAGCGCTATTGCGCTACCTATGAACGATGTGTGGAACGGATACGCGAACTTGGGATTGGCCATGCCGTCGAAATTTGCGGCTTCCAGTGCGACCTGCCGCCCCACTACAGTTCCGGCGCGCTGCTAATGAATACATCCCTATTCGAAGGCTTTCCCATGGCGATATTTGAGGCGAAAACTTTTGGCCTGCCGGTGGTCACCATGGCCATGCCCTACGTCGAAGTAATGAAGCGTGGCGGGTGCATTCAAGTACCACAGGGAGATGTTGATGCCCTAGCAAATGCCGCCATCGATTTGCTGCTCAACGGCGAGAAGCGAAAAAAACTCGGCGCCGAAGCGAGAAATGATGTGGAAGAAAATTTCTCCTACGCAGCGATTTTGGGAAAATACGAAGCACTCTTCGACGCCATCTTCAAGGGCAAGGAAGCCGTGCGAAAACTCTGCGCTAGAGCCGCATAGACCAATTCAAGCCGGCACCGCGTCGCATGGACTTCCTTCGGCGATTGGGCACCTACAGCTAATGAAGTAGAGTTGGCCGCCGCGCACATTGGCTTCTGCGAAGTAGTTAAGAGTCTTTTCACCGCCGACGCCAACTTCGTAAAATGGCAACCGCGGGACAGCAGATTCGGGATGGCGATCAACATAATTTTTCACGGCAAACCGCGTCAGCAGCGGCATGAACGCGTCGTTGAATTTACAGTAATTCACAAGTAGAATAAGTTGCGCAATGTTTTCAGGCCGATACAGTTCTCCGGCCAAAGCTGGCGGTATTGTACCGGCAGTGCGGGCGCCGTCGATCGGTTCGCCATCCAACTCAAGTAGCACAGCGGAACCGTCATCGGACCTAAGCAGCGACCAAGTGCCTACCTGCGTTATCTTTGTCCCATACACCTCTACGTCCACCGACGGATTTATATGTGGCAAGGTAGGAGAAAAAGCAATCGCATCCTTTTGTTGTGGAACAAAATGGGTAATCAACACCGTCCCTTCGCACAAAAAGGTATGGCTCTGATCTTCCGCCGAACATGCCGATGCCAACACCTTCAAGTTCTTCGTAATTAGGATCGATGAACATAATTCTCCCGCCGTCTCTTTTCATTTCAGCGACCATGCAATTAAATTCCCCGTCGACGTCTCCGCTGGCCCGCGCGCCCTTTATGGCCCCCATGAGCCGCGTCGAATACACTGGCGCCACGGTATATGCGTGCCCAGTGCCGCAGGCAAGAATCCGCGCCGGCTCGCCATTTTCCGCCACCATGACGCGAAACCAGGCGTGAAAAACTTCTTCGCAACTACCGTAGTGCGTTTTACCTATGAACGCAATGTCGACAGCGGATTCGCCAGAGCCGGCGCCGAGCAGATTCACGATGTGGTCTGGCCATCCGCCACCAACTGCTCTGTAGGAACGGGATATGTGCGATAACTTCGAAAGCACCACCTGGCATTCCGCAATTTTTTCTTCGAGCTCATCGATTTCACTCTGGAGCCCATTTTTTCCAGCCCTTGCCTCCTTTTTGCATTGCGAAAGTCGTTCCTGCAGTTCATGTTCGTACTTGCTAACCATCTTTACAATGGCTGGAATCGCCGCGCTGCTGATCAGCGATTGCACATTCGGATTTCCATCTATGGTGATGTGCGGCACCCATATGCCCCGTATTTCACTGGCTATGTTCCTCGCTTCGTGCAGGACGCAAACTGCCGATGAGTCGTAGGAGATGTCGCAGCTTATTTTCCCAAATTTTGGATCGATGTGTCGCAGGAGGCGATCGACGTCATCTATTTCCGAGAGAAAATTTTCGGCCGAGGGATCCATGGGCCTGTAGCCGCACAGCGCCGACGCATCGGCGAGCGTCCGAGCCATGGCATGCTGCAAAATTTTTGCCGGAGCGTGTCCCTGGCCAACGAACTCATAGCAATTTGTTTGCACGAAAATTGTAGCCCCGTGCACGTTGGTCGCCGGAATTCCTCCATCGCATAACATCTGCCGACAGAGCCGCATAGCCATTGCCGTGTCGTCCATCTGCATCTTTATGAGCGGCGCAACGGCAAAACATGATCCAACGTGCGGCTCCTGGCGAATTTGATCGACCACTACGGCCTCCAGGGCCAAACGGCGTAAGTCTTTCGTAGCCATCAGCCCATCTGCAAATATGGACAGCCCCTCCACGCGCCGCTTCGACTCACCGCTCGATCTTCCACGAATTAGTTTTACCTCGTCCAATAATCCATTTTCGTTGTAAAATAGCCTGTGCAATCTCACAAAAATTTGCTGCTTTTGCCCATTTGTTTTGAATTCGTCATCGGCGACAATGCGGATCATACTTCTCCTTAGCGCATCAACGTCAATGGCATCCTCTTCCGCGGCCGATTCGACGATGGCTCTAACGTCAACAAATCGTTTGCCATCATTCGCTGTCGCACGGCGAAAATCTTCCGCAAATTTGCTGAAATCAGGATTCGCATTACCGAGGCCATACTCGCGCCGTAAAAAGTTCCTAAGGCGCCCGCCAACGCCGTAAATGTTATCCGGTATTTCTCCTATTTTCGCCCAGGCGTCGTCAGCCGACATCGCGTTCGACTGCGTGCCATTGCCACGATCTTGTACGCGAATTGGCTGCGGAACTATTGGGGAATTTCGCCGCCGTCGATTCGCCGTAACTCTGCCGCCGCGAGCAAATAGCGCACTGCTAATTCTCCTAGCATTTTTTCGCTGCGCCGAACTTTCTTCGTCGGCCTTGGCACATTCTCCACTGTCGTCAAATGCTAATTCCGCCACGGCTAATGGATCGCGCTCGATTTGCCTGAAATGCTCTTCGCCAAAACACTCATCCACGCATTCGTAATTCACGCCATCGTCCACCGGACACTGGAACGCACCGCCGGCTTTGACTCCGGGCCAAGTTATCGTTGAAACTGCCACTCTATTAGTTTAGGCTAATGCGGCAAATGAGTAAATAAAATTTTCGCGAATCGTGTGGTCTGCACCTACGACTATGAACATAAGCGGTTGGAAGTAAATTGAAAATTCAACTGGCGAAATGGCGAAAATTTTTACGGAGGAAATTCCATGGCGACGAGGCGCCGCGAATTTTTATTTTGGGAAACGGCGGAACACAGCACCGCGGCGCCTACTTAGCTTCAATTTAAAAAAAATACCTTGACCGGGCGTTCCACTGTGCTATCACGCTAAATCGTGGGATCGAAGCTACCAGCGGAGGACATGGACGCCTTCTACGGCGCGCTGCTGTGCCTTGATAATGTTACTGCGGCAAAGAAATTTATGCGCGATCTGTGCACGCCGGCGGAATTGGAAGCAATGGCGGAACGATGGCGCGTATGCCGTTTGCTGCGTGATGGAAAACTCTCCTATCGGGAGATTTCAACGGCCACCGGCGTTAGCACGGCCACGATTTGCCGCGTTGCACGATGTCTAAACGCCAAAACGGGAGGCGGATATCGCGCTGTCTTGAAAAAATTTAACGGGAGACAAATGAAATGAGATCATTGAAGAAAATTCTACTTGCGACGGCAATGGCCGCGGCGGCATCGCCATGTTTTGGTGGCTCTACGCCAACAGTTTACCTAATGAAAATCGCCGATCACAGAGCACTCGACGAAACGGTGCGCGGTGTGCGTGACGCCTTGGCCGGCAGGGACATAAAGATCCGCGTCGAATCAGCCCAGGGAAATCCGTCTACGGCGCTGCAAATTGCGCAAAAGATTGCCGCGAAGAAACCTGCAGTGGCAGTGGCCGTTGGGACAGTGGCTGCGCAGAGTTTGGCAAACTATGCAAATAGAATTGAAGATCCTGTGCCGATTGTCTATAGTTCCGTTACGGATCCGAAATCCGCCGGATTGATTCCCGCGGCCAACGTTACAGGCGTCTCGAATTTCGTTCCGCTAAGGCCACAACTTGAACTATTTAGAAAGTTACAACCAAACTTGGAAACAATCGGCATAGCATACAACCCGGGCGAGGCGAATTCGGTGGCCATAGTGAACGCGCTGAAGCCAATTTGCGAAGAAATGGGCATAGGCCTAGTACTTAGAGCCGCCACGCGCACCGCCGAAATGCCACAGGCCGCTGCGGAACTTGCTCGCCGCGTGGATGCAATCTTCGTTAGCAACGACAACACCGCCCTGGCTGCTCTGGCGGCCATAGTAGGCGTGGCCGACTCCCAGGGAATTCCTGTCTATGTCAGTGATAGGGATGCCGTTGCACTTGGCGCGCTGGCCGCACTCGGACCAAACCAGCGGGAAGTTGGACGGCAGACGGGACGCATGGTGGCAAAAATTCTAGATGGCGAAACGGCCGATAGCATTGCCCCGGAATGGGTAACGTCCATGACTCTCTCCATAAATCTCCCCGTCGCAGAGAGGCTTTCAATAGCTGTCAGCGAAGAACTTCTGTCTGAAGCCGAGGAACTTATCCAATGAACTCAACCTCAATGGTTCTGCAGCTTGGACTTATCTACGGCATCGTAGCTCTGGGCGTATTTTTCACGTTCCGCGCACTCAACTTCGCAGACATGACCGTCGACGGCAGTTTCATCGTCGGAGGCTGCGTCGCCAGCGTGGCCGTTGGCCGAGGATTTTGCCCGATCACTGCCATACTATTTGCCTGTGCCGCAGCGGCTTCGGTTGGACTTTTCACCGCACACCTCCACGTCAAATTTCAAATTGGCGATCTCCTGGCGGGCATAGTGGTCGCTTCCATGTGTTACTCCCTCGGCCTGCGCATCATGGGCGGTGCACCGAACGTCGTTTTCAAGTCACCGGAAAGCTGCAGAGCAATGCTGCCTCTCTTCTGTCTATGTGTCGCCGCAGCAGCGGCATATATCCTTTGCACAGACTTCGGATTGGCATTCCGCTGCGTTGGACTCAACCGTCGGCTCGCCAAAAGCCAAAACATTTCGGCTGGCGCAATGATTTACTTCGGCGTCGCTTTTGGAAATTGCTGCGCCGGAGCTGCTGGCGCATTTTTTTGCCTCACCCATGGGTTCTGCGACATCGGCAGTGGAGTCGGCACGCTCATCGGCGGATTAGCAGCGTTAATCATTGGTGAGACGCTATTTCCATTCCATTCAGCGGCAGGAAAAATCACGGCCTGCTTCCTCGGATCCATCGCATACCGTGCCGCCGTTGCATTTGCGCTCCATTCCGACTTGCCGTTCCTGCGCGCCAGCGACTTCAACATGATCACCGGCCTTCTCGTCGTGCTATTTTTGGCTACCAAAAGGAAACAATGCCATGCTGACAGTTGAGAACTTAAGCGCCTCCTACGGAGGAGGAAAAGATGTTTTAAGCGCCGTCAACCTCGCCGTAGCTGCCGGGGAACTGGTCACCGTGGTTGGTCCGAACGGAGGAGGCAAATCTACTTTGCTTGGAGCGATTTCCGGCGCAGTCGGCCTAGGCAGCGGCCACATCTTCATGGACGGCAAGGAAAACGATTTCTCCTCCGTGTGTCGCGTTTTTCAAGATCCACACGTTGGCACAGTTGGCGATTTTACAATTTTCGAAAACATGGCTCTTGCCTGGTGCCGCGGCGGTAGAAGACTCCCAATTCCATGGCTGACTAGGAGACGGAAAACCATTTTCCGCCAACACCTTAGCGAACTTGAGATGGGGCTCGAAACCCGCGGCGACGAACTGGCTCGCTCGCTTTCCGGTGGCCAACGGCAGGCACTTAGCCTCGCGATGGCGACTGCGAGAAATTGCAAAGTATTGCTGCTGGACGAGATAACCGCTGCACTCGACCCGCGCGCAGCTGAACGCCTAATGAACCTCGTTGAACGCATCGTCCGTCAAAGCAAATGCGCCTGCCTGGCCGTCACCCACGGAATGCACCAGGCTATCTCTCACGGTGATCGCATTTTAGTTGTTCGCGACGGCGCCATCGCAACCCAATTCTCCGGCGACGAAAAATCATCGCTCTCAGTTGCCGATCTCTTTGCCCTGTTTGAATTTCCCTTTGCAAATGGGCGGCACGACATCAATGTACTTCCATAGTGAAGATCTTGATTGCCTGCGGTGGAACCGGCGGCCACATGGCGCCTGGGATAGCTATTGCCCAGAGGCTGAAGGAGTTAGGCCATGAGGCAACCCTGGCAATTAGCAGAAAAAGCATCGACGGAAGGATGGCCGCCTCCTACGGAGATTTAACATTTAAATCCATCCCCGGCAGTGGCTTCTCGCTGCGACCAATCCCTCTAATTAAATTTGTCATAGGCGCGGCCCGCGGATTTTTTACGGCACTCGGCCTCCTGCGTCGCGGAAATTACAGTGCCGCAATTGCTTTTGGCGGATTTTCAGCACTTGGAGTCGGCCTCGCGGCGGCAGTTCTCCGTAGGCCTCTCTATTTGCACGAAGCTAACGTCAAGCTGGGCAAAGCGATACGATTCCTTGCGCCGCTTGCAAAAATCGTATTCATTCCGCCGCAATTGAAGAAGCGGCAACCATATGCGCAAAGGAAAAAATTTCAAGCTGCAGCCTACCCGCTGCGCCGCGATTTCCAATTAATTGACAGAGAAGATGCTAGAAAAAAACTTGGCCTTCCAAATTTTGGCAAACTGCTGCTCATCACCGGCGGGAGCCAAGGATCTAAAGTTCTATCCCAGTGGATGATGGATAACGTCAACAGCATCGCCGCACTGGGATTCCACTGCATCAGCCTCGGTGGACTTGGACAAAACTGCTCCGATAAATTTGCCGACGGCGCCAGAGGCAACACCTTCACCGTACGATATTTACCATTCAGCGATTCCATGCACCTGATGCACTCCGCTGCCGACATTGCGATCTGCCGCGCCGGCGCCGGTACTATCGCAGAACTGCTTGCGGCAACTCTGCCAAACGTGCTCGTGCCCTATCCATCTGCCGCCGAAAATCATCAGCTTGCAAATGCGCTTGCAATGGAGTCCGAAGGTGCATCCAAAGTGGTGGAGCAGCGCAATTTGGGAATGTTGCTGGAAGTAGTTGCCGAGCTGGCAGATGGTGACATGTGCGGAAAAATGAAGGAAAATCTTTTGCGCATGCGCGACTGCCAAAAAAATGGCACCGAATCACTTAGCGCCGCCATTCTCCGCGATCTGGGAATTAATTGATGGCAGCGGCATCCGGAGACGGAAATTCATCGGCGGAAATATTCCGCTGTTTGGTTCGAAAATCGCTCCCACCGTGCAATTTAATTGAAAACCTTCCACTTAAGCAATTCACAACGCTGCGCATCGGCGGACCGGCTCGTTTTTTCTGCGAACCGCGCAACCTCGACGAACTTAGAGTTCTTCTACGCCGCGCAGGGGAATCCGGATTGCGTCACTCTATCATCGGCGCCGGCAGCAACTTACTCGTCGATGACAGCGGATTCCACGGACTCATCCTGCGGCTGCGCGGAAATTTTTGGGAAAGCCAGCGCATTGGTGAAAAAAATATCTACGTTCGCTGCGGCTTACCAATGAAGCGCTTATCGATTGCCTGCTGCTCTAACTGCATCGGCGGCTATGAGTTTTGCGATGGAATTCCCGGAACCATCGGCGGCGCAATAGCAATGAACGCCGGCGCATTTTCTTCGGCAATGGGCGATTTCGTTGAAAAAATAACGGCATTGGGTCGCGACGGCAAAATCGTATCCATTTGCGGCGGAACATTTTCCTATCGTAAATCACCGCTGCGCCACGGAGACATTGTGCTAGCGGCGACCCTGAAACGGCCTGCCGATCTCGTTCCAGTTGAAATGATTATAGCGCGGCGGGACCAAATGTCGGCGGAACGCAGAAAAAAACAGCCGCGGGAACCGAGTGCCGGATCGATTTTTCGCAATCCGCCGGCCACTTCCGCCGGGAAATTGATCGACGAAGCCGGCCTAAAGGGGACCCGCATCGGCGATGCGCAAATATCTCTCCTCCATGGAAATTTCATCGTAAATCGCGGCCACGCGACCTGCGCCCAGGTGCTAGAACTTATATTTTTGGCGAAGCGGACTGTGATGGAGCGTTTTGGAGTTGACCTAGTGCCGGAAATTTGCTTCCTGACAGACTCTTGGGAGGGACCGCTTTGAGTGAAAATCGCGAAGTCGTTATTCTCTGCGGTGCCGAATCCAGCGAAAGGGATGTTTCAATTCGTTCGGGCCTCCATGCGAAGGAGTTACTAGACGGCAAAATAGATGTGCGGTTGGTCACATTGGACCGCAACGAGCTCCCGGACCACCTAAACCCAAGCCGCGCAATTATTTTTCCACTTGTCCATGGAGCTTTTGGCGAAGACGGAAAATTGCAAAAACTCCTAGATGACGAAGGATTTGTCTACGTCGGCAGCGGCGCAGATAGCATGGAAATAACGATTAACAAGGCTCGCGCTAAGGATTTAGTCGCCGCCGTCGCCGTGCCCACATTGCCCCACCACTTATTCAATTGGACGCGAAAAAACGAACTGCCATTTGACGAACTTTGTCGGTGCATGGGCTGCGGCGGCAAACTTTTCCTAAAGCCCAATTGCGGAGGAAGTAGCATCAATTGCGCACCGTGCTGCGACGGCGCCCAATGGTCCATGGCTCTTGACACCAAGGTCCTCTGCGGAGACTGGCTGGCAGAACCTTACTGCCTCGGGTGCAAAGATATAACCGTAGCAATTCTCCACGGCCACGCCATCGCCGTGATGGAAGTCTCCCACGGCTGCAACTTTTTTGACTACGACGCAAAATATTCCGCTGGAGCGGCAAAGCACATATGTCCGGCACAAGTTGGTGAGGATGTGATTGAACAGCTGCGAAGCTATTCAGAGAGAGCATTTTCCGTTTGCAAATGCCGCGACTGGGCCCGCGTGGATTTCATCGTCGGCGCTGACGGAGTTTTCTTCCTCGAAGTGAACGCCATACCAGGCTTCACAAAGACAAGTCTCTACCCCGACTGCGCAATCGGAGCTGGAATGTCTCCGACGCAATGCCTTATGAAGCTTCTGGAACCGGCTCTGGAGCGACACAGGAAACGATACCCATGAAAAAACGCGAAATAGTTCGTGGGAAAGAGCCTAGGAAACGAACAAGCTCCAAGCGCTCCAAAAAGTCTCCCGGTGGCCGTAAAAAAACTGGGTTGCTTCCTGTGGCGCTGCTACTTGCGGTTGGTTGTTTGCTGGCACTGTTTGCGGCGAAAGAGCTGCGCGACTTCATCGGCGGAAAATTGGCGGATGGCCATCGCCTTGAGCGCATTGAAATTGCAACAACTGGAACACTTCCACGCAGCAATGTGATTCAACTGCTGAAAATTCCCCGGGGTGCAAGCCTTGGAGCCATCGATATCGTACGCTGCCGGAATAACTTACTCAAATGTCCGCAGGTCCGCGATGCCCACGTGGAACGGGCCTATCCTCACACCATTCGCGTCAAAATTCTCGAGCGCACACCGGTCTTTAAACTCTTCTCCAGCAGGGAAAAAACGTGGCTATTCGTCGCCGAAGACGGCTTCGTGTTCACGTGCGCAGGAGTCGATCCGTCGCCGTCGACCGTGCCGCAGCTAAATTGCTCTGCGGAAGCTGGAACAACGCTATTTTTCGTGGCTGAATTGTGCCGCATCATGGAGGAGGCCCGCTCCATAAACGGCCCATTCGTCGAGAGCTGGACAGCGGTGTCCGTGGACGAAGCTAACTACAGTCGCACTGGCAGGATAGATGAATTTGAAGTGCGCTGCGGGTCCATTGCCCATCTGCGACTTCGCAGCGGCGATCTCGTGCGCCAATTCGCTGAGCTGGAATATGTACTGACAGATGCGAGGGAGCGCCACATGTTGCCACTGGAGAAAGTCGACCTGAGCATTCGCGGCCGCGCCTACGTAAAGCCGATGGCACGAGGGAAATAGCACCATTAGCCGCGGCACAGTGAAATTTTATCAATTTCCGTAAAACTTTCTTTACATTCCTAAATTCCCCTGTCAGAATTGGTTGTGGATAAGACCAGAGACCAGAGACCAGAGACCAGAGACCAGAGACCAGAGACGTAACAGTCTGCTCAGAAGCATTTTATCAATTGCATCGCTCGCCGCGCTCCAAGTTGCAACCGCTCACGGCGATGGAATTAAAATTGACGGCACAGGTGTAAATGCGCCTGTGAAAATCGTTTACGACGACAGCGGCAACGATCTCGA
>JAITDL010000068.1 GCA_031282565.1 Puniceicoccales bacterium
CGCCAGCAAATATCATGAAAGTTTGAAGAAATCAAACATAATTTTCCCGGCGAATCTATTTTGTAGCTAGCAATTGGTCGCATTTTTGGAAGTCGTGCTCCGGCCATCTCGTCTTGGCGGCGGCAAGCACGATTGCAATATTGCCTTTCTGCCTATTAAAATCGCATCCATTTATAAGTTTTAATAGGTATCCCTCGACACTTTTCGAATCAAATTCACAAACCTTTCCGGTTTTATAAAAATATTTAGGAAAGGCGCTCTCGATGCGTTGCTCCATGTGAATGCTTGCAGCGACAATTGGGCAGCATCCAGCAAATCTAAGCTCGTATAGTGCTTTGTACGCAGCGCAGCTGCCGCACATTTCTTTGTGCTGTCGGCTGCGTTCGATGATGATGCGGATTTTTTGATTGTCGACGTTTTCAACTATGCTTTCAAGTTCACCCTTTCCAAGGGCGTCGTTAACTTTCACAATAAATGCCATCGGGTCATTAATGCGCAGCCGTTGAAGTTCTCCATTCCACTTCGGGCTGCCTTCGCCATCGCCAAATAGAAAACCAATGGCAGCTGCTATGTGGTCTTGTGCGCTGGCACAGCGGGGATTAAACATTGCATAGCAGGCATCGCCGATGATATCTCGTAGATGTGCGCCGTGTTCTTTTAAAGGTATGAGCGCGAAAGTCAGAAGAAGATTTGCGCCATTGGTTTTGCTGGTTTCGTACTCCTTCAAAAGTTTTGTGACAAAAACGAGAAAATTATCAGTCCGGAAAAATTGACGAGCATTCAAATAATAAACTGCGAGGTAATCGATAGTGCATTGGCAGTCGTCGTCTGGATTGTCGTAGAATGGCAAATTTGGATTTTCTCCAATGAATTTTGCGACTGCGCTGCCTTCGTCGAAAAGTTGGGCATAGCTTCCAAGTGTTGGGCTGTCTGGCCATTTTGTTGTGATGGCGGACATCAGTGCGTCCACGTGTCCGTTGCAAACACGACAACAATGTTCGTCAATTTTGCTAACGATGCCATCGCGCTCAAGCTTAGCGGGAGTGCTATTATTTCCATGAAAAACGAGATCCGGCAGTCCGTTTGCGTCGAGGTCTAGCAGCCCTCCGAAGCCTACCGCTATGTTGTCAGCGGCGATGATACAGTATAGGTAGTACAGCTCGGCAAGTGATTTGTTCGCGTTAACAACATCTGTAAAGATTCTCCTACCTATGACGGCGTCAAGTGCAGCCGTTGGCTCGTCACGGATCATCAAACGGTAGCGTCCTCTAAATGTTATGGTGGAAGTTTTAATTTCCACTTCGCTGTCGAGCGAATGAAATTCCTCGAGTAGTTTGGCTGGGTTTGCGGATTGCAGCGCCATAACGTCGTCAGTGTGGGATTTGTATTTTTCAGGAAATGGATAGGATGGTTCGCCGAACAGGATTGAGTCCAGCACATCGGGTGGCGCCACACGGAAACCAGCTTCCAGGCGATCATAGCAAAATGCAAGGGCTTCCAATCGACGTAACGTGGTGTCGTCACCGGTACCGGCTTTGTGTATGTCTAGAAAGTAATTAATTCCTTCCAATAGGCTGTCAGCGTGTGTGCATTTTTCGGTTGCAGTGGTGCCATCACGCCACACTGTGGTACTGGTTCCAAAATAGAACCCCCAATTTTCCGCATCATTTTTCGACAGCCTCCTTGCTTTTAGGCTGGGTTTTAGGTCGCCGTGCCTAACTATGAAACCAGTAAAATACGCGTCTGCAGCGAAAAGGGTCGCATAGTCGGCCAGAGTTTGCGGTTCGGGCGTTGTTCCGTCGGGAATGCTTGGCGCGACAGTGGCGCCAGGCGGTAATGGCGAAAGTGTTTGCCGTTGATCACCTTGTTGGATTATGATCGACTTCGATGAAGTGGTTGGCAGCTTCTGTTGTTCGTTGTCGACTTGTGGTTCCAGTTCTCCGGCGGTTATTCGGAGTAGGCCGATCAGCGATTTTGGATTGTTCCTGGCGACGAAATAGTAAATAACAGCGAGCAGCAAAAAAAATCCGCAGCTGATAATTGTTAGGATAATAATGGTTAATTTTAGCGAGATGCTGATGGACTTCCACGAAAGGAGAGTTTTTACATCATTGATGTAAGTTGCCGCTGGGACTGAAAAAAGCAGAGCAGCCGTGGTGGCTAAGGCGCCAAGTTCGCCCTCGATGTGAATCGACATTTGCGCGCAGGGTAACGAGAGTGTCGAGAGAATCAAGCCTAATATTTCAGGTTAACCTAATTCTAGTTGACATTTAGTAGCTGTTTATACTTCGTGAAATCACAATCCAGCCATCTACCACCAGCTGCGACAAGTATCGGCTCAACTAGTGCAATTAGTTCGTTTTTTGCTTCTGCATTGGGGCAATTCCGTGAAGCGTCTACGACGGCCGATAAAAACAATTCGATGCGCTCCAGTTCTAGCGTTACCCATGTCCCGTCGACCATGATTTTCTCTGGGAAAATTTCATCGGTAAGGCATTGGCTAATTGTGATATCGCCGGCGACTGAAAAACGCGGCGCGTAACCTTTTTGACACAGGAGGCACATTGAGTTGTAGACAGGTGAGGCATTGCGCATTTCACGATTGCGTTTGCAGCATTTCACGATGCTCTTAATTAATTTGGAGCGACGCGGGCCTTTGAAGGTCATTTCTTCGATGCTGTCGTCAGCCAGAGCTCGGTTAACTTTTTCGACGAATGCCTTTGGATTGTTGAGGAGCAGGCCCATGTTGCTTTTATGCTGCCAACATGGCATGTACTCCATGTCAAAAATGAATTTGGCTGCATCCATCATGTGGCTATCTATTTCGCTATCGAATTTGTGGGAACCGAGTTTGCGGAAAAATTCGACGCCGAACATTAGTCTGCCTAGCGACCTGTGCTCATATATGTAGCACAGTCCTGACAGAAGAATCCTTCTATGAGGATGATGTATGTCGCTGTAAGGAAAAAGATGTGCCATGGTGCCGAGAATTTTTTCCTCAGTAAATTGTGGATTGCCATCAAACATACATGCAAGATACTCGCCAAACTCGATATGTGGCGGGTCGGGTAAAAATATGGAATTTGAATGCTTTCTAATAAACTCCGCAATGGCGCCGGCGTCGTCTACTTTATCGGCATAGTATTCAAGTGAGTTGGTCGGCCATTTTTTCTTGGCGGCTGCCAATGTGATGGCGGCGGACCGCCTTTCCATATCCTCGGCGCCATGGCGGTTCCCAAAGGTAATCAATTTTGACGCAATGTCGCAGTCGATGAGGAAAAATAGAATTTTGCCGGTGGGACTTTTACATGGGATGTTCCATCCTCCAAACATACGCAACAGAGTCGTGTCCTCGTCGCCAAGTGGATGGGCGGAATTAAATCTGTGGAGCAAAAACGTCAACGCACGTAATTGCTCGTTTTCATGCAACGTTTCCCTGAAGGCCAACGCCCAGATTGCGGTATCCAGCAGCGCTTCTGATTGACATTTAGCAATTTTCGCAAGCTCAGCGTACGATGTCCTTTCTCCATTCGCAAGTACGTATCCTTCAACGGCAATTATGTCGCACTTAAAGAGTGATATAAATTCTGCGAAGAGTTTTAATGGATCATCGGAGCGCAGCGCTGCAATCTTGGCTGCACATCGCGCACATTTGCCGTGTGCGAAATACGGCATCTGACCCATAAAAAGCTGGTCTAGTATGGCGCGTATGCCTTGCATACGCTGCCGTTGTCTATTTGGTCTGGAGGTGTCACACTCGCAAAAAACTTGTGCTGCGATATCAAATACATTGTTTTCCAAATTGGCGTTTTCGCTGCAGTAGTCAAATATGCAAACAAGAACGGCCAACCGCTGAATGGTGTCGCTGTCTTGGCCGTTTGACTTGATCGCATTGAGAAAGCATTTCATTCCGGCTAGCACTTTCGCTCTGTTTGGAGCCAAATACGTGGAGCCATCTGCGGCGGTTTCATCGGAGAAATAGTTTTCCCAGTTTTTCGCGGCAGGCAGCTTCAGAGGTTCCTGTGGCAGTTCCGTTTGCAGGTATTTCCGAAGCGTTATATCTATGTATGACTTTTGTGGGAAAAATTCCGCATAGTCGGCAAGCGTTTGCGCTTTTTGTGCAGGCTTGACCGGTGCCGCTGCAGCTGCGGGCTGTGTTGGTTGAATCGAGCCTGGCTGAAGCGGCTGCGCTGAAGCACTTTTCCCGAATTGATCAGGCCTCGCTAATCCGATCGGCGACTCCAGCTGTTCGACTTCGTTGGCCGGTGGTGCTGCTTCAGATGCGCGGAGCATGGCGAGATGCGATTTTGGGTTGTCCCTGCTGACGAAGTAGTAGACAAGCACGACCAGCAAAAAAATTCCGCAGCTGATGGCTGTCAGGATGACGATGGCGGCTTTTTGTTTAATGGAGAGGGACTTCCACGAAAGGATGGTTTTTACGCCATTGACGTATGTTGCCGCTGGAACTGAAAAAAGCAGAGCAGCCGTGATGGCCACTATGTTGTCACTGTTGGTAGGTTTAGTGACATTCACGACACAAGATGGAAAGCTGGAAATTGAAAAAAGTCAAGGAGAGTTTTGGTTTAGCAATTTGTCGATGCCGGAGAAATCAAAACCTCCCCATCTAGTTTTCGCCGCGGCTAGTACTATGCTATTTGTCCACATGGCAATGGTGTTATTTGCATTTTTTGCGGCTGCTTTCTTGACTATGCCGGCAACTATTCCCGCGGTTAGTTCTTGCCAAGCCCCATCGATTTTTGCAAACTTCGGAAAATCGCCATCTAGACATTGCGCCTCAACCATGTCCGCGTGTGCTCCTATTGCTTCCTGATCT
>JAITDL010000013.1 GCA_031282565.1 Puniceicoccales bacterium
ACACCATGGCGCAAAAAAGTCCACCATGACGACGGAATTTTCGGCCAAAAAATCATCGATGTTGTCATCGCTCAACTCATCCACGGGACATGTGTCTAGTTGCAGTGGCTGGAGCAGTAAAGAAAATTTCTCGAGCTGCGGCAGACTACTTTCCATTTGCTGCTGTATTGTAAATTTTTGGCGGACAAAATAGACAAATAAAAAAAACTGGCGCGCCGCGGAGCGGCGCGCCAGTCGATAATTCATTTAAGTAACATTTCTTCTTTGTCTGCGTGCCATCTTTACTCGCAACACCGTCGGCAGGCGCAGCAGCAGCAGTTTTAGCAGGAGCTGGCTTGTCGCCGGTCGCGGAGGCGGCGGTGGCAGGCGGCTGCGTACCTGCATCCTTCTTGGCGCCAAGCAGCGCAGCGATTTTCAGTAGGATTGGATCAATGGCTGCTTTCGCTGCCGCTTTCGCTTCAGTCACTTTAGCCTCGGCGGCCGTACGTGCTTCTTTAGCTTTACTGGGACTGGCTGACTCGTCTGCTGTCACTGCATTAGCATACGCAGTATCATTTGCTAATGCGCCGGTGATACTTGCGCGGAAGCTGTCCATGGCTCTATTTATTGCTGCAATGACTGCTGTGACGGAAGTAACTTGGTTCTCAGTGATGGTAGAGTTTTCGCTTTTTGCGACGAAGATAGTAAAGCCGGCGTTTGTGAACGCGGCGACAACATCGCTCTGTTTACTATCAGTAGACACTTTAATTGCGCTGAGTTGTTTCTGCAGGTGATCAAGTTCGCCTTCATTTTCCAAGGCGGCCTTAAACGCATCAGCGGCAACAGAAACAACTTTCGTAGCATCCAACGAGGATGAATTCGAGTCAGTATCATTAAATGCTTCCGCCAAAGCGTTACCTTCCCGCGATAGGGCTGCACTAATATCTCTTGGCAACTGGCTTTCTGTTTTTTTCAGGTCGTCGACCACCTTTGAGAGCGCGCCATCTGAAGATTTAAACGCAGCAGCGTAGCCAAGCGTCGCCTTAGCACGTTGCACTGCGAGTTCTACGCCGGCAGCGAGTTTTTCCACTATCGCGCCATGGAACGCGCAAATAAGGTAATAGGCAAGAAGCTTGACATCATTAGCTGTGGGATTGTCGACAGGCTTAAGGTCAATTCCACCTAAAATGGGTTTAAGGGCCGCCACAATTTCAGCCGCTTTCGCCTTGGCGTTTTCATCTTTAAGGTCTGCATCGCCTATGGCCGTAAGAGCGGTAACGGCGTCAGCAATTTTAGTATTTGGAACGCTAGCGAGAAGCATCTTATCGAGATCCGTTATTTTCTTACTAGGATCGGCTGGGTCAGCGATTCCTTCGCCCGGTTTGAATACTTTGAGGAAGTATTCACCAGCTGAAACTATGGCTGCCTTGAGAGCGACGTTATCTTTGTTAAGCTTCCCAGTGGCTGTCGTGAAGTCTCTCCCGAATTGACTTTCTTTATCGATGTACTGCTTAACGGCGTACAATGTGGTGACCAGGTACGCAATTCCAAAGGTAATGACCGTCAAGAGATAGGCAGCAATCTTTTGCATAGTGCTGGGTTCAGCCGTAAATAGCTGCTTGATCTCATTGCCAAAACCTCCATCCGCAGCTATCTTCATCGCGCATGCAACAGTGAGGTAAGCGTGGCTTTCCACTAGGCGGGCTGCTATATTTTCCAACGCCTTTTGGCGTGCCAGCGCAAGCACACAAAATCCAAGTGCCAAAACAACTGTAGCAGTAACTGCCGGATCGCCTGCAGGAGCCTCTTTAGAAGGTGCAGGTATGGCAGCATTCGCAGGTGCCGGTGCCGGTGTTTGAGGTGCAGGTGCGGGTTTAGCCGCAGTAGGTTGATCTGTAAGTTTCGATGACATAATTTTTCTCCTGGAGCGTGCATGTGAGGTCTGAAATAAAAAGGCAAGCACTTTTTGCGAAAAACCACAAAAAGCACAAAAATTTTACGTTCCGCATTCGCTGCCGCAGGCCACTGGTGAAGGCGCTTTTGGCGAATAAGTCGTTGGGCATGGGGCACATAAGACATCCGCAACATGAAGTTCAAACTGAAGCCGCGGCGGAGACCTGGCACAGTAGTTTTTTTTATCGCCAGCGGAGTGGCTGCGAAATTAGCAGATTCGACAGCGCGAAGTGTTGCCTATATTATGGCTTGCGTCGGCGAGGACCGAAACTGCGCACGGGCGCCCCACGGCTTACGGAGGCGTTGCGGAGCCTATAGACGATGCGTCCCTTCTCCACGTCCTTGGGGCTCATCTCCATGCGAACCATGTCGCCGTTTGTTAGCTTAATGAAGTTCTTCCTAAGCTTGCCGGAAATATGCGCAAGCACATGGTGCCCATTCGACAACTCCACTCTAAACATGGTCCCCGGCAGCACCGAAACCACCTTGCCATCAACTTCAACGTACTCTAATTCCATGCCTAACGGTTCACAGGAATCTCTATATATTAGCGCTTTTGTCAAGGCGTTTGTGCAGCATTTTTACTTGGTCGGATGTGATTCCTTCGCTGCAGTCTTTGCGCGGAATTCTTTTTGTCGCAAAAAATTCGCGGAGAAGAACTAGGCACTCATCTGAACGGACACCTCCAACGGCGGGGAATCTGTGGTTAAACATTGGCACGCTTGAAAAATCGAACGGTCCTCCGCCGAGACATCCCATGGCGCAATCACCTACGGCAAATACGACTCTACTTACGCGGGACATTACGCAGGCGCCGGCGCACATGGGGCACAGTTCCTTGGTTGCGTAGAGTGTGCATCCGTTGAGGCGCCAGTCGCCAAGTTTTTTTGCGGCGGCCGCCAAAACGAGCATTTCTCCGTGTGCCAGAGCGCTGCAGCTAGCTCGTACCCTATTGTGGTCCGCGGCAATGACTTCCCCATCATATACGATGGCCGCACCCACGGGCACCTCGTCCTCAGCCATGGCGATCCGCGCCTCCTCCAGCGCCACGTCCATGAATTCAAAGTCATGTTCTTTCAATGTTCCAGCCATCGCCAAGTCACGCAGTCCGATTGCTCTCCATGGGAATTTTCACCGCCTAGGGAAGCACAGAATGGAGGGTCGCCGCAAATTTTACCGTCAAGGCTGGCTCTTTTTGGCCAGCTGCTTGATCGTTTGGTAGCGAATTTTTGCCTCCAGCTGAGCGATTTCCTCGCCGTCGAGCCTGGATTTTTTCGCCTCCTCCAGGGCCTCCTCTGCACGTTTTTTAGCGTTTGCAGCCTCCTCGGCGTCCAGGTCAACGACGTTTACGGCGGCGTCGACTGCTATGGCGAGAAAGTCTTTTTGCAGAAGCAGAAAGCCGCGGTCGATGGCAATTGATTCCCAGTTTTCACCGCTGCGCAGGCGGAGTAGTCCCGGCTGAACAACCGCAGCAAGAGGGACATGGCCCGCCATTATGCCTATTTCCCCCATTTCCGTTGGAACGGCAACGTATTCCGCATCAAACTCAAACACGGCACCCTCCGCCGTGGAAATCTCAACGGTGAGCGCCATTGGCTAATGTCCTCCGCGATGGGCTTTTAGCACGTCATCTATGGCGCCCTTCATGTAGAAATCGTTCTCGTTCACCGCATCCAATTCTCCGCTAATGATCATTGAAAACCCGCGCAAAGTTTCTTCGCGGGAGACGTAGCGGCCCTCCATGCCGGTGAAGACCGATGCGGTGAAGAATGGCTGCGAGAGGAACTTCTGCACCTTCCGCGCCCGGGCCACGGCCAGCTTATCATCTTCGGAGAGCTCGTCCATGCCGAGGATCGCTATGACATCCTGCAAGTCCTTGTAGCGCTGCAGCAAACCCTGGACTCTCCTCGCTAAGTCGAAATGCTCGCGGCCGACAATATCAACGCTAAGTGCTTTGGACGTAGAAACTAATGGATCAACTGCCGGAAATATGGCCAGCGATGATATCTTCCTGTCGAGGACGATGGTGGAATCCAGGTGCGCAAAAATTGCCGCCGGCGCCGGATCGGTGGTGTCGTCGGCTGGGACATAAACAGCCTCAAATGAAGTGATTGAGCCATTTTTTGTCGACGCTATGCGCTCCTGCAGCTGGCCCATTTCGTGGTCGAGCGTTGGCTGGTAGCCGACGGCGGATGGCGACCGTCCGAGCAGCGCCGACACCTCCGAGCCCGCCTGGGAGAAGCGGAAGATGTTGTCGATGAATAGGAGTACGTCCAGGTGCTTCCCGTCGCGGAAGTATTCGGCCACTGTTAACCCGCTCAGCCCGACCAACATGCGGATTCCTGGCGGTTCGTTCATTTGGCCGAAAATGAGCGCAACCTTCGATTTTTCCGGATGGTCGAGGTCGATCAATCCAGAGGATATCATCTCGTGGTAGAGGTCGTTGCCTTCCCTGGAGCGCTCTCCGACGCCGGTGAAAATGGAATAGCCGCCGTACTTTTTGGCGATGTTGTGTATGAGTTCGGTGATGACGACAGTCTTGCCAACTCCCGCTCCACCAAATGCTCCGGCCTTTCCACCTCTTGTAAATGGGCAGATCAAATCGATGGCCTTGATGCCGGTTTCAAGGATTTTTGCCTCAGTATCCTGCTCCGTTAGAATTGGCGCGCCCCTGCGCACGGGAAGACATTTCTCGGCTTTGATCGGTCCACGGCCGTCGATGGGTTCGCCGAGAGCATTTAAAATTCGCCCTAAAACAGCTTCCCCCACCGGCATGGCTATGGGTCCACCCGTCGGATGCACCGCCATTCCCCGCCGCAGACCGTCCGTAGCTGCCATGGCCACGGTGCGAACGACGTTTCCCTCCAGCTGCTGCTGGACCTCTAGGACGATGGATTTGCCGCCGCCAACATCAACGGACAGAGCATCATAGATTGCTGGAAGCTGCGACGCCTCGGCGAATGCAACGTCCACAACACCGCCAACAACCTGCGAAATATGGCCATCTCCCATCATTTTCCGCGCCATTTAGGCAATCTCCGGCGAAAAGTCACGGAAAAATCAGGGCTGTGCGAGAATTTCCGTGGCATTTGCACATTCCGCCGCCGGCAGTCAATTTAGAAAGCTCTTTGGGAGTGCATCGCTTGTGTAGACTACGCCATCACTAAGCAATACGCGCCAGGCAGTTATAACACCTTCTTCGAGTGTTTTTGCGATAAAAATGCAGCTACCATAGCTAAAATATTGGCCAAGTTTCCCTTGGAGCTCTTTTTTCGCCACGTTGATTACGATTGTATCGTGACTTGGGATTGTGGAGCAGCCGTCGCGCAGCGGCATAGCTGTCGCAGGGATTTTAGTTCCTTCATAGCCAAAGGGAACCAACGTCACCGCTTCTTTTGTTCGCGGTGCGTCATCGTGCATCCATCTCGCAAGGGCTTCGGCTGCTGCGATTGGAAATAAGCGTGTGCTGAATGTTCTACGTTCCACGGGTCGACACATAAAATAATTTGCGGGAAAATGTCAACATAAATCATTCACCCTAAGCAAGATGATGAAAAACTTTCTAAGAACCATTGCAATCGGTCGGCGGTGGCCATAGAAGGTGTCATAAACCATGAATTCCCAGGAAATAGCGCGACGATCGCGCCTGCGAAATCCGCGCCATGCTGCGCTGGCCAGTAATTTTTGCGGATTGCCCGCTCCCGATAGGTGCAAGTTTGCCAAACCAGCCCAGCAACTTGGGGCGGTTATTGAGCAATTTATCGCGTCCTCCATAGGTCGCTCGAACCGGCTGCAGTTGCTCATCGAACTTTGGCCGCAAATCGTTGGCATGCCGCTGTGTAACTTCTGCCAGCCGAGTGGAATTCGCGGAAAGACGGTGTCCGTAAGGGCGGCAAATTGCTCCGCTGCCCATGAGCTTGATTTACAGACAGATAGAATTCTGGAGCGCATGAACAGCCTGCCAAATATCGGGTCACTGCAAAAACTTAGGATCGTTACCTAGTCGCAAGTGCTTGGAGGCGCCGCGAAGTTGTCTTTTGGGAGCGATTTAGCGCTGCACCGCGGCGCCTCGGAATTTGGAATTCCCGCTAGATTTTTCTGCCAAAACCAATTGCGGCGGAGCAGGTTCTGCGA
>JAITDL010000014.1 GCA_031282565.1 Puniceicoccales bacterium
CTGGCAAGTGCGCGCTCCTCCGCAGAAGCCGGCCCGGAAAGTCGACCTGGGCGAAGTCCCTCACCGTCAGCCCTTCGCAAAATTGCACTAATCCTCGCGCAGGCGTATTGCACGTAGGGCGCGGTATTTCCATCAAACGAAAGCGATTTTTCCAGCGAAAAAATGTAATCCGACGTGCGATTTTGCACCAGATCGCCATACTTAATCGCCCCAACGGCAACGGCTTTTGCTATGCGCTCCCGCTCATCCACAGGCAGCGACTGACTCCTCTCGTCCACGACTTGGCCGGCTCTGCCGATCGCCTCGCAAAACAGGTCACCGAGCCGCATGGACTCGCCCGATCGAGTTTTGATGGCCCTGCCGTCGGCGCCGCAGACAGTCCCAAACCACACGTGCCGCAGCGTTGGCAATTTGTAACCCTTTGCCTTGAACCACTTGTCAACCGTGAGAAAGAGCTGCTCGAAGTGGTCCCGCTGGCGGCCGTCGGTGACGTAGATGATCTCTTCGGCGCCAAACTCCTCCACACGATATAGAACGGCAGCCAAATCAGTCGCCGCGTAGTTCGATGCGCCATCCGACTTTCTGACGATGAATGGCTGCTCGCAAAATCGATCATGTTCTTCGTGAAAAACAACTAGCGCGCCATTGTCTTCGACGGCAACCCCGCAGTCAAGCAGCTCATCGTAGACGCGCTGAACCTTGTCCCTGTAAAATGATTCGCCGAGAATGAGATCAAAATGTACAGCGCAAAGGTCATAGATCCGCTGGAACGACGCGTAGGAGAGCTCGTTTATCCTTTCCCAGAGGGCCACGCGCACTGCGTCACCATTCTGCAGGGCAACGAGTTCTCGGCGCGCCACATCCAGCGCCTCGGCCGAACTTCCAACGGCGGCGGTTCCGCGGCGATAGAGCCCCTCCAGCAGATCAAGGACATCATCCCCTTCCGCGGAAAAAAGATCGACATTTTCAACTGCAATCTGCCGCAGCAAAATGCCAAATTGCGTTCCCCAGTCGCCTATGTGATTATCTCCCAAAACTTTCGCTCCGGAAAATTCCACCATGCGGCGGATCGCATCGCCAATGACCATGGACCGCAAATGGCCAACGTGCATCCGCTTGGCGCTATTTGGACAGGAGTAGTCAACGATAACCCTCCGGCCGGCCAATCCGGTCGCCGCAGAAATTCCACGGCGAAATGCATCGGCAACGGCATGAATATCGAGCCACTGTCCAAGGGCCGAAGAACTTAGCGTCAAATTTATGAATCCCGCGCCGGCAACTTCGGCGCCGGCGCGGGCAGAGAATTCTCCATCGTCGACCAGCGCGTCGCGGAGCTTCTGCGCCAGTGCGCGCGGGTTTGCGCCAATTGCCTTTGCAAATGGCAGCACACCATTGATTTGGAAGTCGCCGAACTTGGCCTCAGCCGGCCTGACAAATGGACGAAAATTTCCATCGAAACCGCAGCGGCCAACGGCAATGTCCATGGCCTTTTCTTCAAAATAGCTTTGAAAATCGAGTGGCACGGCGCCCATTGCATAGAAACTCTAAGCGGCATTTTGTGGCAAATGTCTAGAAAAATAGTGCGACGTGACAGCTTGGCGCAACTTTCTTCCTAGGCCGCCGAATTCGACTTGCTAAACCAATGTAAATGTCGTGTAATTGACCTAGCACCAGCAATGGCCGAGTCAGGCATAGCGCTCCCTCTATTTTCATCATCCCTCTGCTTTCATGTTCCTCTGAAAGAAGTGGCATCGGCAGCTAATTGCACCGGGGAAGCGCTCCTCGCCGCCGTTGGCGATGACTATTTACATTTCCTGGCGGCCGATGGCTCGTTCGGACCTAGAGCTAAGCAATTGGCGGCCATACTCAACGGCGGCAGCACCACGTCGAAAATTTGTGCATGGGTTTGCGTCACTTTTAGTTTTGGAATTTTTTATTTCGTGCAGCGGCGCAGATTGAAGACGCGCATCGGGAACGACCAAATTCTTCTCGCGGAAATTGAAAGCACCCTAGGCGACGGAGCAAAATTCATGGCCGTCTCGGAAAAATTACTGCCACGCCTGTGCGATAGGGTTTTTGTTTTTGCCAACGAACCATCAAAATCCGTCGGTGTAGCGTTCTCCGCGTGGCTGAAAAATCCAGCCGATTTCAACAGGCTATGCACACTTTTGCCGCCAAAATGCTCACAGATCGACGACGGCAATATCAATCGCGCATTTAATGAGATGGTAGATTGCACCAAAATGATTAACCACGTCAAATTGGCAGCAGGCGCAACGGATCGAGACATGTCACTATTCCTGGCCCTGTCGCGCCAGCGCATTCACTACGGTAAATTTAGCGAATTGAAGGCACTGCACGAAGCTCTGAAAAATGAACTTCCGAGTCAAGTGCATGCAAAATTTCCATACCTGCAGCTATACGATCAGTGCATGGACATATTTAGCGAAAAACTACTGGCCATTCGCAATTTCAGAAAAGTTACGAATGCCGCTAGAAACACGTTCACTGGAACGGCAGTTACGGATATTTTCGATTTTCCCGGCTCAGGCACGGAAAACGAAAGAATTGCTAGGTTCATCCAATCATTTATCAAACACAACATGTTTCACATTCTAGACACAGCTGCAGTAAAGTTGCGGCGCGGATCCATCCCAAAAATTACGGAAGTTAAATCCATGGAAGGCACTGCTGGTGAATTCATTGAATCCAAACGGAATGAGGGTGCGTTCTTTGACATCAAGGTCGCCGGCAACACGCCAATGAAGCGGGTCAAGCTCATCGTTGATGATTTAAATACCCTAATCAGCGAACTGAATCGGCACATCGGATCCATAATTCTGGAATTGGAAAAGCCTGTAAAGGAATACCTCAAAAGCCCGCTCATCCCTGCGCATTTGCGAGATGTCGAAAAAGATGACGGCATGCGGCGGCTGCACAATGAGCTTGAAACCATGGAAAGAGCCGATTGAAATTCAGGCTCCATCTGGCTGCCGTACAGGAGGGTTGACGATTACTATTCCTCGCCTTAAAAACTCGCGATATCTTTCATCCCACTGAATAACTTTTGAAACCAAAAGCGCGCCGGACTCCGATGTGCCGCTCGGTTGATATTCCAAATGTCTGGCGTCGCCATCGCCATCGCCATTTTTCACAATGTAAAATTGCCGATGTTCCCAATTTGGATCGACAATCTGCAAGCCACCCTCGGCAACTTTTGCCAGTGCAGCCGACCAATCCATCCCGCTAACTATATATGGAGCTAGTAGATATGCATTGACAGTGTAGGTGTGTCCGGCGCCGGAGACGACTAATTTTGCAGGCGGAAGTTTTCCATTTTCATTGCAATATTTCACAATCGATTCGTAGATAATTCGAAAGAAATCAGCGGCAGTGGCGGCATCCCTTTCTCCGTTCAGCATGGCAATGTGCCGAGTTCGATATATGGCCTTCAGCACGATGTCCATGTAGCCGCCGTATAGACCTGCCTGCTTCGTGCCATCGGCATAGGGCCGCAAATCGCCAAGGGCCGCAAATGCCCTATCAAAATTTGCAAGTTCCTCTTTGCGATTCGGATTATCTTCGCTCACTTTTGCCTTGAGCTCATTTAATCTAGCGTTTATCGATTCGCAAACCTCGGCCAAGGTGCTCCTAGTCGCCGTTCTATCTTTACCGTTAAATTTGAAAGGAACGGCATACATGCCGCAGCCCTCGTCAATGCCGTTGGAATTTCCAGCCGCCGCGCCACATTGCGCCTTGACCGTGGTGCACGTTGGCGATGGAACATCGTCACCCCATCTCTCCACAACGGGCGTAACGTCATTAACACCGCCAATTGTCTTCAGCGCATCCTCCATGGCCGCGAGTTCTTTTGCGCAGGTTAAAACTTTTGACGGCCAGTCGGCTAGCGAATCAGCACAAGTGCGTATGACAAGTCGCTGCAAACTCTTAACGCATTCACGGCTCCACAGCGCATCTCCGTCCTTGATATTTTTCCCGTTTTCGTTTGTGTTAGTCTCGACGCTGGACCGCTCTCCACCCTCTGCCAGGACTCGAATGCCGCAATCGCCATTTTTCCCAAAACCCAGAGCACCTATTAGCATTTCAGCAAGCCACAGCGGGTCATTCAACTGAATTGCGATCACGGGCGCCGTCGCAAAACACGTTCCATCGCCGTTGCGCTGCCGTGTCATCAGGCCAAATACGCACTCCAATGTCGCAACGCGCAAATCGCGCACAAGCCGCTCTTTATTTTCGGCGGGTATTTTCCCCTCGACAACGTATTGCCTGAACGCTGCCAACTTAATCATTGGAGAAAGTATTCCGAACGAATTCTTTTTTGATACGCTAATCTCGCTGAGCAATTCAATGGTGCGCGGAACATAGAGCATGTGAAGACAACCATTTAGGCGCATTTGGCATTCCTCAAACATGGCGATGGCATGGGCTCTTGCGTCTCCAAAATCGCTAGCTTTGTTGAAGCTGTCTATCTCTGCGCTGAGATCCATGATTTTCTTCAAAAAATACACTGTGCGAGCCAGCACGACCGGTTTGTTGATTTCAACCGCCGTTCCGCCATTGGTCGAAAGGCATGGGTGCCAATCCTTTGCAGTCGCAAAATTGCCTGGAATCAAATTCCCATCAACCGCGGTCACGTCGGCCATGAATCTAGCCAACAAACTTCTATCCATCAAGATGTGATCGCATTCAAATTTTCCAATGAGCTGCGCAACTGTTCCACTACCAGCTACAGCAGCCGCAGGCGCATCTCCGGACGAAATCTTCAAACTGGCTTGCAAACTCGCATTTAGCGTAAGCGGAGTGCCTCCACCGGTCGCCAACGGCATAAGACCGACACGGGT
>JAITDL010000015.1 GCA_031282565.1 Puniceicoccales bacterium
ACCCGTGTCGGTCTTATGCCGTTGGCGACCGGTGGAGGCACTCCGCTTACGCTAAATGCGAGTTTGCAAGCCAGTTTGAAGATTTCGTCCGGAGATGCGCCTGCGGCTGCTGTAGCTGGCAGTGGAACAGTTGCGCAGCTCGTTGGAAAATTTGAATGCGGCCACATCTTGATGGATAGAAGTTTGTTGGCTAGATTCATGGCCGACGGCGATGAAATAGCCTTGTCCGTAGTGCCTTCCAGTCTCAAAGCTGCAATGAGCTGGGGTCGTTGCTTTTCCGACAATACTGCAGATGAAGTTGAAATCAGTCAGCCGGTTGCACTTGGCCATGCGGTATTCTTCATGCGCGAAATCGAGAAGCTTCACGAACGGATAAAGGAGCTAAACGCAGCGCCAATGGTTGATGGGGATGCTGTGGCCCACGCCTTTGAACTGCTCGAAGAATTTCAAATGCGCGCAAATGGGTTTTTGCATCTAGCCTATGACCATGGCAATATCGCTGCAATGCTGAATATGATTAACCTTAAAAGCGCGAGGGCATTTTTATTTGGCGACAATGCATTTACGCGACTAGCTATATTCAGCAAATACATGCCGGTATTTGATAGAAAAATGAGAAGTAACGATGAAGTCAGGAAAAAAATAATGGGAAACAGGACAGCTCTCATACTCGCTATGCGCCCGTTTGTTTTAGAGGCCATATTTGGTAAGTCAGTGCGGCAGCGCGACAATGATGCCACTTGCTATTCAACGGGTGTGTGTGCAACAATGCAAGTCAGCCATCCACTGTTTCTGCTTAGATGCGCTATTTCCATGTTCGGTTTTGGCGATTGTGTTGGCCTTCCATGTTTAGATGAAAATGGAGCGGCATGTGAGGTTGATATAAATTGCAATGAAAATAGCGCCAACCTCAATAGAGATGGGAAATTATGTGACGAGGATCACGTTAGGAGTTTGCACAGGGTGTTCATTCGCACTTTCGCCGATACATTGTCCAATTGGCCATCGAGGTTCAGTTCCTGCAAGGATGCTCTCTTGGGGATCAGGGATGTGCTAAGCGGAATAAATGCCGGCCATTTGCAGATATTTAACGTCAATGAAAACGATTCCATTGGGTGTAACACGCTTGGCAAAAGTGCTGGGGCGATCTCCAGAAATATGGGCGTAGCAGAAGCATCCGGCGTCTATGCGGCGAAATTTACGCTCAACGGCGAAGAGAGATTTGCCTCTCCAGACGCGCTAATAAAACTGCGTGATACAATTTTCGATACTGTGTCCTCCATTCAAAAAATTGATGCTAGAACCGATCAGTCGCCGAATTTCGTTGCCTTGAGGAATGCAATGGAAAAATTGACACCATTCATTGATGGAGAAGAAAATGCAACTCTGCTCGGCGGCTATACCGATGTGCTGCTAAGGTCAATATATCAAACTCATGAAATTATTAGATTGAATCAAAAAAACGATGCGCCAATGGCAGAGGACCTCTTTAGGATTATTTACGAATCAATTGTTAGCTATGCAAACGAGACTGGAAAGCTTCCACCCGCAAAATTCACCATTTCAGGCGTCGGCCACACATATACGGCCAATGCATATCTGCTGTTGCCGTACATAATTGCCGGCATGGATTGGCGGGCTGCGTTGGAAAAGGCCGTCGAAATGAGGCTGCCAGTTATTAACCCAAATTGGATGCTGCGGCAACTAATATTTTGCGCAGATGACGGTGGAAAATGCGTGGCGCGTAGCGTGCAATTTAGTGGAACGGCGGAAGATGGTACACCTATTAGCTATTGCACAAGGGAAATTGCGCAGGGGTCGGGGTCCTGTAAGTTTTTGAGTGAACGGATTACTGTTTATCCGCCATTGGAAGTTCCAAAATAGGCGCAATTAGAATAGCTTGCCGAGGCATGCGGCGGCGGTGAAATCGTGTCCATGTGTTTTGGTTAAATTGGATTGACGGCTGCAACTTTAGGTGCAGCATCGGAGAGTGGCCAGTGGACCATGTGATGCCGTCGGTGGAGTTGTGCAAGTTGGTGTGCTTGCCGCGCTTTTCTGCGGTCAAGCCATCGTAACTGCAGTTGCCGCAGCGCTCAACGTTAGAGATGTGGTTGTGCGCACACGACTTGTAAACGCGATGACTGCATTTCACTTCGCAGAGAGCGTCATAGGCAAAGTTGTGCTGGTGCTAATTTGCGTCGTATCAGTCGGCATATTGCTAGCCTATTTTGTTCTAAACAAAGAAAATGTCGTTGCCGGCGAACTTGAGGCCGCGAAGGCTGCCTGTACAGCCGCTGAAACTGGGAAAAGGAAAGAAAAAAAGAAGCGCGGCGACGGCAATGGAGAAAATCTTCCATTGGAGGAGGATAGCGTCAGTGGTTGCGCCACAGCAAAAAAAAGCACCCGTGTCGGTCTTATGCCGTTGGCGACCGGTGGAGGCACTCCGCTTACGCTAAATGCGAGTTTGCAAGCCAGTTTGAAGATTTCGTCCGGAGATGCGCCTGCGGCTGCTGTAGCTGG
>JAITDL010000034.1 GCA_031282565.1 Puniceicoccales bacterium
CTGTCGACGATCGCCCAGTAGCCGCAGTACTCCGGCTTCGCATCGAGCACATTCTTCAGCCATGTGTTAACATGCTCGATGTTAATTGGATAGGAAAAATAGAGCAGATATCTTGTCACGTCGCGTTCCGCCATGAACGTCGCTATGCGATCCCCGTCTGTCGGCTCCAGCGGGCGGAGACGTAGGCGATCAGTTTCAAGTTCCCTATGTCGAGACACGTATTCTTTTTTGTGCGCATTCCACGAAAAGTCAATTGATTTTGCGAACGGCTGGTGAATATTTTCACCGCCGCTGGTTGGCGGGTCAATTAATTGTAAATCAGCTGCCGCGTTTTACTTCCGCTAAACCCAGGCCGCCGATCGGCGGGGAAAATATTTTTTTTAAAATTTCTCAAATCGGATGCTTGACTCGCAACGGCCACCGGCCAATGTGCCTCCCGTTGCGAGTGTAGCTCAGTTGGTAGAGTGCCACCTTGCCAAGGTGGATGCCGAGGGTTCGAGTCCCTTCGCTCGCACCAGTTTTCGCTGTCCGCGTCTAGTGCCAGCAGTCCCGCTTCCTTGCGAAATACGCCTTTGCGTGGGCGCAGGCGGGGCAGATCTCCGGCGCTCCATTCCCAGAGTGCAGGTAGCCGCAGTTCAGGCATTCCCAGATGATTCCATCGGATTTTTTGAAGATCGTTCCGCGGCGCAGTTCCTCAAGCATTGATGTAAATCGTTCCATGTGATGTTTCTCAGCTACAGCAATGGCCCTAAATGCCGCAGCAATCGCGCTAAAGCCTTCTCCTTCGGCGGTTTTTGCAAACTCCGCATAGGCTTTTTCCCATTCCTCGCGCTCTCCGGCCGCTGCAGCCAACAAATTTTCTTCGGTGGATAGGATTTCGCCGGCTGGGAATGGCGCAGAAATTTTTGCGTGACCTCCCTCGAGAAACTTAAAGAAGCGTTCGCCGTGCTCCTTTTCCTGCTCGGCGGTCTCTCTGAACAATTTCGCAATCTGCACATAGCCATCACTTTTGGCCTTTGATGAAAAAAAATCGTAGCGATTCCTAGCCTGTGATTCCCCAGCAAATGCTAGGAGCAGATTTAGTTCCGTTTTGCTTCCGACGATCGATGCCATAGTTTCCTCCAACTCCGTTGGCGCCATCCAGACGCCCAACAATTTTCTAGTTGCACACATTTCTCGGGCAACGTTTTTCGGCCGCTTTCCATTTTTTTAACAATTTGCGCAGGAGGCAAATCACTTCTGTGCTGTCCAAGTGCATGGATGGCAAAACTGCCGCTAAAAAAATTGTAGTACGCGAAATGTTAGCTTGACGGCTCATCGGAAATGTAATTCATGGTATGTCAAACATGGATGTCGACCAGCACACGTCGCCGTATAGATTTGAAAATGCGCCCAAAACCATTAATGCAGACTACTTGTCTGTCCCTTCTGGTGTAAAGTTCAAAGCAGATGACGCTGCTCTTTTTAGAGATTTGTATACTGAGTTGGTCGAATACCAATTCGACGGCGCAGCAGGCGATAATGTTGAGGCGGCACAGAAAGCAGCAACGGTCCTCAAGGCACTAGGCCACATGCTGACGAGGACAGATGGTCGTGGAGGCCTGCCGCAAGACTATAACTGGAAACTAATAGATAAAGACCCCTCAAAAATAATGCATCTCGACGAATATGAGGTTGTGATTACGCATAAGGATGTCGATGTTTTATCTGTAAAAGTGGACCTGTGTAATGGAAAAAAGGCATTCGTGAGGATTTGCGACACGGAGATTGAAGTTGAAGTTGGGTGCGACTTCATTACAAAAGATCGCGGCAGCTGGCAGACGTATGGCTTGGGTCTTTTAACCCACAAAAATTTTTGCGTGGCATGTTTGGGTGCGATATGTGCCAAGCTCAACCTACCCATTGATCAAGGACCGGGCAACTCTGAGGTTGCAAAACTAGCGAGACTACTAAACGATGGGTGGAGCTCAGCCGCGATGGCGTTGTTTGACCGATGTTCACGAAAATTTAACGAAGAAGGCATTGCCGTTGATGAGCGTGTGAAAGCTGCTCGCACGATGCACCATTTGGCTATTTTAGTTTGGGATATTGGCCGCAGACATAGTGCTGGCGATGTCGCAAAGCGCAATGCCGAACAACTGCAGAGAATTCTACGCGATGATGAAAATGAAGATATCCGCAGGGCAATTGCTGATGAATCTGCCGAAATTGGCAGTTTGCCTCAACTGGTCGTTGAATCTGCATGTCAACCGCTTAAAAGTGTAACGAATAAAATGGTCGCGACTCCGCGAGATGTGCGTGAAATTGAAAGGACGCCGGAATGGAAATTGATATGTAACATATACGGCAATACTGAAGAAAGTGCTGCGGAAACCATGGCCAGTTTGGCTAAACTCTCAGAGGAGCTTGATGCGCCTGCGGTGTCAGCGGAAGAGAGGGAGTCTCGCGAAAAAGCATTTGTGTTGAATCTCAGGCGAGTGCTTTTGGGTAAAGATGGCGGCAAATATAATGCGCGCAATAAGTTCGACATGTACATAGATTCACCCAATCCCGGAGATCCGCCTCCAAAGATCGATTGCAAAGTTTTTTTGAGTATAATTCACGGCATACGAGCCATAGGGAAATATGTTCCAGCTGCGGAGATGATTACATTCCGCACAAAAATTGATTTGATGTTGGCTAGCATAGATGAATCATTCGTTCCAGATTTTGGTGACTTCAATGAAGTATTTGGCGAAGGCAAGGCTATTCACGTAACGAACGGCAATTTTATCGAAGTCATCAAGAAAACACGTAAGCAGATTGAAGTTCTAACGGCCGCACGTGCAGGTGGTGCCGATGATCTGCGGATAACTCGCGGAGCAGGTGGCTGGGCAACCGTTGGAATTCCGGATGACCGTTTGAATCCGATTGCTGGTCGTCTATACGAAATTGTTTCGAAAAAATCAGTTAGCGGATTGGAGATTGGTGCCGGCATGACCGGTATTAGCCACCTAAATCAAAACATGCTAGGCAGGTATGTAGCTGAAATCGTAGCATCTGATTTGGCTCCAATACATCTGCTGGATGATTTTAATCCGGCTACCAATGAAGTAGATAGGGATATTTTACGTCTAGTAGCTTCGTCAACATCAGTTCAGCGGGCCAAAGCATTGACCCTATCGGGTGATGACCCAGAATCATGGAGGCATGTTTTAGACTCCGAATTGCAGGCTAGGGTGCGGCCGTACGAATCGTTTTTTGCAACTAGGATGGAAGAGGATGGGCAGCGGCCGTCAATCCTGAGTTACATGCATAGGCGCGAACTTGGCATACTTAGCATATTCCAAGACTTCATGAAGGATTTGGATATGTGCATTCCAGTCGATGGGAAGCCAAGTGAGAAGTATGAGGCTACCGTTAGCATGTTGCAGAAGGTTGCTAGCGAAGAGTGTTGCAATCTCGATGTGCTGGGAAAATGGCTTG
>JAITDL010000043.1 GCA_031282565.1 Puniceicoccales bacterium
GTGGAAAATCTTCTCCCTGATGGATCGAACTACATCTTGGCCAATTTGCGCCACAATGCATGTTGCAAAAAAGCCTGACATGGAACGTATTCCAATCAATATAACGGGAAGGGAGCAGTAGAATGCGACGGCCTTTATCGATGTCCCCGGCGAATCAAAGATACGTCGCACAAGATATTTAAGAAGGATTGGCATGGCGAAGCCGCTGCTAAACCCAGATATAATTCCGAGAAATAGCGCACAGACGACGAGCCACCGCAGCGATCGCAGTTCTCGCAGGTATTTCACGGCACAAGCATATGCGCGCCAACAGTCACGGCCACTGTCGCGCCGCCCCAGAGCATTTTTCACTGCCATTGCCCTATGCGATCCGATGTTGCGAGTAAAGACAATACGCAACGGCCGCCAGACGGCATGGCCACTATGGATTTCCGGCTGAGTATTGGCGAAGAAAATTTTCCAAGCGCTTTACCGTGCGGTCTTTGCCAATGACTGCAACCATGGCATAGAATCCAGGGCCAACGGACTGGCCTGATACGGCAAAGCGAATCGAATGGATGTAGTCACCCGTTTTTCTCCCATTGGTCGCGGCTAATTTTTGTGTAAATTGTTCGAGGGATTCAACATCCCATCGGTCACCAAGTTCCCAAAGTGCCGCCAAAAATTCTCCAACGCTGGCTAATGAATTTCCAGAAGAAATAATTTTCCCTTCGGCAGTTGCGTCACGCTGGTAGTCGTCCCGGAAAAAATAGGCGCAAAAGTGCTCCAGCTCTGCAAGTTCGCGCAATTTTTCCTGGCAGATGCCCAGCACCGATCGCACGTAGGCTCCATCACTCGAATCGTCGACGAGGCCGGCATTCCGCAAAAGTGGAATTGCCCTGGAATAGAAATCGTCGAAAGCCATGCGGCGCAGGTATTCGCCGTTTATGTGGGCGAGTTTTTTTTCGTCGAACCTGGCGTTATTTTTGTTAATCCCAGGCAGGTCAAATAGTGCGATAATCTCTTCTATGGGAAGGATTTCTCTATCGTCCTTAGGCGACCATCCAAGCAGGCACAGATAGTTGCGTACAGCTTCCGGCAGGTAATTGCGCCCGGCGTAGTCCTCAATCAGAGCACCGCTGTCACGTTTGCTCATCTTACCGGGGCCGTTCGTTTTAAGTATCAGTGGGATGTGTGCAAATGTCGGCGGCTGCCGACCAAACGCCAAAAACAGCTCCACGTGCTTGCTGCTGTTTGATAGATGATCTTCTCCGCGAATTACATGGCTAATTCCCATGGCAATGTCATCGACGACATTCACGAAGTGGAAAACGGGCTGCCCGTCGGAGCGAACAATTACAAAGTCTTTTTCCTCTAGACGTTGCACTTTGCCACGAATTTTATCGTCAATCTGGGACATGGACCCGGAAACGCGGAACCAAACTGCACCGTCCCTGTCGTAGGCGCGGCCGCAGTCGCGCAATTGCTGTAGATACTCTGCATATATTTCGCTCCGTTTGCTTTGGAAGTATGGTTCGTGGGGGCCTCCGACTTCCGGACCCTCATCCCAGTCGAGGCCAAGCCATTTCATGCCGTCGATGAGGACCCGCAGAGCTTCTTCGCTGTCACGTTTTTTGTCCGTGTCTTCGATTCGGAGCACGAATGTTCCGCCGCAATGTCTTGCGTAGAGCCAATTGAACAGCGCAGTGCGGGCGCCGCCTATGTGGAAAAAACCAGTTGGACTTGGCGCGAAGCGCACCCGTACCTGACCGTTGGAGGTGTTCATTTTCCTTCGTCCGATGGTATCATGTCAACGGCCACGGAAAAGCGATAGCTGTTATCTACTTGGAGGAGAATCGGTGTGGTCCTGGTGTAGTGGGACATTGGTGCAAACGGCCCGCGTATTGGTGAGTCGTCGCCATCTTCCCATTCGCCGTGGAAGTCGTCGTGCAAGATTTTGGCGCGCAAACTCATTTCGCCGTCCGCTGCCGGAATCGGAACGGCGTAGCAGAAGCGCTCCATGCGGGCAACTTTTTTGGGAACAAATACATATTCAAGTCGCATTTCATTGCCGTTGAAGCTCCATTGCACTTTGCAACTTCCGAAACCTGGCAGCAGCTCGCCGTCGATGGAGATGACCTCCGGCTGTTCGTAGCGGAATTGGAAACTCCTGGAGGCGCCGAGTCCGGTTGCTATGTTTTTGCCGTAGAATGACGGTGCAATGGTCTTGCCGCCGACAGTCAGAAGTGGCAGCAGAGGCGGGACGTCCCACTCGATGGAAGCATCCAAAATTCCTGCGCAGTGTGGAAATGCCGCCGATTTATTCCTCGCGACTCCGCATTCTTCCCTAGGCGGTGACAGCAGCGGAAGTTGAAATGACGGACCGCCATTGCCGCAGCCGTAGATCATCAGTCCTCTGTCGTATTTCGATCCGGATTCGAATGAAACAAATCTACCACCTTCGGCCACATTTACTTCCGTGCCGGCGGAAAATGTGTCGCGCACATTTTTCCCGAATTGATGCCACAGCGCGAGTTGGTGCACAACTTCTGCGGCTATGCCAACTTGCGAGAATCCGCTAGAGTGGTGGCCAACGGCGGCCGCTGGCAGGATGATATTGCCTGTTTCGCTGTCGAAATGGTTAAAAAAGAAATTGCGGAAGTGGCGACCAAGGAGTGCGATCTGCGATTCGCGTTGGACAGGATCTATCCAACCGTCCGCCAATGCGCAGAGGATGGCGCTGCAGCTGCAAACTGTTCCGAGACACCCAGACGGTTCTCCGTATGCCCAGGAGCTGCCATCGCGCTGAAGCAGATATGGCAAAATGCGCAGGTACCGTGCCATGCATGAGCGAAGATCGTGGAGTCGCCGTTCGCGAATGTGTGAATTCGCGTGGCGCTGGAGCGCTTCCCTGACGAGAAGCAATCCCATGAGCCCAGATGCGTCGTAGCGGCCCTGGAGCTGGTCCATTGCCGAGCAGTCGACGAATCCAGCTGCCGGCGATGCGAGTAGCTCCTTTAGGTAGTCTTCCACAAGCTTTTCCGAATCGTCCGTGCTCACAAATCCCATGCCGGAAGCAACTATGGACCGCACGATTGCGTAGGGCCGCAGCTGCAGCGGAACGTCCTCCTTCGTTCTCATCCAGCGCGTTATGCGGTCGCGGATGGAATCGGGGAATTTTGCCCATGCACCGTTACGGGAGCGATTAAGTCCAAGGGCCATCAGCGCAATTGCGCCGCGGGCGCAGCCTACCATGCAATCCCCACGGCTGTGGTGGTAAAATTGCCCGGCAATGGAGCGCGCAGCCCCGTCGGCCAACTGCGCACAGGCCTCGCCACTTCCCATTGCTGCTGCACATGAAGCCAGTGCATGGGCAATTGGGCCCGGCTGCAAGCCGACGGACGGGTCCGCGTCGCCAAGCTCACTAACGCGGCCGTCCTCTCCTATTTGGGTGACAAGGTGGCCGGCGATATGTTGAGCGATATCCAAACTTTGTTCAGCGAAATTTCGCATCTATGAAACCGGCCGAATCCTCTGCGGTGCCGTGGAGGCTAGTCAAGGGATTTTTGACATTTATTCCATGGTCTTTCCCAAAAAATAGACGCCGTCCGTTGGCCGGTCAAAAACTTGGTACCACGGTGATGGAATTTCCGTTGCAAATGTGGTTATCGCCGCGCTCCCATAGCACGTCATTGAGGAGCAGTTTGAATTCGATCTTCCCCGTAGGTTTTATGGTCAAGCTCCATTCGCTTGGCCCATTGTTCTCCAGTGCAATGCCGCGTTCCCAGGATAGTCCGCCGCCGTGGCCCCGGATGGTGAGCCAATTCCCAAAGCCGACGTCTATGTTTGCAACGATTCGTCTGTGTTGACGTTCGCCGCCGCAGCAAAAATGCAGGGCGAAGCAGCTGCCGCCGAGTTGACTTTGCGTTTCGTCGACAGTGCGGCAAATTCCGCCGTGTGAGGTTTTGCGAGTCCGCTTTGCCGGCGCAGCGTCGCCGGCTTCCTTGACACTCTTTCTCGCCATGGAATAATTTTAGCTGCGAATTGCCATTCCCGCAATGGTTAAATTGTGCCCAAGAAAACAATTTGCGCAAAAAAATTCTTGCGGCCTGGGTTGCATCCGGACAAAATTTGCAACTAACGCATGGCAAATCGATCATTTAAGTCAGCAATGCGGCGTCTGCTGTTCTGCGGTTGTGTAGCCGCGCTTTCGCTCCACGGGCATCTTTTGGCCGACGGCGCCGTGGCCGAGGCGTTTTCCATTGAGCCGAAACCTGCTACGCCGCTCGGTGATTCCGTGTTCCTCATCGACGGTCTGCAGATATATCTTCCAGACTACCAGACATCTAAATGGCAGCAGGAGATGGTCAAAAATGGCGATTTCTGCGACGGCGGCACGATGAAACAAATCTGCGAGATACTATCTCCTAATCCGGTTATAGTGGACATCGGCGCCGGCATAGGAATCCGCAGCTGCTACTGGGCCGCGAAGACAGATGCCATCAGGGTTATAGCGTTCGAACCAATCGAAAGAAATTGCGAGGCCATCAGGAGGAATGTCAAAATTAACAGGTTGCAGAGGAAGGTTATTCTCAACTGTCTGGCCATAGGTGAAGACGACGGCCAATTGGACATTGCGGACTTCGATGGCAATGATCCGACGAAGACGCAGCTGCGGTCCAGCGGCAGTGGTGGTCAAATCGAGGCAAAGCGCCTGGATTCCGTTGACATGGATGTGGGCCGCATCGATTTGATATCTGTCAACGTGAACGGGTTCGAGGAGCAGGTGCTTGCCGGTGCGCGGAAGACTCTGGCCAAGGTGCGGCCGACATACATATTGATTTGGTCGCTCGGCGACGAGCAAACTGCTGCCGATGTCGACCAGCTGCTGACCGATAGCGACTATGACCGCGCCAAGGAGTTTGACGGCGGCGCAGTTCTTTACCACAGAATTGATTAGTGTGAGTTGCACCGAGCCCAATGTCTTCGCCCCGCATGGCGGCGATGAATTCTAAAAAAAGTGTCCATAATTTGCGTTGACACACAAGCCAATGCCGGTTCCATGGCCCCGTACGATGAAACTTGCCGCTTCTCTGCGATCCCTTAAGTCGCGCCACCCGGCCTGCAAGGTTGTCAGGCGCAAGGGGAGAGTGTACGTAATTAACAAGTTGGCTCCGCGCTACAAGGCACGGCAGCGCTAGGAGATATTGACCATGAAAAAGGGAGCACATCCGCAGCTATATCCAGTTTGCTACGAAGACGTTTCGAGCGGTAAGCGCATATTTACCGTGTCAACGGTCCGCGGTCGCACCAAGGAAGTGATCGATGGAGTGGAATACACCATAGTTCCGCGCGACGTCACCGACGATTCCCACCCGGCGTTCACCGGCATAAAGCGTTTCGTTGACACCGCCGGCCGCGTGGAAAAGTTCGAGAAGCGCTTCACTCGGCGCCGTTCCTAGGCAGTTTTTGGCTGCAATAAATGGCTGCTGTGCGGTCAGATGTAGTTGATCGTGCTTCGACAGTCTCCGCCATGCTTTTCTCCATGTATCCGCGCGTGGACGGTTTTCTTAGCTACAATTCTCCATTTCAGCTACTTGTGGCTGTCGTTCTGTCGGCGCGCTGCAGCGATGTGCGCGTAAATGCCGTTGGCGCAAAATTGTTTGCCGAGGCGCCGGAGGCCGATGATTTGGCTGCGATGGACATCAATGAGCTTGAGAAAATTCTGCATCCGCTTGGATTTTTTCGGCAGAAGGCACGGGCTGTTCTGGGGCTTTCGAATCAGATTGTCGAAAAATTTTCCGGAGCAGTGCCGCTGAATTTTCGGGACCTGGAATCACTTCCCGGTGTCGGCCACAAGACGGCGTCGGTGGTGCTTGGACAATTGACCGATGTGCCTACTTTCCCGGTAGATACGCACGTTTGGCGGCTGGCCCTGCGCTGGGGACTTTCTAAGGGAAAAACTGCGGCCGCCGTGGAGCGTGATCTGAAAAATCTTTTCGACGAAGAGTTGTGGATGGGGTTGCACCTGCGCATGATACAACATGGGAGACTGCACTGCACGGCGCGACGATGCGACGGAACGGTCTGCGAAATTTGCCGCAAATTAAGATCAAAGCAATGGCAATGAAGGCGACAATTTCAACCTACAACCGCTACAGCGGCAGGCTGGAGCCGGAACAGATCTGCGGAGGATTGCTCATCCGCTTCGCCTATGGTAATTTGCTTGGGAGGATTTTCCAGTCGACAGTTGGCAGCGGCATAATTTTTTCGCGCATGGCGTCACTGATCGCGAATCGTCGATTTAGTGCGCTTTTCATCGAGTCATTTGTCCGCCGTCACGGAATTTCGGTCGCGGACTGCGGCAAAGATCTTCGTTCCTATGACACGTTTCAGGAATTTTTTACGAGAAAGTTGAAGCCCGCTGCGAGACCAATCGACGGCGATAGGGATAGCATTTGCGCGCCGGTGGACGGCCGCTATCTGCACATTGCGAAACTGCCACAGGCTGGGACAGTTGCCGTTAAAGGTCGCCGGCTCAAGTTGGAAGAGCTTCTCGGCAGCGTGTCGCTTGCTAGGAAGTTTGTAGGTGGGAGTGCATTCATCGCGCGGCTTGCTCCATTTGACTACCACCGCTTCCATTTTCCCTGTGACGGCGTGCCGAATAGGTCTCTGCGCCTCGGACATAGGTTGCACGGCGTGCACCAACTTGCCCTCGAAAGAGTTAGGGCACTGTGCACCAACCGCAGATTTCTGACGAGGATAGTTAGCGATTCTGGGGAAGTTGCCATGGTGGAGGTTGGTGCGACATTCGTTGGCTCAGTGAAGCAGTGCTATGTTCCCGGCGTACACGCGAAAAAAGGTGATGAAAAAGGTTTTTTTGCCCTCGGCGGATCAACGGTTGTGCTGCTGTTCGAGCCCGGCGCCGCCGTGGCAGCCAATGACATTCGCCATTGGAGCGGCCGTGACGTGGAGACCTACGTAAAAATGGGCGACTGCATTGCGGCGCGCTCCTAGAAATCTTCGAAAGGCATTGACAATGGATCCGCCGGCCCCAGCAAGTGGTTTGTCGGCGAGATAGCTCAGTCGGTAGAGCAGAGGACTGAAAATCCTTGTGTCGGCGGTTCGATTCCGCCTCTCGCCACCGCGCAGTTTTTTTCTTCTAGATGTGCTGCGAATGTGTAGGCATTTGGCCGTGAAACGGATTGTCTACATTGGGTCCGATGCCATTGGCCTCGCCGCACTTCAATGGCTCCTAGCAAATGGTGGAGAATATTTTGAGCTCATTGGCGTAGCCAGCGGGTTGGACAGCTGCAGCGGCCGTGGAATGAAGCTAAAATCAAATCCGATCGTGGAATTTGCGAAAAAATCTAAACTCGATCTAGTTCAGAGTGATAGGCCGAGTGTGGATCTGATTCCATGGCTCAGGGAACGGGCCGTCGATTTGGCCATTGTCTTCGCCTACGGGCACATACTGAGCCAGTCACTGCTCGACGCCATTCCCTGCGGATTCCTAAATTTGCATGGGTCTCTTCTGCCGGAACTGCGCGGGCCAAGCCCAATCGAAGCTGCAATTTTAGCTGGGAAACTGGAAACTGGCATTTCGCTTATGAAGTTGGTGCGCAAGATGGATGCCGGGCCGACCTACGGCAGCTTGGCGGTGGCGATCGGTGAAAATGAGACTGCGATTTCGCTGCGACGGAAAGTATCCGAAGCTGCGCCGGTGATTTTGGAGAAATGTTTCCGTAGAATTTTGGACGGCTCACTCGCGGCAACTGCCCAGGACGAGTCCGCGGCGACCTATTGCTCAATGGTAAAAAAAGAGGATGGGTGGTTGGATTTTAGTCTTCCCGTTGGGAGACTTGAAGCTCAGGTGCGCGCCTACTGCGCTTGGCCGGGAAGTTTTTTTCGATTTGGAGGAGAAGTAATTCGCGTAGGATCGGCGGAAATCGATGCGGCGGAACAAGATGCTCCGCCTGGGACAGTCCTAGGATTGCGAGGCGATGCCATGTGCATAGTGGCAAAAGGCGGAATTCTGCGCTGTCTGGAGCTGCAGAGGCCAACGCGCAAAATGTTGCCAGCCAGGCTAGTTTGGGATCAAATTGCGGCCATCAACTAAACAACTTCGATCCTAGGTGGAAATATAATTGCAATGGCGCGTTGCCACATGACGTTGGCGGATTGGATGTCAGCTGGGCTGTCGCTCCGTATTGCGGTGACGCGGGCATTGTGCCACTTTGACAATGCGGCTATGATGTTGTCAGCAATCTGGTTGAGCGGCATGGTGAAGCAATATTCCCTGATGGCCGTTAAAATGGTTTTCACTTCCCAGAGCTGCTTTACGTATTCGATTTCCTCGTCTGTGAAAACGCTAATTTTGCTGAGCATTGCATTGTATTCATGGACAATACTTATCTCAATGCGAGCGGCTCTATTGCGCAATTCCGCGATTTCAATAGTTAAAGAGGGAACCAATGTGCTGGCCTGGAAAAGATATTTAGCAGAAACGGTTCTGCGACCATTTTCTGTTGTTGCTAACCCGCTGGCGTTCAACGCGTCGCTAATTTGGTAGGAGCCGCCATAGTCAAGTTCGGAATGTCTTTCAAGGTCGGCTCTATTTACGTGCAAATTTGCTGCAACTGTTGCATAATCTTTAGATTCCCCGTCCAACGCTTCCCCTGGAAGTTGGTCCAGCAATGGTGGTAGTGGTGAGTTCTGCGCGCCGGATGTTTGCGGTGCCTCACATTGTTGGGCGGTATCCGGTGGAGTTGGAGAAGCGCCGGCGATTTGCGCATCGGAAGCCGATGGAGTACTTCCAGGAGGAAGTCCGTTCCACAGACGCACATAGGAATTTGTGACAGCGCCCCAGACTTTTGCGACGTCGAATCTCGAGCAGACGGCTAAGACAAGAGCAAGGAGCACAACAATTGGAAACAACAGTCCATAGAGAATTACCAAAGTCCTGCACACTAACAGCCGCAGAAATGATACGTCGCCGACGCCATCGTCTGACTGCACGTCAACTCCTTGCTGCGCCACGGCATGCTCTGCGACAGCGGACAGCCCTCCCATTACGACTAACAATCGCAGAGATGGCTGCCAATGTCAACGAAATTCACGGCGTGCGAGCACGTTCCAGCGGCCTTCTGTTTTTTGTTACATGACTTCCAATTTACGATTGCATCACTTCAAGCTTGATCGACCCAATGCCAGGCATAAAATCTTCGCTGCCTGCATGGCCATGGTCACTTCTGTCTTTGATGTAATCAACGAGGTGATTAAGCCCAAATCTATCACCTTCTGGCAGAAAACATCTCGATGCGCGAAGTGTAATTTCTGCTGGTTTGGCGCCGTCTGGCCTGTTTGTGCAAAATATCCAAATCAAAGCCTTAAGCTGCTTAATATTATCAGCTGCATTTGGGCCCCTATGTGTGTCGCCGATGTCAAAAGTTACTTTTTCTAAATTGAGAAACTGATTGAGCTGTGGTATGCTAACAGTTTCAGTGCTAGTTCTAGATGCAATGTGATGCAGCCTATTGCCGCTGCCATCCAAAAATTCCACGCTCTTAGGGCCTCCCCATGTGACACTCACGGTATCACTAAGTAAAGTTTTTGCCTTGTTTAAACTACTGATATGCGCCCCAAACGGCTCACCAATTTGTTTCCGGCTTTCCTGCCTGATGTGTGATTGCACAAACTGTTCAGTACCTGCACCAGTATTGAAACTGGCAAACAAATCAAATACTGCACAAAACTCTGCACTGCCAATGCCGCACATTTGAGCGGCAAATTCAGCAAAGCTAATAAATGGCTCCACACCTCCTTCCGCTGCTTGAAGTCCGTTGACAGCGCTGTACTTTTTTTCAACTAGAAGATCCCCACTGCCAATATTGCAGCGTAGCATGGCGCTGTAGACGGTGTTACGCGTGCGGCCGTAAGTGCGGAAAAAGCTCCGTGCAGACCTCTGCTAGGTTGTGTGCCATCAACCATGATTGGTTTATGTTACACATGTGATCCAGAAATGTCAACTAGATCTTGTGCGCGTTGGCGCAATTTTCAATGCAACTGCGATGGCAGCTAAAAGTCATCGGGGAGTTTAACTCTATCGCCAAGTTTGCCGGGCCAAAGTTGTTTCCCGCCATTCGTTTTTTCGCCGACTATGCGGGTCGTGCAGGCCCACCTTTCATGCAATTGGCGAATGAACAAATCGCAGGAAAGAACTTCAGCGCCAAATGATTCGGCTGCTATGCGCAGGCCTCCATCGTCGCTGACAACGGTTATCCTGACTTTTCCTTTGCCGCTGCAAAGGCGGCGACACAGTTTAACTATAACGGAATCAGCGGTTTTGCCCGTAGGAGTCAGCACAACGGAAAAGCGAAGATTTTGCGGCCTAACTTCGTCCATTGGCCCGAGCGCGCCGCCGTCGCAAACGAGAACAATTTCATCAAAATTTGATGCGGAAAGCACTGAGCTGAGGCGTTCCAATTCAGCCAGTGCTCCGTAGATATTGTGTGGAAGAAAACTCCTAAATTCTGTGCACCCGTGGACAATGTTCAGGCCGTCTAGGAGTAAATAGTTCACCGCCTGGACTCTAACTTTGACCGATTTCACCAAGCAGGCTGCGATATTCGGCGGCATTTGGATCGTAGTGTTTGCCGCCACTGATGTGCTCAAAGGAAATAAGTCCAAGTGCGCCGTTTAATCTTTCATCCAAACCAACTACACCGGACTTCCCGGCCAGTGCGCATTCGACGGCCAAGTTTGCGGAATCGGCGATCAGTTTTAAATCCTTGGCGTTTGGAGCCGAAGAACGGGCGAAGTAGCCGCTCTTTTGCACGAGAGTTTTTTCAGCACCGATGTGCGCCGCGAGTTGTTCTCCAAACCATTTGCCTGGATTGATGCGGTCCAACTTGACGTGGCCGAAGGCGTCCCGCGGTATCTCCAATCCTTCCACTTCCATTTCCTTCAGAATTGTTTCTATGCCGGCGCCCTCGCTGACGAAAAGATTCACATTGCCAACGGAATCCATCGTGCGACGCAGCCTTTCTATCTCGGACGCCATGTGCCATTGCAGCTCCGGGATGTAGACGCCGTGAATTTCCCAGCGGAGGCGGTCTAAACCCATGGATGGAAGGAATTTTTGCCTATCGAGCCAGCGGCGGTAGTCCATTGCCGACGTCGCCGTGAGCCAGCCGCAGTTTCTGCCCATCACTTCGTGGACGATGAGCATGCGCGGTGCCGTTGTGCATTCGTTGACCACGTGGGAAAAAAACGCGGCACTTTCCTGGGCGGCGCTGTCTGCTCCAAGGGTTAACGTGATGGGTGCGATGTCGTTATCTATGGTTTTTGGCAGTCCGACTACGGCAATTTCGTGGCCGTTTTCTGTCAAATGTTTGGCAAGTTGAGCTGCAACGGCGCTGGTGTCGTCGCCACCTATGGTGTGGAGGATGGCGATGTCATCTTTTTCTAATTGTTTGCAGGCAACAGTTTGAGGATCTTCACCTTCGCCAATCAGTCCACGTCTGCGGCAATCGTCTCCGTTTGAGAGCTTCACTCGGCTATTGCCTATTGCGCTCCCGCCAAATGCTTTGAGCCGTGCAATCGACCGGCGCGCTCCGGGAGAAACGGTAAATGAATCTCCGAGAAGCAACCCGGCGTAGCCGTGGCGGTAGCAGATGATTTCAGTCTCGCTGTCAATCTTGCCGTAGCGTTCGATGAGGCAACTAATTGCCGCCGAAAGGCACGGTGCGATCCCTCCGGCGGTCAAAATTCCGACTCGTCGCTTTGCCATGGATCACAGGGAAGGATTTTTTTCAGCCATTCCAAGCATTTCCTGCGGACGGCCCGTAAAATTGCGTGACTTGACCTGGCAACTTGGTCCATAGATCTCCGTGCGGATAAATGGCGTCAAAATTGCGCGCAGATGAATTGCTTTTCGAGAGTGGTCTCGTTGAAAGTCGGGCGATGGCGCAGAAGTTAATTCTTGCGGGCCAGGTTTTTGAAGAATCAGGCTCCCTTGTTGATAAGCCGTCGCGGCTCTTCGCTGCAACTTGCAAATTCCACGTGAAGCAGCCGGCGCGCTACGTCAGCCGTGGCGGAGAAAAACTTGAAGGATTTTTTGAGGTCTATGGAGAGCCGTTGGCCGGAAAAAGGGCATTGGACATTGGAGCCAGCACTGGAGGATTTAGCGATTTCCTTTTGCAGCATGGAGTTGCGACTGTCACGTGCGTTGACGTCGGCCGCGGCCAATTGCACTACAAGTTGCGATCCGATGGACGGGTGACCTGCATGGAGGGAGTTAACGCGCGGCAACTTAGCAAATTTCTGCCAAATGCTGAACCATTCGACGTCGCAGTGATCGACCTGTCATTCATCTCACTAAAGAAAATTCTAGAGGAGGCCTGGGGGCTGCTGGCCGTTGGCGGCCTACTGGTTGCGCTGATTAAGCCGCAGTTTGAAGCCACAAAGAAAGAGGCAAGTCGTTGTAAAGGAGTAATTGGCGATGGCGCCGTGCGCAGCCGCGTGCGCATGGAAATTCGCGACTTCATTCTGGCTAATTTGCCAAATGCGAATGTCATAGCAGAAGTTCAATCGCCAATTTCCGGTGCCGATGGAAATTTGGAGTTTTTCATCGGCGTCAGAAAAATTTCATGACGCGAAAAGAAGTCATTGGCCGCAGCCGCTGGACGCCACGTTTCGGCGAGTGAAATGCTACTCCATAGCGTTGTAATTTACTGCAGGCGCGACATATGCATAGTTGGTTGCTGCTGCTAGTGCTAGCGGCGGCCAGCAAAAATGGAAAGCGCGAGATTTTTTTACTGCGCCATGCGTAATTTATTGATGGGAAGGACGAAAAAGTGCTAGTGCTTGGCGAAGTAATTTGTCCGAATCCGGCTGCGGCAGCCGTCCCACGGGCCGCCATAAGTTGCCGGGATCGCAAATGTCGTAAGTCGTTCACGGGAAGGATGTTTCCCAAATTGTTGGCCGCGATAAATCGATGAAATGGCTAGTGGATGACTGTCAAAATGAAAAGTGTAAAAAAATCGCAAAACATATTGACAAAATTCAACTCGAGAGCTTTAATGACGGCATAGCCGTGTACCAGAGTTTGGAGTTAGTTAGAACTCGTCAGTTTGCCCGAGGTTGTGGGCACTGGCTATCTCTTTGCGCGCCTAAAATTTACGAACAGTCGCTTTGCCTTGACAACGGAAAAGAATTGGCTATGGCTCCTCGCCGAGGAGGTCCTGCGATGGCGGAGACTGTGCATATTCCCATTTTGGTGCGTCCCATGGTGGAAGCCTTTCGCCTCACGGCCGGCCGTGCGTTCCTGGATGGAACGGTAGGAGGCGGTGGCCATAGCCGTGCAATTTTGAAGGAATTCCCCACAGCGCGGCTGTGGGCCATGGACGTTGACGGAGAAGCAATTGGACGGACCAAACTGACATTGCCATCTGATCGCGTAACGTTTGCGAAGGACAATTTTAGAAATCTGGACAAACTGAATCAGAAATCGTTTGACGGAATTATTTTTGACCTCGGCGTGTCGTCGGACCAACTTGATAACTTCGAGCGCGGGTTTTCATTTCGAGGCGACGGCCCGCTCGACATGCGCATGAATCGGAATGGCGGGATGTCGGCTGCGGAATTTCTCGAAACAGCTAGCAGAGAAGACATTGTGCGCGCAATACGCGACTACGGAGAGGAGCCCCATTGGAGGAAAGTTGTCGACGCCATAATTTCGGAACGTGGAAGTGGTAAGTTGTTGCGAACGGCGTCCTTTGCCGACCTAATGCATCGCGTTCTGCCGGCGAGCTATCGCATGAAAATTGATTCCGCCACCCGCGTTTTTCAAGGGATTCGCATCGCAGTCAATGACGAGCTGAATGCGTTGGATGAAGCTCTCAGTAAGGCATTTAGTGCGTTGAATCCCGGTGGGGCGCTCGCCGTCCTGGCGTTTCATTCACTGGAAGACCGACTCGTGAAGCGTAGTTTTCGCCTGTGGAGTGGCATGGCCGTTGATCGATTCGATGGACGCTACGCCGATCAGCGGGAAGCCGTTGGCTGGATGCAATCTGCGAAGCCGCTAGTGCCAGATGCGGAGGAAATTCGGTCGAACCCGCGGAGCCGCTCGGCCAAGCTGCGGATTTTCTTCAAATTCCCTGCGGCAAATGTGGAGGGCAAATGAAACGTGGCTAGGGGTGCGCAGTGTGGAAGGGCCGGCCGCGTTGGCAGCTGTGCTCGGTTCATTTGTTTGGCAATTTCCGTAGCCTGTGGCGCCGTCGCAGGCTGCTTCGGCCGCGTATGGTATGGGCAGCAAATTCTTCGCATCGGCCAAAGTGCTAGGGCAATTGAGGCTGAAAACGAACAACTTGCGCGCCAGTGCTCATCGTTGCAGGCGAAGGTGGCCCTGCTCCACGCACCGGCTTGTTTGGAGACCTATGCCGATTACCGTATGTCGCAACCGCAAAACGGACAGTTACTTAGGGTATCAGCTTCCGAAATGAAAAATCCATCCCACCGCGCTGCGGCTCTCGCGGCCAAAAACGGCGACGGCACGGCGGCGCCATCATTTTAATTGTCAGGGACTGTTTGCCGATGGGAAGGCGGTGGCGCATGCTAACTGTTTCTGGCGCAACGCTGTTGTGCTTTGTGCTGCTGCTATTTCGCCTCACATATCTGATGCTTTTTTCTCCAGTTGAACGTCTTAAATCAATTGATCGCACGCGTCATCTCTTCGCCATCACCGAGGCGCGCCGCGGTGGAATCTACGATCGCCACGGAGTCGCATTGGCAGTAAGTATTCCGACTGTAGAAGTTGGCGTCGATCCTAAGCTTGCTCCGACGGAGGTTCGCGAGGAGGCGATTTTCCGCCTCGCCGAAATACTTAAGCGGCCTGCTATTGAGCTGGAAAGCGCCCTGGAAAAGCGCTGTTCGTCGTTTCCCGCAACCCGCTGGGTCCGACTTGCCGACGCCGTTCCCGATGGTATTTTTCAAAAAATTAGGGGCGCAAAGTTGCGAGGAGTCTACGGGAACAGAAAATCCCTGCGCAGCTATCCGCAAAAAAATTGCGCATGCCACGTTGTTGGATTTGTAAATCGCGATGGCGTATCATGTTGCGGAGTAGAAAATTTCGCCGATTTCTTTCTCCGCGGCCAGGACGGTTGGATTCTGTCGGAGAAGGACGGTCGCCGGAGGGAGCTGCGCCAATTTCGTGCGCGAGAAGTTCCAAGTCACGATGGCAGCGACGTTTATCTTACGATTGATCTCGCCATACAAAAATTAATAGAGGATGAGCTGGCCAGGATTGCCGCAGATTTCAGCCCGAAATTTGCGCTAATAATTGTCGGGGAGGCGGAAACCGGTAAGATTTTGGCGTTGGCCTGTCATCCGTCCTACGATCCCAACTGCTTCTTCCGCGCATCGATGGAATCTTTGCGCAACAGAGCAATCTGCGACTGCTACGAACCGGGATCCGTTTTTAAAATAGTAACAGTCGCCGCAGGACTGGAGGAGGGAATTATCGACGGGAAAAGTGTATTTGACTGTTCCAGTGGAAGTTTTGAATGGCGCGGCCAGAGCTACCATCTGCCGAGCGATCACAGCTCCATGGGCCAGCTTTCCTTGGCCGACGTGCTGCGAAAATCTAGCAACAGGGGTAGCGCCCAGATAGCGATTCGCCTTGGTCCAGAACGGTTTTATTCCTACGTGCGAGCATTTGGATTCGGCGAGCGCAGCGGCTACGGCTTCGACGGCGAAGTTGAGGGAATATTAAATCCTCCGTCCCAGTGGGATGGCCTCACCATAACGCGCATGCCAATGGGCCACGCCATTGCCGTAACTCCAATGCAGATGCACATGGCCATGGGCGTAATTGCCTCCGACGGATATCTTTTCACGCCTCGCATAGTTGAACGCATTTCGATGCCAACGGATGCCAAGTCAGATGCATTTGCGGCTGCACTTGCTAAGTCAATGCCGCGGAGGAGGGTAGTGAGTCGAGGGACCGTGATGGCCATGCGCGCCATGCTGCATAATCCAGGGGACGACCGCGCCGGGGCATGGACATTCGCCTGCAAAACTGGAACATCGCAAAAAATCGTTGGCGGCCGCTACGTTCACGATTCCCACGTTGCGTCGTGTTCGGGATTTTTCCCAGCGGAGAGGCCAAAATTTTTGGTTACCGTTGTCGTTGACAGTCCAAACGCTAGGGGCGGAACTGGTTGGGGCGCAGTATACGCAAAACCATCATTCAAACGCATAGCCGAGGAACTTTCCCGGTTCTGCTGCAATTAGTTAGTTTCTGTGTGAAATTTTCCCATGGACAGTGGGGCAAATTTCTGATCAATGGCCATCCGCGCTCGGATGGCGGAATTGGCAGACGCGCTAGACTTAGGATCTAGTGCCGCAAGGCGTGTGGGTTCGAGTCCCTCTCCGAGCACCGCAAAATCCCATGGCAGCATATTTATGTGCTGCTGCGACAGTGGCCAATTGGAGTTGGTGGATGATTGCCGTTGACGATTTTTAAATTTTACCCTATGAATAGTGTATGAATGATCTTCTGCGATCATTGCCGTGGGACGTATACATTTTTGGCGCCACTGGCTATTTCGCAGCATTGCTAGTGAAACATTCGGCAGATGTGGTGACGCGCACTAGAGTTGCCCAAAATGCTACCTGTGTTCTGCGACTTCTGCGTCCAAAAATTTGGGCAGTTGCGTTATTTGCCACACTTTCACTTGTGAGCGGCGGTCTGCTGGCGCTGGTTGTAATTCCGCTGTGGCTGGTGCGCCGCAACGGACGAATGTGTCTCATTAGACGGAGAAGTTGCATGGCAATAGCCGCCACAAATGGCAATTTTCTAGCAAACATAGCTCAAATCATCATTGCCGCAGAAAATAAAAAACTAAGCGACGGAAAAGCAATATCCTTTCCAGGCATGACCGTTGATCTTCCGCGTGATTTTACTGACATATACAGCAATGGAAGCCATGCGTTTCTCAACGATGTTTTTCGGGCGAAAATTCAAAAGCACATCGACCGTCTTAAAATTCGCAATGACAGTGGCTATCTTAAAGCTTCATGCAGGAGTTCCACGTCGCACGAGGTGGTCGCTCGCATTTTAATGGACGGCGGCACAGATTCAATTTATAATTCCGTAATGTGTAATGACGGCAACGTTCGCGGAGCGCTCGCAAGACTCGGTTCGTGGGAATGGATGGACGGCGTCAACCAGCGGGCTCTCGCGTTCGATGGACATCCGCCAAGTCCAGCCGAATGGAATGCCGCCATTGGAGCCATAAAGACGGAGGCTGCCGAATTTAGGGAAAAAATTATACTAGGTGTCGCGAAAAACTTCTCAGGCCATGGTGTAGCTGTAACGGAAAGCGACAGGCAGAAGTTCATTGGAGGAATAAATGCGTTTCTCGGCGTTTGAAGGCGCCTTACTCCATTGGAAATCACATGGCGCTGCCTAGATGATAAGTTCCCTGCTGCAGCGGTCAACGACATGCAAAGCGCTTGCACTGAATTTATTGGAACGTCCATGCGATGTGCAGTGTGCGTGAACTGCAAGCGCCAGTGCCCAAAAGCGGTCTCCGTGGCCATTTGCCGTGCGCGCGGCGTCGAGGCGCACGTTGCCGAAGCATGTGTTTTCCCGTCTAATGGAATGCAAATCGGCGCGGATGGCGTCACTGGACGGTATGCGAAGCCCCCTCGTTTCCATTGCAGCCCGCAGGCCGTAGGCAAGGCACTCCTTCGTCTGCGCAGTAAAATGAACACCTTCAACGCGATATTTCCCAAAACGTTCCACGGCACGTTCCACGAACTGGCGACCGATGCCGCTGCTGTCTATGCAGGCACGGGAAAGGTTTTTACTGCGCAAAAATACGTCTAGAATCTGTTCCTGTTCGCCAAAACTTTTTCCACGCAGACATTCAAGCCGTCTCGTTATGAGCACGTCGCCGGAGAGTTCCAGCAGCCAAAAAACGCTTAGATCATTGCTGCGTCCGAGATCTACACCGAGGTAGCACGGGCTAGATCCGCAGGATTTTGCGGCGCCATCTCCATTTGGGTTTGATTGAAGCCATTCTTTTGCAGCCATTTCGCATGGGCATATGAGCTCATAGGATAGCAATGCATCGCCGTCGTCCTGTGGCCTGCACATGTATTCCTGCTGAAAAGTTGCCTCGTCTGGGCATGACTGTCTGATAAGGTCAAAGTATTTGGCTTCATCCATCTGTTGACGAAAATCATCCGCTGCCAATTTCGTCTTCAGCTTTTTTAGGAATCCCTGCTCCAGTGCGTCCTGCAGCGTAACACGATGAACTGAAAAATTTTTACCATTTCCCCCAAAACGCGCTTCCTGGATCAATTTGTTGAAGAAATTCTGCGAACCCCTGTGGGTGGAAATTATTTCCAGCTGGCCGCCCCAGGTTATGCCTGGAAGAGCGATGGAGTATAGCAGCTGCGGGTCGCTGTGGAGCGCAAACTCATCGAGGACCCGGCCGCCGCGCTTCCCAGCCTGGGCGTTGGGATTGGATGACATGGAGTATATGGCGCTGCCGTTGGAAAATTTAACTGCCATGGACGTTTCACGCTGCCCGCCGTCAAGAAGTGTGGCGTTTTCCGTTCCGCAGGCCGCCTCTAGGAGACCTGCAAATGATTGGCAGTCGGCGATAAACAGACGGGCTTGCAGGTCGTCCCTCGACGTTACCCATGTGTCAAGTTGCCTACCGGCAAGCGCATGCGCGCGAACTAGTCCGTAGGCAGTTGCCCATGACATGCCGATCTGCCGTGATTTTTCCAGCAACTTCATTCTGGAGTTATCGAGAATCCATCGGGCTTGGTATGGCAGAAAGAATTGTCCGCCACCAATTTGGCCAGGAGCTTCGCCCATCTTTCAGTCTAACATGGAACGGTAAAAGCCAGGTCCACCGTGGATTGTCCATTGGATTTGTTTGCAATTGCCGGCAAAATTTTCCAGCCGCCGGTGATTTTTTGGAGAACGCGAGCCTCCGAGGACTCGAGAGTGAGGAGCGGAGGTCGCGCTCGGAACTCATTTGTGCTAAAAGACTTGTGAGTCAATCTTTTTTATGGCGGTTGTTCGCCTGCGGGTCCGTCGAAGTTGTTGCGCAACTTGGTGATACGCTCCAAGCGTTCGACGATTTTGGCTTCGGCTCCAACGCTATTTGGGAAGTAAAATTGTCGAGGATTAGTCATGTGTTTCTGGCCCGTTACGTTATCCATGTGGCCGTGGGCGTAGATGTAGTGATCGGTGCACAGGCGTTTTTGCAGCGACTGCGGCTGATTGCGGAGGTAGTCTGGCACAGTCTGCGCGCCATTTTTATCAATATCTTCACCGGCAAGATCATAGGCGGCATAGGCACTGTTGCTCTTCGGCGCCGTTGCCAAATAGACCGTCACGTGGGCCAGATTGATTGCGCACTCCGGCATGCCAATGGTTTCGCAGGCGGCGTAGCAGGCCGATGCCAGCGGAAGTGCGTGGGGATCTGCCAGGCCAACGTCTTCGGATGCAAAAATCACCAGGCGACGCGCTATGAACCGCGGATCCTCTCCGCCGCGAAGCATTTTAGTTAGCCAGTAGATGGCGCTATCTGGATCGCAGCCGCGCATGCTCTTGATGTGTGCCGAGATGGTTGCGTGATGTTCAGATCCATCGCGGTCGTAGTTGATATGCCGTTCCGTGGCAAAAGTTTTCCAGTCGTCAATTGTGAGTGAAGTTCCCATTGGTGCTCCCAGCACCAACGTTTCCAAGGAGTTGAGAGCTCGACGCAGGTCTCCCTGGCACGTTGCCGCAATGGCTTCTAGGACTTCATCATCCACTCTGCAGCGCAGGGAGCCGAGTCCACGCTCGCAGTCCTCCAATGTCATGCGAAGAAATTGTCTAACTCGATCATTTGGAAGCGGTTCCAAGCGGAAAAGATGGCTGCGACTCAGGAGCGGAGAAATGACGTATGTAGTTGGAGTGTATGTTGTTGCACCGATCAACCTAATGGTGCCCCGTTCCACGTCAGGCAGCAGTGAATCCTGCTGCGCGCGGTTGAAGCGGTGGATCTCGTCGATGAAAACTATGGGAGCTTGCTCGGCTAGGCGGGCAGATTGCAGCACGCTTCGCAGTTCCGCCAAATTGGACGTTACTGCGTTTATGCGCAGAATTTTACTTCCCGTCTCAGCTCCTATGGCTTCGGCGAGAGATGTCTTTCCGCTGCCCGGTGGTCCGAAGAAGATTATGCTGCCAAAACAATTGCGTCTGACTAGGCGCGGCAGCATGCAGTTCGGACCGAGAATATGATTCTGTCCAATGACTTCTCCGAGATTTCTCGGGCGCATGCGTATTGCGAGCGGCTGCCCATGCGAAAACTCATGATCGCCATCGATTTGCCGTTCCGCGCTCCACAGCTCGCACTGATGTCGCATGGATCGTCACTATCAAATTTCATCTGCCTAGCAAGAAATTCATGGCGAAATGCCGATTACGCCACAATGAGGTCGTTACATCGGCGAAGAAAAGGTAAATCTCCACCCTTGCAGCCGGCTGCGAGTGGGATGGATGCATGTTCCATGACCTTAACTGTAGTGCAAGCCGTGGCAAGATGCGCACATATAGTCATTGCCGTTGCTTTCCTTATTACTATCTCGCGAATATTTCGCAAAGCTGCATCAACCTGCATGTAAACCTCCAGGAATAGGAGAAGGGCGAACACCAAGCTTTCGCCAACATTAGTCACCGCATTGGCGATACCGTGCAGGTCGCCGGAATCTTCACCGATGATTTGGCAGTAGCGATCAAGGGATAGCGTTCCAAATATGCGCCGAAACCGGTCCACTAGTTCTTTGCGCTTTCTGTCGTCAGTGTTGGCATTTAGCGTGGCAAGCTTGAACGTTTCGCCAATCTTGCCAAGGGAGTCAACGCTGATTGATTTGATGACTTCGTTCGCCTCATTTTGGCGGCCTGCAGCATCAAGTTGTGCGACAAGATTAATTGCTATCATGGCGGCAACTTCGGATTCAATTTTGCCATTTTCGCTGGAAGCAAGCGTGAAATCTGTAATGTCAATTGTGCTATCCAGGAATTCGTCCCATGTGATGCATCTGCCTATTTCCTCTATTTGCTGGGGATTGTAATTTTTTACGAAGAGGGCAAATTTTTCTTTGTCAACTTTCCCGGAGCTATCTCTCACTGCGTTGCCAGGTATAATTTGAAATCTTTTCAATTCGATTAGTCTTTTGATGTCGCTCGCCGATAGGTCGCGTATTGCATCATTGCCAATGAGGCTGTCATGGAGGGCCGGAAACTCCGAACACATTTCGTCTATGCCCTGCAATTTATCGAATATGTCGTGGTTGGATAGCGCCATTTGAATCGTCTTAAAGTTTCCACTGGCCATGACGTGATTAAGCAGTAAAATAAAGTTCTTTCTGCTAATATCACATGCCGCTTTCGCTTTTTCAAAGCCAGGTGAGTTGGCTTCCAATGATGCAGCTGCGTCACGGTCCTCTTTCGCTTTCGTTGCGATTTGCACTATGAAATCTATTGGCGGGTTGCGAAGTGCGATACTCAATGGCGACCCATTTCCTGGGCCAACGTATTGATCAAAGGAAAATGTTATGAAGTCGGCATGGGTGATTGACCTGCTTCCTATTTCAATCAATTTTGCAATCAGTTGGCTCGATCGAACTAGATTCGTAAGCGATTCCAATTTTTTCTTTAGCAGCGCATTCCCCTCGTTGCTATTCATTAGCACATTCACAGCTTCACCGCTTTCATTAAGCTTATCAACCTGATCCGACGAGCCGTGCTCAAGGAGCAGTGAAAGTCTCTCAATTTTTCCAGTTATGCCCGCATTTGGAGGAAATGATTCGAAGCTTAGCGTTGGCAGTGATTTGAAATATTCAGTAAAGGCTTGATCGGTATGAATTTGCTGCAGAGTTCTATTTTCCACGTGTTCCCAGTGATTGGATAGCAGACACGGTGCCATGTGTGCGATGAATTTGTAGCTCAGACTGCGCATTAGAACGTCGTCAACTTTTGATGTAGCTGAGTTGCGCGCAAAAAATTCAACCGCTGCACATGTTTCTATGTTGTTTTTACGGAATAGTGCTGCGTCTCCAATTTCAGGGCATTCATCCAGCATCGAAGTTATCATTTCCATGATTAGGTTTGCGCCATCGCTGACACGTCCTTGGTTGTCGTCTATTGCTACGCGATAGGCTCGCAGCATGGCGCACAGGATTGGCGTGCTTTTGTGATCCGATAGTTTTGCCTTTAGATTTTTAATTTCTAATTCTAGCGCGCTTCGCTCATTGGATGGTAGAGTCCTGTCAGATTTTTTTCTAGCCAGTTCCTGGATTTCGCTGCACAGATATTTTGCAGCTTCTGCGTATTTTCCGTTGCTCCATTTGTTTGGCATCAATGCACGCAATTGTTCATCGCTCCCATTAAGTATTATTTTGCTCAGCCAAAATCCGCCGGCTTTTTCGCTGGTAACTTTTTCAATTTCACAGACACCTATGCTACAAATCCGCTTAGGATCTTGCTTAAGCATCTGCACATAGTAACCATATTCGGCACTGCTGTCCGATAGATTTTCGAAGGTTGCAGCCGCGAACGTCGCATTAATCTTAGTTATAATTGAAGATTTGTCTTCGCCTAGCGCGGTAGTTTCAAGCAGTGCAAGTTCGGAGACTATTGTGTCAAGTTCGGCTTGCAATGTTAATATATTTGCCATCTGTGGAGAATGTTGATCGCTGATCCCATCGAGCTTTTCCTGGATGGCACGAGACCTTGCAATGAGATCTGCAGTTCTTTCAGCGCCAATTGTGGCCGTTGCGCGGTATATTTTGGTAATTATTCCGCCAACATTAACTTCTAGAATGTCTTTGTACTCATCGAGGCAATCGAGTACAGTATCTGTACCGAATATTTCTGGCGGCACAGAATTTGCTAACAGATTTGCAGTGACGCGTTTATATAAATCATGGCGACTTTTTGCAGCGGCTAGCATGCGTTGATCCCACGCATACTGGAAAGCCA
>JAITDL010000049.1 GCA_031282565.1 Puniceicoccales bacterium
TTTAGATAGCGAACAAGCTCCATCTCACGTTCAGCTAACATGGCCTGGCTTGCGCGAAACAACTTCTTCTCGCAAAAATCTGCAAGTCCTGTAATCACCAGTTCGTGGCTACTCTTCAATTTGCCATCTATTGTTGCTGACCTGTCGGTATATAGGTATCTATAAATTTGCCATCCTGGCTCGTCGGTGAAGCGTTCACTGCAACTCTGATCTGGGATGGCTGGTTTAGCTATGGTTGCGATGGAACTAAATTTGCTAACATCTACCAAGCCTGCTTTCATGGACGATAAAAGCTGAGCACGCCTTGAAATAAAATCCTGATGCACGAATGCATTTTCTATCTTGGTAATCCCGGCCCTAAGTTTCTCCGCGACTGCATCTTCATGGCAAACGCTCAGGGCAGACTTTCCTCGTTTCACTGCAGATTCACAGGTGCGCAGCAGCTGCGAAAGATCATCATCCGATATATTAGACCATGTGGTAGCATACTTAGCAATTTCATCCGCCGCATGCTCAACTTGAGATTGGATCCATGCGCATTCCAATTTTTCACGCATCTCACATAGCTGCGTCCGATCTAATCCTGGAGCTTTTGCGAGCCACTCGAAAATGCTTTCATTCCCGGTTATTTCGTCGAAAGTTTCGCCAACGCTTTCCCATTCATGACAAGAACGTCTTGAATTCCAAGATGCCGCTGATTCGCGCACAGTGATAAGCTTGCCGTGATTAGTGCTGCTTTGCATCGTCACATATTCTTTTTCATAGGCGTTTCTATGTGTATTGCGATCAGCGTTTTTCGGGTGTATCATTACGCATCCATTGAACGTCTTGCCGTCGCGCATCACGCAAAGCGTAAGCGCGCTTCCATCGTCTGTGAATAGGTGCCCATTTCTTCTGCCCCTATAGAGAAAGAATCTTCCTGCAGCATACACCCCTCCACCGACTGGATCAGCGACATCTTGCACGTGACTAAGTATATCCAGCAATGAGTTAATGTCATCTTTGACTGTTTGCGCACATGCAGAAGGCATTCCATTGAGATTCGCTGTAAATCTATTAGCTATCGCTGCTAATTGATCACGTAAACAAGTAATCTCCGCACAGCCAGCAGTCATGGCGCCACTAGATATCTTGGACCCAACATCTGTCATTAGGTTCTGCATGCGCCTTGCGCCTTCGAAAAGGTCGTATGCTCCTAGTGATGTGTCCATCGTTTTGTCTTAAATGCACTATTTCCTCTGGAAGTCAATAGCGACCTATGAATCTAGCAAATTTTTATTTCTCTCGGCCGGCGTAATTTCCCCGTAAAATATTTGCATGCAGTATATTCTGGAATATTTTACTCCGGCTCCAATCCGGACAGCGGACGCAGCTGCCGGTAAATCATTGACAAACTGCAAAACATTCAAATCTTGGTGATAAATGGGCGCCGTAGCACCGAGTGATGACGCGCCACAGCCCGGTCCCGGCAAGCAAGTTGCAGCATCTCCAGTGCGCACTTTTTTTTGCAAAACCGCCTCCGCGACGCTGGTGGTGCTGTCGCCGGCTTTACTAGTTGCGGCTTTGGTTTTTTTCCTGCTTGGCGGATTTCTCATCACTTCCTACTGGAGGGAAATTTTCACACTTCCGCAGTGGCTGTGGGCTGGAGCGCTGCGAGACGACGACGGGAACCGGGTAATGCCAACGGGAAGCGGCGCTGCGCGGCCAAATGCCCAAGCGGTACCTGCAGCGACGGCAAAACAGTTGGAGCTGCCTGGGGACATCGAGCCAACCGGCGATGCAGTTGACGTTTCGGAAGCGGCGAGAAACGAAGCCGCAGTATCCATGAAAGCGAAATTCGACGGCCTGCCAGCTGGTCAAAAGCATACAATGCGCGTATCATGTTCAAATGGATCGGTGCAGGAGATAAACTTATTTTTCAGTTTACACGGCAATCCCGTCGATGAACCAACGGAGGTGCTCGTCAACGCAGCCAATGAGCATATGATCGGTGGTGGCGGCATATGCGGGGCCATATACGGCAAGTTCAAATCAGCCGGATACGACAACAGTTGGAGATCGTTGCCTGGTTTCCCGCTCGGAAAAAAGCTCAGCCCAGGAGAGGTGTTTTTCCATTGCGGCCCGGCAGTTAGGAAAACATTCGACGGCAAAACGGCAACCATCAACTACCCGCGCTTCGTTGTGCAGGCGTGTGGTCCTGACAGCAAAATCGGGCAAGGCGTAGGCTCACTGGCAGGCTGTTACAAAGACATAGCCCGAGGCATGGTAGGACGTGGCGCCAGTACAGTGACACACAATTGCATATCTACGAACATATATCAGCACGACCCAGCTGCCTGTGCAAAAATTGCCGTGGGAACGACAGTTAAAACATTGACCGAAGAATGCGCAAAATTATCCACCGCCATGAAACCAATGTTCATTTGGTTTTCAATCTATCAAATAGCCAATGCGCATAGGCCACGATCTTTTGACTGCTATGCAAATGAATTTGCGAAACTTAGGAAAGGCAGTTAATCGACGGTTTTTCAAAAAAATTGATTCCCTATTTTTTCAAAATCCCTTGACATGGAGCCGCGGCAACGTTCTCTGGCTGCCGTTGCTCGGTAGCTCAGTGGTAGAGCGGTCGGCTGTTAACCGATTGGTCGCAGGTTCGAGCCCTGCCCGAGCAGCCAACTCCTAGTCGCTCGTCCCGCCGCCGTTTAAATTTTGGCCAAGCTGTTCTTCTATGCGATCGACGCGGCGGAATAGTTCCGGCATGCGCTCCCGCAGTACGTAGAAGCGGTTTGCCTTTCCCAGTGCCATGGATGGCGTTCCACGCACGGCGCTATTTGGCTCAAGATCAGACGCCACGCCGCACTGGGCTGCAACCATTGCTCCCGAACCAATTTTTATGTGTCCGGCTACTCCAGACTGTCCAGCAAGGATGACCCCATCACCAAGCGCAGTGCTGCCGGCGATGCCGCATTGGGCAACCAGTAGGCAATTTTTTCCGACGGACACATTGTGTCCGATCTGTATTAGATTGTCGAGCTTTGTGCCAGATCCAATGGACGTCTCAGCAAACCGAGCCCTGTCGATGGTGCTGTTTGCTCCAATTTCAACGTCATCTCCCAGAACAACTTTGCCAACGTGTGTAAGTTTTTTGTGGCCATTTGGACCGCTGGAGTATCCGTAGCCGTCGCAGCCTATCACTGCGCCGCTGTGGATTATGCACCTGTTTCCTATGGCGCAATCGCGGTAAAGTGTTACGCGTGCGTGGAGTATGACATCTTCACCCAGTGAACAGCGTGGGCCGATGGAACAGTGTGAACCGATGGAGCAGCGGGGCCCTATGGAAACGGAATCGCCGATGGCGCAAAATGGTCCAACCGAAGCGGTTGAGTGAATTTTTGCCGACGGTGAAATTGCCGACGGTCCAGCCATGGAATCGGATACATCACTTACCAGCGATTGCTCAATGTATTTGCAGAGAGCATCTATGGCGAGAGATGGGTCGTCAACGATCAGATATGCCGCTCCGGGGGAAGGTTCTCCGCAGTAGTTGCGCGGCAGAAAAATTACCGACGCCGACGATGTCGGTACGAGCCTAGCATATTTCGCGTTTCCTAGGAATGATATGTCACCGGCCTCTGCGAGGTCCAGTTGGGCAATGGATACCAAAGTCCCGCAAAAATTTCCACGCACCTCGACGGGACACGTCATTTCCACCAGTCGCTCCAGAGAAATCTGCACGGGTTAATTTGTGGACTAAAATTCTGCGAATCAAGCATAAAACCTAAAAATCGCCCCGCCAATCCCATTGAATATGCTTGACCAGTGAGATGCATCACACTATCGCCACTATCATGAGCGCGGATATTGCATCTATTCTTCGCAGATTTTACACAGACCCTTCACGGCAGTCAGAACTAAAGGATATTTCTTCGGCGACTGCGCATATGCTTAATGGCGATATCCACATTACGAGCATAGCCACAGCTGAAGCGCTCGTCAAAAAATATCGCGGCATTGGTACTCCATTTTCCATAACCTACACAAGCAAATCCGGCAAATCACAAACCGACACGCTCGTCAACTATGTGGACGGCGACGATAGAGTAAATGTACTGTGCGCCACTGGAATGAGCCATGATTCGGCTAAAAAAACAGTTGAAGTGCTATCGAAGAAAAACGGCGCTAATGGAATAGGTGCGCGTTGCGTCATAGTTTCGTGTGTCGACGGCCATGCGGTTGCGGTTTCAAAAGCTGATGCAGAGAAGGTTAACTTCCGCAAATGTGTCATTCTGATATACTTCGAGGAAAATAACGAAATTAAAATTGCCGCCAGGGCTCGCGACAGGAGTGATATCGGCGCAGTTGGCGGAGTGCTCCTCGGGGATGGGTCCAGGACAACGCTGAAGTCGATTGACATTCTCGGAGGCATGTCGGAGGTATTTTTTACGCCATCAAGCAAGTCTGGCGCGGCCGTTGCTCTAAAGGCAGTTGGCGGAACGGGAATTGCCTCAGGTCTAGCACTGATAATTGGCCTGCTAACGGCGCTGTGCTTCAACATTATTACCTTCGTGATAGCTATCATTTTAGTAATTGTTGGAATCGCCGCATCCGTCGGCTACGAATTTGTAACCGGCAACTCAGCAGCTTGAGGTTGCCTACGGTGGATTCGCAAATGACGCATCAAATTGCTAAAAGCCGACAGCTTTCGGATTCAATTTTGCGAAAAATAGAGTCCGTTGCATATCCAACAACTCAAAGTTCTGCGCTTGCTGCCGTGCTAAAAAATCTTGCCATTACGGATGACGCCAGCATGCGAAAGTGTGTTCGCACCTACATGGAAACAACTCCATTTCAGGGCAGCGCAAACAACTGCTTTGTCGTATCTATGATAATGCGGTTTCACGGTGACAATGCCGACCTGCTTCTCTCTGCCGTGATAGCAATTTTGACGAAGGGACACCTCAAAATAGCGAGCGGAAATGTCAGCAGAGAAATAGACATCGATGATCATTTTGCCGCGAATAAAAATCTTTCGCTACAAACACTGGTTGAAGATGTTTTTGCCGATCTCGCAGAAGTTGATCAAAAGAACTCAATGTTTTGCCACGTGCTCTGCAGATTGCTCGTAATATCAAGGACGTGTTCCATCAAAATACTGCTGGAAATTGTGTGGCTAGTTTTAACTAGCATTTTTCTTTTCCGGTTTAAAAATTTATCGTCGAAAAAGAGTCTAATGTCAGCCCTAATTTTAAATTTTCACATTAGCGAACGCACAACGGAAGCAGTAGGCGGCATAGTTCGCAATTCAATTAGGCTGCGCTACGTGCGTCAAGAATGTCATATCGCTGACGCCAGTGACGGCGCTTCGATCTTTGCTTCGCATTCCGACAGCGACAAAGTTGCAGCCGCTGAAATCGGCAAAAATGAATCGACCGCGACCTACTCCATCTCCATTTGCGAAGGCAGATGTGGCTACGTTTTCTTCGATAGCCAAGGAGATGATGGAGCCCTATGCAGAATAGATAAGGCAATGGATTCAATAATGCCACCAAATAGCCGCAACTGGCTTATGCATAAACTATGTGACTATGGCGATTTTAGCGACCTGGCATGTGCGCTGGGCTTCATCAGTAAAAATTCCATTTCAGACAAAAATGGAGAGCGTTGCACCTTAATGATTTGCGCCGGAAACAATCCGCTGTGGTGCCATAGAAACTTTTTTTCCGATGCGGCCGTAAGTGGTGCAGTAAGCCTAGGGAGGCCAAATCCGCAAAAACTTGCGAAAATGCTCAGTAAGTATGCCAAAGAGTGGGGAATACGGCCGGGTTCCATGGTGCCGACATATTTTTTGAGCTCACACGGATTTGGTGGACATGTCATGAATTTCATAGCTGGGGAAGATATGTTGGATTCTGCCGTCACAAAACCTGGAGCAATTGCGATTCTCGGCCATACTAACTACAAGGATGTCGGCTATTTTGGCATTGCAAAGGTTGGCAGTGTATACAAACTTGTTGGCGAAAACGGAGGATCCGTTTACGACCTTTATAAACATGATGAAATATTCATTTTTAATCCGAAGTTGTGCATATTTGAAGTTGCACCATAGCATTTGCTTGGCTATGCAAACCCCCTATATTTACGAATTTTTTCATAGACATCCTGAAGGTTTTGAAACCTTTCGTTTGCCTTATCGGTATTGCCATCCCTATCAGGATGGAATTTAAATGCCAGTTTTTTGTATTTATCCTTTAATCCTTTTTCACCTATGCCATCAAGCTCAGCCATTGTCTTAATTTCTAAAATTTCTGCTTCCTTCAATAGCGCATTTTTATCAATTCCAAACGCGGCCCCGCCACCGCTAGCCACCGTGGCTTTACTAGTGTCGACCTTGATATATGTTTCACTGCCAGCACTCCAATGAGATGACGCCTTATTGAGCAGGGAACGCCTTGGCCACGTTCCAGTGAATTTCATTAGCACCGTTTTCGGATTTGTGCCTTCTTGTCTTCTAAGAAATGATTCATGGAAAGCGGATATAGCTATGAAATTGTCATTCCCAGGCGCATTTTCCCTGCAGCCACAGAATGTTGCAGATTCGAGATTTTCGCACTCAGAGCAGTTAATTCCTCGACTGATACAGGAGGAGTGCTGCACTATGGTTTTGACTTTTTTGCCAAGTTTGATTTCGCCGTCACTGATATGTGATGATCCAATTATAACATCTTCAATGTAATTAAGATGACTAAGATCCAGCATAAAGCTGGCAGTATTAGCTATTAGCGAATTTATCGTTAGCGATTTGATATTCGAGTTGCCGTTTAGCGCGGCAATAAGATATTCTGGATTTCTAAACTGAACTCTTCCGATTTCCGTGAAGTTCGAGCCGTTATGTAGCCAGCACTGTATGCAGGACTCACATCCAGACGCACATGCAACCACCGGCGTAAATGTGACATGGGTCGTCGCTTTTGGGAGGGCAAAGCCTGTGTCATCATGGAGCGTCACATTTGGATTTGATTTAAACATTTCAGCGCAATGGCGGTAGAGCTGTTCAAAATTCCACCGGCCACGCAACCAAACCTTAATTTGCGCAGCATCTGGGAGCGTCACGCCTGCCAATGTATACATTTGTTGATCGACGCATAGAACTTCACACGAAGTGATGACTATTTCGCTAATATTTGTGCACCTTGAGCAATCTATTGGCGCAGCAGATGCCGATGCAACAAAGCTTGCAACTTTGACGCTTTGGCCGAGAGTCAGTTTGCCGGCTATAAGACAATCATTGCACTCAAAGGTCTCTATGTGTCCGAGACAGCTCAAGTCTAGATCGCGATAAATTATCCGCGCACCAACCGCACTAACATTAAAGCGCTTGATGTTTGGAAATTCATTTATGGCGCGCAATGAAGTTGTAAGGTCGTTCTTCTGCCCACATTGATCATAGAACTCAAAACGGCAATTAGTACTGTCAATGTAGCTGGAAAGTGTTATGGCTGTCTGCGTCGATAAACATCTGCGAACTTCATCGTCTTCTATGTATCCGCTGGTAGCCCTAGTTTTACCTAGGACTACATTTGTAGCGCGACTGCAAATATCTATAACATGGTTGAGCTCAGCGGTGATTAACCAGTGCCCGCATACGATGACGTCTATTCTGCTTGGGCCCGATGGGAATATGATGCCACCTATGCCGCTTGCACGGGATTGGTCATCGCAGTCAATGCAACATTCGGAAAAACTAACGTTCGCCAAATTAGCGCATGCGGAAAAATCAAGGGCGCCCTTAGTTGTAAAGTTACGGAAGGATGCAGATACAACGCCGGGACCGAACTTTACTCCGCCGACAAGTTCAGTATTAGTAGAGTGAATAGTATTTATGTGAAATGATGTGCTGAGATCAATCATTGGTTCTATGCGGCCACGTATGCCTGCACTGGTGATATTTGGGTAGTTATTTAGGTCGCCAGCACTCACTTCGTAGTTGTATATACCTTCCGATATTATCAATTTCCCATTCACTGGCGACACAGATACGATTTCAATGATGTCTGCAGCCAGCAATTGCGAATGCAAGTAGCCACCAATACCCGGAGGTGGTTGCGGGATCTGGATTTGCGACATCTGTGGCGCTCCCACCGGCGATTGACTTTGCGACGGCAGCTGACTAGCTCCAAATTGCGGCGAAGTTTGTGGCACGCCGCCAAATGTTTGTTGGTAAGGATTTTGTGCGCCACCTGAATTGCCGCCAATTCCGCTCCAGGTGCCGGGAGCTTTCGGGTAATCGGCGACACTTGGCGGCGCCGGACTTTCGCCAGTTTTTAGGGCAAGTTTACCCATGCTCTTCGCTTTCGCAATAAATAAATTGTAGTACCATGTAACAGCTCGACTGTCAACGCCACCGCTGCGGACGATTGCGCGCACTATCAGAAAAATTCCGACAGTAAGTATGGCTAGGATGGCATTTATGATAAGGCCCGCGGCGCCACAGGCCCAATGAATTGTGCCGCCTAATATTTCAGCAACTTCGCCAGGCGTAAAATTGATTTGGTGAACGCCATCTGCCGGCTTATAGATCGAACTGCTCGTCAATTTGCGTGAGACTTCGCCTGCTATGCAGCTGCCTTTGAGAAACTCATCCGTTCTGCTAAGTGGTGATGCTGTGACTGCGTTCTTGCGCATCGGAATTGAATATGTATTCGTCGCAGAAAATGGCGAACAGTCAAGCGAAATCTAAATTAGACTCGTGAAAACGAAAATCCTGCGCACGGTTAAAATTTTAGGAGTGCATCCTAGGCAGATTCTCCTCGGCCAGCGCCGCATTCACATCCAACTATTGAAATCCAGTCCGTTAGAATGCGTAGCGCTTCCCGCAGAGGAATATCGAAATCGCGCACAACGTCATCGTCGCCTTCGAGAAAATCCGCCAACCGCGGCGGCCTTTTCGACTCGTTTTCGGCGGCGCCAAGGAAAACGTCCTTCGAGATGTAATTGTCTTTTGCCATTGTACGTACGCGTTCCATTATGGATTCCTTCCCGGCTCTGTCGCTCTCCTTTTGGGTTCTGCGATCTTCGAGTCGCAACGAAAAGCGCTTCCTGCTTACTTTCTCGCTAAATTGTTCAACGCGCTCTTCAAGAAGCCGCCACTCGGGACTGCTGCGCCTGCCGCTAAATTTCGCCGCCAATTCCCTTATTAGCGTGTCACTTACGGCGCATGGAACGCCATCACCCCAGGACGGCCACGGCGATGCATCGATGGAGTCCCAGGGGAGAGCGCGCTCGTTGTCGGCTTCTCCGAATGGAATGGCGTCATTTGGCGACGGAAACACAATGTCCGGCAAAACCCCACGGCACTGGATCGATTCACCTCTCGGCCTGTACCACTTCTGAATTGTAATCCTCGCCGCTCCGAGAGGTGGACCGTTTTTCACGAAGAGAAATGCCTGGTTGATTGGCAGTAGCGCCTGCACGGTCCCCTTTCCGTAGGTGGTTTGGTCCCCGACAATTAGCGCTCTCCTGTGGTCCTGCAGCGCACCGGCAAGAATCTCCGACGCCGACGCGCTCTGTTTCGACGTCAATACAAGCAGTGGACCGCCGTAGAAAACTTCCCGATCGGGCTCGGCAAAGAGCTGCGTATGACCCTCGCCGTCGCGAACTTGAACAATTGGACCTCCGCCGAGAAATAGTCCAGCAATGGCAACGGCCTCGTCGAGCAATCCACCGCTATTGCCGCGCAAATCCAAAATCAACCCGCGCACGTCTTCGAAGGCCAGCTTTCTAAGTAGCTCCTCAATGTCATCGCAGCAGCTGCATTTTTTTTCCGGCGTGCCGCCGTAGAATGCTGGCAGCTTCACGTAGCCGAGTTTTAGAATTTCACCCCGCGAATCTGGAATTTCAAACACCTTAGCTCGAGCACGTTGGAATGTTAATTGTATCTCATCTCTAATGAGCGTAACGACTTTTCTTTCCGATGGATCTCCGTCAGCCGGTTGGATGTGGAGCGTAACTTCCGTGCCCTTTGGCCCCTTTATCAGTTTGACGGCCCTATTGAGGCGCATGCCAATTATGTCCACCGGTTCACCGGTTCCCTGCTGCACCGCCAAAATTTTATCGCCGACGCGCAGTGCGTTGGATCGCTCGGCGGGGCTGCCGGCGTAGATCTCAACTATTTTGCAGTAGCCGTCGTCATCCTGGAGCACGGCGCCTATGCCGGTGATGGAATTGGTTAGGGCGCTGCTTTGGAAGTCATCCCAGGTCGGCGCCGCCATGAATGACGAATGGGGATCGTACATTCCCGTCACGCTGTTGAGAAAAAGTTCCTGCACGTGATACGGTTCAACGTCGCATATGGAGTCTTCGTAGCGCTCGTAGCGCTTTCGCAGCTTTTCCTTGGCAACGGCAAGCGCTGTCCCGAGACCATCTTCGCCTTCTGCGCATTTTTTTCCGTCGGCGGCAAGGACTTCGTTCAACATATCGAACTCTATCATCTTGCGCCAAACATCTTCCAGTTCTTCTTCGGATTCCGCCCAGGGAACTTCCTTGCGATCCGGCTCAAAATAGTCTCCCGAAAAATCGCCATTTGCACAGCTGAGTAATTCATTCACCCGCTTCAGTCGCTCGCTCGCTAGCCCGCGAAATAGCTCGTATATGGCGAATCCAGGTTTAACGCTTCCGCTGTTGAGAAATATATCCAGCGTAAGGTCATAGCGCGAATGTATGTCGTCAATGTCGCGCTGCAGAAAAAATATTCGCTGGGGATCCAAGTCGTTCAGGTAGGCATCTATGACATCGCCGTTGCCGCTCGACGAAATTGGCCGACGGTCGTAGTGTATGCCTGACAGGCATCGTACCACGTAGAGTGTCTCCGTGTGCATCTGCGCCGTAGGCTGCAGCGCCGGCAAATTGCCGCCGACGCATGGGACAGCGGCGGCCAGCAGAAGCGCGAGAGAAATCGTTCCTACGCTGCACTTTCTAAAAAATTTCATGTCTGCGCCCATTCTGCAAATCGACTTTCATTTGTCCATGGAATTCGAACGCAGCTACCCAAAGAGGCGCCGCGAAAAGGTATTTTGGGACCGGCGCAACAGGTTACACCGCGGCGCCTCTTCCAATGGCCACAATGCCTACCAGTTACCGCTATCTTTGCCCACTTAAAAACTTAAACTTTTTCATTGACTCCACTGAAATGCGTGCACAGCTAATCTCCACTATGGACAATAGATCAATAGGCTTAGAAATGGTTTCTAGAGTCGCAGAGACGTACCCGCTTCGGGATTTCAGCGAGGAGGATCGTAGAGGCAATAATCCACTTATACAACTCTACGCTCTGTGTAGAGTTAGCACGCAAGCTGATTACCTTAATGCACTTACAGATTCACTGGCCTGGGTGCCAACCGTTGAGAATAGCAGTGATGGCCACCTGATAGCGGCCTTTGCGCTGCTGCGCGAGCACAATCCGGAATTTTACCTGAGTTTGGCCGCGTGCCTGCTGAGCACTGGCAGACTCCGCCTACGCTTTCCAGGAAACGTTGTGTGCGTGCTGGATGCGGTTACTCGTACACTATTGAGATCTCTCGGCCCGACTCCAATCGCCCTGCTGCGTGCTACATTTCTGCGCCACGCTGCGGACGCCATGTTCCGCGCCGTGCTTTTCCCATTGGCAACCCCTGAACAGCAAAGAGCTGTTGCGTACATCGATACCAGGATGCGCGCTGTTGGATTTGTCGCGACACTCGATGAATATCTCGGTCAAGATGAAGGGAATATTGATTTTTTCCATTTTGCAGTCAGCTGCTGTGCCGGCGATCCATTAGTTAAACTGGTTAGAGACGGCACCGTCAGGCTGGAAGTATTGAACGTCAACGGTGGAAATTTCCTGCGTGTTTCCACGAGAGATGTTGGGGCGGTAGTAGGTGAAGAAGAAGATGGTGGAGAATGTGTCAGCAGGCTAATCCGCATAGATGGTTTCGATGCGAATTTATCTCGCGTAGAAATATTGCGTGCAGTTGTTCGCGATAGTGCCGATGTTCTTGTTGAAGATGAGTGTATCACTGACGTTGCATACAGAACAATAATGGAGGCCTTTTTAGTATTTAAAGGTCAGGGTGGTGAGTTGCCAGGCAGAGTTCAGACCATCTTGGATAGTGTACTGTGCGTCTTTCCAGTAGATGGTCTTGCAAATGCTAATGCCGACGACAGGGAATTGATGACGCGATGGCTTCGTGTCGCCATCTGTGGAAGCGGGATGCGCAT
>JAITDL010000082.1 GCA_031282565.1 Puniceicoccales bacterium
AGAGCAACTGGAACAACTGCATTGGCAACAGGCGCAGCCTCTGCTGGCTCGTCATCGGCACGGAAGCAAATTTCTAGATGCGGAGGCATAAAATTTGTATTGCATTTTTCCATGAACCCTACGAACGTAGCTCAACGCGAGGGCCAGCCGGCCCCACGGCACTTCTTTCTGAAGTTTAGCGGAGCTTTGGCGCCTGGCGCTGTAGCTGCGGTCCGTTGTGGATCAAAAAGCCGTGCACTTGGACTGCAGTTATGAATCAATCGGATAAAAGTGAAGTCATTGCGAAATTTCGCCTCAGCGAAAAAGATACGGGGTCCTGCGAAGTGCAGATTGCACTCCTGTCGGCGCGCATACGTAATTTGACAGATCATCTCAAGGATCACAAAAAAGATTTTCACTCGCGGCGTGGGCTCATCGCCATGGCGAATAGAAGAAGACGTCTATTGGCCTACATCCGTCGCAAGGACGAGGACAAGTACGGTGAACTCGTGCGCGCCCTCGGTTTGCGCAAATGATCGGCCGCTGAGGCAAATATTTTTCGACTGACTACTATGTATTAGATGGTGCCGCGGCGGAGTGCTGCCGGTGCTTCTGTGGAACTGTAAATAATGAAAAAAAATCAATCAATTGGATCTATCCAGGCGCACGAAGAGGTCGTCGACGGCCTCTCCATAAGCTTTTCGGCAGGCAATTTAGCTCGGCGGGCTGGCGGCGCGGTGACTGTGCAGCTCGGAGAAAGCGTTGTGTTCGTAGCTGCGACGGCCGCGGCAAAAGTTTCCCCTGATCAGGACTATTTTCCGCTGAGTGTGGAATATAAGGAAAAATTTTGCGCAGCCGGACGGTTTCCCGGCGGCTACGTGCGCCGAGAGGGCAGGCCGTCTGAGAAGGAAATTCTAACGGCAAGGCTCTGCGATCGTCCGCTAAGGCCGCTGTTTCCAAAGGGCTTCCGCAACGAAGTTCAGGTGGTTGGGCTGCTTTTGGCGGCTGACCTAAAAAATGAACCGGACGTGCTGATGGTGAATGGTGCGTCGGCAGCGCTCATGTGTTCCGACATCCCGTGGGACGGACCCATCGGCTGTGTTAGAATTGGCGAAATTGGCGGTAAGTTCATCGTAAATCCGACCAATGAAGAACTTTACGAATCGAATTTAGATCTGCTCTACGTCGGCAATTGCGACGACATGATGATGGTTGAAGGAAGTGCGGACCAGATCTCGGAAAATAGATTCATCGAGGCTCTTGAATTTGCGCAGCGCAACATCCAGCCGATAATTAGTGCCCAACGCCGTCTGGCTGAAAAATTTTCCAAGGCCAAGATGGAGTTTTCAAAATTCGTTGCGCCCAAGGAAATTATTGACCATTGTCGATCTCTATTTGCCGATGAATTGCGCGCAGCCATGGAGCTGGCGAATCAGCGGGAATGTGACGGAGCGCTGGCGCAAATCCTCGAGCGTGCCCGTGCAGCTGTGGCGGAAAAATTTGGCGTGGATACTCCCAAGCACGTGGTCTCCGTGGCGCTTGATGAATTGAAGGAAAGCATTTGCCGCAGTGAGATTTTGGATCGCGGGCGCCGCGCCGACGGCAGGGCCATGGACGAGGTGCGACAAATTAGCTGCGACGTAGGATTTTTACCGCGCGTCCACGGCATATCTCTCTTCCAGAGGGGTGAAACCCAGGCGATGGTGTCCGTCACACTTGGAACTAGCCGCGATGCACAGGCGTTGGACGGCATTACTGGTGGAACAAATGAAAAATCATTCATTCTTCACTACAACTTCCCGCCATTTTCCGTGGGCGAAACCGGCCGCTTTGGGACGCCGGGCCGCAGAGAAATTGGCCACGGCGCACTTGCCGAACGTTCTCTGCTGCCGGTTATTCCTGACGCGGAAACATTTCCCTATTCAATCCGTCTCGTATCTGAAATTCTTGAATCAAACGGATCATCTTCCATGGCAACGGTTTGTGCAGGCACAGCTGCCATGATGGATGCTGGAGTTCCAATTCTTGCGCCCGTGACCGGCATCTCCACGGGGCTTGTCACCGCAACCGATGACTCTGGAGCAATAGTCAACCACGTCGTGCTGACCGACATAACAGGGTCTGAAGATCACTACGGCGACATGGATTTTAAAATTGCCGGCACGGATGCGGGCATCACCGGATTCCAGCTAGATCTGAAAATTCCAGGGTTGCCGCTTCCAATCGCCGAAGAAGCGGTGAAACGCAACGGCATAGCCAGGGCAAAAATTCGTGAAGCCGTCTGCCAGACGATTGCCGAACCGCGCAGTGAAATGCGTCCATGTGCGCCACGCATGCGGCAGTTGCAAATTTCCCCGGAAAAAATTGGAGCGCTCATCGGCCCAGGCGGGAAGAACATCAAGCGCATAGTTGATGAAACCGGTGCGCAGGTCAATGTGTGCCAAGACAATAGCGGAAAAGTGTCCGTATTTGCCACGACGGCCGAGGCCATGGAGGCGGCAGTTCGCGAGATCGAGGCAATGAACAGCGAAATTGAAGTTGGAAAAACTTATCGCGGTATCGTGCGCGGCATCAAAGAGTTCGGCGCGTTTGTCGAGTGCTTACCTGGCAAGGAAGGATTGGTGCACGTTTCCGAATTGGATGCGGGACGCGTTGAAAACGTCGAAGATGTGTGTAAAGTCGGCGATGAGATAGTTGTGCGCTGCGTCGGCGTTGATGAAAAGGGTCGCGTGCGCCTGAGTCGTCGCGCTGCAATTTGCGAGGCCAGGGGTATTCCCTACGAAGACTCCCGCAGCAGCGGTGGACCATCGAGGGAGCGGCGCGACGGCGGTGGCGGCGGCTTCCGCAGAGGCGGAGGAGGAGAGGGCAGGCCGATGCGGGAGAGGAATTTCCGTGAAGATCGTCCCCGATTCCAGGGCCGTTCCGGTGGCGACGGTGGCCGCGGCGCTAAAAGGTTCAACCGCGGAGACTACGAATAGGAAAGCCGGCAAAGTTCATGGGCGTTGCTATGCTTTTCAGTGGCCAGGGGGCGCAGTCCCCCGGCATGGGTCGTGCTTTCATGGACGCTTCTTCGACCATGGGCGAATTGTTCAGCATGGCAAACACGTTGCTGGGCTATGATTTGCAATCGATATGTCTCGGCGGACCAGGCGAACGGCTTAGGGAGCCGGAAGTGTGCCAGCCGGCGCTATTTGTGGTTGGCTATGGTGCATTTTGCACGCTCCGCGAGCTGGATCTCATCGGGGATCTGCGCGTCTGTGGAGGATTTAGCCTTGGAGAATGGACTGCGCTGGCAGCTGCGGAGGCAATTAGCTTCGAAGATGGTCTGCTGGCCGTCGCCGCGCGGGCACGTTTCATGGCGGAAGCTGGGGAAAAAACTCCCGGCGCCATGGCGGCTATCATCGGAGCAGATGCCGATGATGTGGAAAGACTTTGCGAAGCCTGTTCGATATTTAAGGCGAATATAAACTCTCCGGACCAGATAGTTGTGGCTGGCGAAGTGGAAAAAATTCACGAAGCCATTGCCAGGGCTGCGGAGTTCGGTGCCCGCCGCGCAATTCCGCTGAATGTTGCAGGAGCCTACCACTGTCCTGTGATGAAACTTGCCGGGGAGCGATTTGCGCAACATCTCGCCCGGGTACAAATTGTAAAACCACGCGTTCCAGTTCTGTCGAACGTTAGCGGATTGGCGGTTGACGACGAAAAAATGCTCAGACAACTTCTGATTGAGCAAATTACATCGCCGGTTCAATGGATTAAATGTCTGCACACTGCCGAAGAGTTGGGCGCAAAAAAATTCATGGAATGCGGCGCCGGTCGCGTGCTGCAGGGACTCGTGAGGAAAAATCTTCCCGAAGCCGTTGCAATCTCCGCAGAAGATTTGATACAGGTTCCAGCAGAATAGTTTGGGTGCCATTTCTTTCGCAAACCGCAGAAAAATACTTGCCAGACGTTGCGCGCGCCATAGCTCTGAGCCTGCTCGATGTCCCGTTCGTCTAGTCGGTCCAGGACACCGGATTTTCATTCCGGCAACAGGGGTTCGAATCCCCTACGGGACGCCATCGAGACATTGGACGTGTGATTTGGTTCGGATCGGAAGTTGGAGCGGGAAATGTCGGGACACAGTAAGTGGGCAACAACTAAGCGGCACAAGGCGGCCGTTGATGCGAAACGCGGTAAGATGTTTAGCATATTGAGCAAGGAACTTACCATAGCGGCGCGGGAGAGCGGCGGCGATCCGGAATTTAATCCACGGCTCAGGGCCTGCATCGCCAAGGCGAAAACGGCAAACATGCCTGCGGAAAATGTCACGAAGGCCATCAAGAAGGGGACCGGGGACATCCCTGGTGTGTCGATTGAAGAAGTCACCTACGAAGGCTATGGACCTGGCGGCATAGGCATCATCGTCGAAGCGACCACGGACAACAAGAACAGGACGGTTTCCGAGGTCCGCAGCACGTTTTCGAAGCACGGTGGAAATATGGCCAGCTCGGGAGCGTTGGCGTTTAATTTCCAGCGCATGGGGCAGTTCATAGTGGATAAATCCGCCGTAGACGAGGAAAGGCTGATGGAAGTTGCACTGGACAACGGAGCCGAGGACATCGTCGTCGAGGAGGAGAATTTTGAAGTTCTTTGCCCATTGGCATCATTTTACGCTCTAGGCCAAGCCCTTGAACGTGAAAAAATTGCATGCGAATCATCCCAGCTCGCTTTCATTCCATCGAATGTGCTCGAGCTGTCCGACGACGACCAGAAGCGCGCAATGGCGCTCCTGGAGAAATTGGAAGAGCTCGACGATGTGACGAACGTCTTCACAAACATGTAAAGCGCTGCTCTGGAATATTTTAAAATCCATCGCCAATTGGTGCAGCTTCGCTCGCTGTGATTTACTCAAGCGCAAGCAGTAGCCTATATATTGTGAGGAACCCTCCACCGGATGTATTGGATTCGTCAATAAAAGAAAGATTGTCTTCCGCTGCGCCCGTGGCCATGGCTCGCGCAAATGCAAGTGCGATTGGCTTAGCTGCGCCATCGGTGCAACTTCGCGTAGTTACTCCGAAGAACAGTGCATCAATCCTTTCGTAAATAGTAACGATGTGCGTTTCGTCGCGGCCGTTAACTAGCACGCGCCAAAAACTAAAAATATAAGGATGGTTTGCTGGAAAAGCATCAGCAAAATTGTCAACTATTAGGTTGCCGTCGGCTCCACGTGATAAGGTTATTTCGCATTTAATGACATGATCCATTGCACGGCCGCAATGGCTACAGATGTGTTGCCTGTCAAAGGTTTTTGTAAAATTTTTACCTGGCGCACAGACGGTTCTACAGTCGTGTTGAATTTTCAATGGTGCGATGCCGCAGAGTAACGCCGATGCATGGTTTCCCGCAAACTTTACTTAGCAAAACAGTGCGCTCCACGTGGTTATGCGAGCTAGCGTAGATTGCCGTATATGCATGATACTCAGGATATTACTGGAAGGCATGCGGGCCATTTCTCGATGGCTTGAAAAAATTTCCCATGGACATTATCTCCCTAATTCGTTCACAGGGCTGGAAACCCAATATTACTTTTTTTTGAGCTTGATTTGCCGTGGCTGGCGGCGCCGCGGTGTGATGCTTCGCCGCTACCAAAATGTTATTTCGCGGCGCCGCGGTTTAAAAAAAGTATCTGCCGATGGAGCTGGCAGCTGGCGCAGTCGTTTGGTCGCAAGTCTAAGCGTGTGTAACACATTGCGCCAGACTAAATTAGCGATAAGTTTTGAGTCGCCCACGGCATTTGCGTTTGGTTGTGGAATTAAACGTAAATGCTGATGGATGAAAAAATTCCAATGAATGACATTGACCTTCCATTGATTTTTGTCACCTTTGGCGGTGCACCGGGGCGGGCGTAATAATGGTTAGGAGGCTCTATAAGAAGCTATTTGGCGGCGTTGGGAGGGCTTTCGGGCTTCTGTCCCACGACCTTGGCATAGATTTGGGAACTGCTAACACGCTAGTGTATGCCAGGGATCGCGGTATTGTGCTCAATGAACCGAGCGTTGTGGCCCTATATAGCGACACGCGGAAGGTGCGAGCCGTCGGCGACGAGGCGAAACTGATGCTTGGCCGTACTCCGGGCAACATTGTGGCGACGAGGCCCATGAAGGATGGCGTGATTGCCGATTTTGACGTCACGGAGGCAATGCTGCGCTATTTTATCGCAAAGGCTTGCAGATCAGCTAAATTTGTGGCTCCACGTGTCGTCGTTGCAGTTCCCTCAGGCATAACGGAAGTTGAACGGCGCGCCGTGAAGGAGTCGGCCATGAACGCCGGTGCGAGGGAAGTTCTTCTTCTGCAGGAACCAGTTGCCGCAGCCATAGGTGTCGGGTTACCAATCGACGAACCGGCTGCCAGCATGATCGTCGACATAGGTGGAGGGACGACGGAGGTGGCAATCATTTCGCTGAGCGGAGTCGTCTATTCGCGAAGTTTGCGCGTCGGCGGTGACGCCATGGACATGGCCATAGTAAACTACCTAAAGCGCGCACACAATCTTTTCATCGGCGAGCGCACTGCGGAGGAGATCAAAATCCGCATAGGGTCGGCGCTGCCACTAGACGTTGAGCGGTCGATGGCCGTGAAAGGCCGGGATACGATCACCGGTCTGCCGCAGACTGTGCACGTGACGTCACAGGAGGTGCGCGAGGCCCTAAGTGATTCGCTAAACGCCATCGCCGACATGATACGCACCACGCTGGAACGCTGCCCACCGGAATTGTCATCGGATTTGGTTGACCGGGGAATAGTTCTAGCTGGCGGTGGGTCACTCATAAAAAATTTGGATCAACTGCTTCGCCAGCGAACCTGCTTGCCGGTTTTTGTTGCCGACGATGCCCTTCGCGCCGTGGCAAATGGGACTGGAGTTGTGCTCCAAGACCTGAGTTCCTGGTTGAAAATCAGCGGATCATCCTAGGTCGACGGCGAATTTTCCCAGGCACAAGTGGACTAGCCGGCCGCCGAAAGTTTTTCTGTGAAGTAATATTTTGTTGGAGCGGAATGATAAATGCTACGCGCCAGCCTCTGTCGTAAAAAAAAGGTGTTGGCAGCGTGACAAATTTTTTACCATTAGCCGTGCGAACTCTCGAGGAGGCGGCGTCGGCAGGAAAGTGGCACTATGTGCTTTATGTTGCGGCACATGCGTTGGTTGATAGTCCGAGCGAAGAAAACATCCGCCACTTCATGGCTGCGATCGGAGAACTTCGCGGGTCGCGGCAAAGTGGAGCTGTGCGATTGGCAGCTGCGTTGCTAGTCCGCTATTTTACAGCTGCCATCTGCCGAAATCGAACCGGAAAATTGCGCTGCATAGTTGCCTGGCTGTGCCTATTCCCAGGATCTCATAGGGCGCTGCGCAGTCTGGCAATGCTGGCCAAAAAGACGCCGGGGATGGACCAAGTATTTTTGGCATCGATGCAGCTAATTCCGCTGGAGAAGATTCGCAGAGATGAGCGCACGAAACTCTGCCGCACCCTGTTGGCCAATGGGAATGGCGCCGAAGCGGCGGCAGTGGCGCAAAAAATTTTGGAATTGAACCCCGAAAGTGCCGAGGCTAGGCATTTGCTCTGGTCGGCCCTGCTGCAAAGTGGAAAAACGGAGGAAAAGTTATTCACAATCGGCTGTGAATAAAATGGCAGAAAAGGAGGGTTGCATATTCCGCCGATGGCATTGGATTCCTCTTGGAGATGATCGGAATGGGCGTAGGTGTCGCTGTAGTTTGTGCTGTAACTTCGCTCCCAATGCCCACTTGCGCGAGTAACGGCCCGGCTCAGCCATGGGCCGCGCCATTTGCCTATGGTAAATAACTGATTTTTGAGCGATGGATAGCTACATTGTGAATAACTCGTCCGAGAAAAGTGGTGAAGTGGCAACGCTCGCCTCCGCGTGGATCGATCTACAGGGTAATTTGCGAACGATTTTTGCCGAGGATGTCTACCGCGTTTGGTTCGAGGATTTGCGGCCAATTCGCGAGAGTGATGACGAATTAATTTTGTTGGCGCCCAATGAGTTCGCCGCTCTGTGGGTTCGCGATAACTACTGCAGCATACTGGAAAAACATCTTGAGCAGTCAACGGGGCGGAAGGTGTCAATTGGTTTGGAGGCGCCGCCAGATTCGCCGCGTGATGAAGCTCCAATTGCCGGAGGAACAATTTCCAAAATTGCACAGCGCAAACTGAATGCCATTAGAAAATTTGATGAGACATATCTAATTAATCCCAAAAATACATTCGACAATTTCATCGTCGGAGATGGCAACCAACTGGCGCAGGCGACCTGCATTGCCGTCGCCAGCGATCCCGGAAAAGCATACAATCCGCTATTTCTCTATGGCGCGACTGGACTTGGGAAAACTCATCTACTGCAAGCAGTTGCCCATGCTGCCATAGAAAAGCGTCCGAAGTTGAAGGTAGTTTACACTTCGACGGAAAAATTCACCAATGAATTCATTAAAGCCGTGCAGGAGAATTTGTTGGGTAAATTTCGCGAGGGCTATCGAAAGGTTGACATGCTGCTCATCGACGACGTGCATTTCCTGTCCGGCAAGGAGCGCATCCAGGAGGAATTCTTTTACACATTCAACGAGTTATTCGAGTCGCAGAAGCAAATTTGTCTCTGCAGCGACAGGCCTGCGGCGGAAATTTCGCGCCTAGAAAATCGTCTCGTCTCCCGCTTCCAATGGGGCTTCGTGGCCGACATCCAGGCGCCGGACCTTGAAACGCGCATAGCAATACTGCGCAAGAAGGCAAATGACATGCGACTTGTTCTTCCCGAAGAAGTTCTGCAACTGCTAGCCGAGGGAGTTTCCACCAACGTGCGCCGTCTCGAGGGTGCTCTCACGCGCGTTGCCGGCTACGTTGCTCTCACCAAGCGGCAAATCGATGTCGCAGAAACGCAGCGACTTCTCCACGATATTTTTCGCGAGGAAGCATCTCGCGTTGTGCACATAGAGCAAATTCAACGGCGTGTGGCCGAGTATTTTAAAATAACATTGGCCGAGTTGCTCGGGAAAAAGCGGCCGGCGTCCATCGCGTTTCCGCGGCAGGTGGCAATGTACCTTTCGCGGCTGCTGACGACCCATTCGCTGCAGTTCATAGGCAACGAGTTCGGCGGTAGAGACCACGGCACCGTCATCCACGCCTGCAAAACCGTTGAAAACGCCATGGAGCAGGATGAAAGCGTGAAAAAGACAATTGAAACGCTGCGGCAAACGTTTTGCTAGTGGTTCAGGCGCACGGCGTAAACCATGTAATTGACGAACTGCAGTAAAAAAAACTTGTCCACCAAACGGCGGCGCTTAGGCAGGTCACTGCGTGCTTACGTTTTTTACCGTTATTCTTTCCGTGGCGCTCATCCTCGTGGGGCTGTTCGCCATATTGCTGGTCTTGATGCAAAAGTCCCCAGAAGGAGGGGGATTTGGGAGTTCCCTCGGCGGCAGTGCCATGGAGTCAGTTTTCGGCGGCGATGCCGGAGACGTCCTGGTGCGCACAACGGCCAAGGTGGTTGCAATTTTCTTCGTCATGGCGCTGCTTCTCTCTCTCTGCTATGTGCATAGGGCAAAAATGCGGGATCGGCGGTCGTCCGTCCGCCTTCCGGAGCAAATAGTTGCCGTTCAACGGGAAACCGCTGGAGCTGAGAAGTAGATGGCTGTTGCTAGGTTCTTCACCATTCTGTTCGTCTGCGCATCAGTTCGCCTCGGCGCGGAGCCGATGCGCGACGTCATCGCAGACTATCTTCCTCCACACGAAGCAATTAAGTTCTATGAGTTGGCTCGTCTGCAGACTGAGGAATTGCTGGAGTCCTGGCGTGGCACAATGGAAATAGCTGGCAAATCGGTTTTTGTGGAAACCCGCGACGGCAACCTGTGGGCAACCGTTGACGGCAGCGAAGTGGCCGCAGAAAAAACCTGTGACGATTTTGTCCAGATCTGTAAGCAGTTCCCAATCTGTCGCTTCGACATTCTTTTTCCATTTCTTTCATGGGATAATTTCGCCTACGACGGCCCCGCCAACATGATGGGCCGCCGCGCCCAGCGCTATGTCGCGAGCCCGCCGGAAAATTACGGCCATTCCGTCGCCGCGGTGAAAATTTGGATCGATGACACCTACGGCTATCCCCTTTCCTGGGAGGTAGTTGACGAAAAAGGCCACACACTGCGCCGATTTCGCGTGCGGTCGCTCAAAAAGGATTCCAGCGGCGAGTGGACGGTGTCGACCGTTGAATTCTCCATGCCACGTGATCGGAAGCAGTTACACGTTAAATTTGTGGATTAGCGAAGTTTGTCCACAGATCCATATTCAGTGGTTGCCATGGATGATAATTCGGCGAAAAGTGCACTCGGAGAGTCTGTTGAGTGCGCAAATCCGCGCTGCCCACTATTCCCCACCTGCGGCGGCTGCCAGTACCAAAACATGGCCTATGGTGCTCAGCTGAAACTAAAAAGGCGCCACATCGAAGAGCTCTTTAAAAATTTTGGCGACGATTTGCCGCCGGTCATGGCTACGATTCCTTCGCCGAATATCTACTTCTACCGCACAAAGTTAACTCCACACTATCGCCGAATCCGCGGAACCGGAACGGAACCCATAGGATTTCTTTCTTCCAGCGGCCATGAGTTGGTTGATGTGCCGTCGTGTCCCATTGCCGTGGAGGAAATTAACGCAGCGTTGCCAGCCTGCCGTGATCGAATTCGTTCCAGCCCAACGAAACGCGGCGGCACGGCCCTGCTCCGCAGCAGCTGCGACGGAGTTATCGAAGATCCGAGGAAATTGGCCCGGGAAATTGTCTGCGGAAAGACATTCTATTTTGTTGCGGGAGAGTTCTTTCAGAACAACAGCTCCGCACTGCCAGGCCTCATCGATTGCGCGCGCACCATGGCCGCAGCGGACGGAATCGACTATCTCGTCGACGCCTATTGCGGTGTCGGCTTTTTCTCGATCTCTCTCGTTGAACACTTTAGGAAAATTGCAGCCGTGGAAATTTGCCGCGAATCGGTGCGCCTCGGCCGCCTAAACGGCAGCATTCACGGAATAAATTCCATAGATTTTTTCGTCGGCACTGCTGAGGATATCTTTGCCTCCGTGGACTTTCCGCCAGATAAAACCGCCGTCCTGCTTGACCCGCCGCGCTCGGGCTGTGGCCGCAAATTTTGCGACCAGTTGCTAAAATTTCGCCCCCGCCGCGTTGTCTACGTGTCCTGCGGGCCAGAGTCACAAGTCCTTGATGTGCAGCATCTAATTGATTTTTATCGCATCATATCAATTCGGCCGTTGGACATGTTCCCGCAGACGAAGCACATCGAAAATATTGTGCTACTCGAATTGCGATAAACTGCGCTGAGGCAACAAATAGTTTTGCCTTGACTGCCATCGCCAGTTCGGGCGGACTCGCCCCATAGTTTTTTTGCAAAATGGGAACAGAAATTTCACAAAACGCTGTGGCTGTGACAAGTGACGTCTACGCAGTCCGCCTAAAAAAATTGGAGGAATTGCGCGCA
>JAITDL010000057.1 GCA_031282565.1 Puniceicoccales bacterium
CAATCTGACCATCTTTTCTTGGCCGCTTTAGCTAAAATGGAAATCGCCACTTTGCATTCTTGTTTTCCATCTGGCATGCAAGCCCATACAGCTGCATCATTTAGCAGTTCGGCAAATGATTCGGCGGTTAGCTTTTCCTGCCGACAGTGTGCCACGATGTACTTGGGGAAGCCTTCTTCATCTAGTTGCTGCATGGTGTCGCCATCGAGTTTGATGGCATTGGTTGCAATTTTATTCACACCGAGAAAATATAGGGCCCTAAATACTTCCGATTCGCTACACATTTTTTTATTTGCTTCACTGTCGGCAATGAATTTTAGTGCCGACCTGCAGCTAAGTGGCTTCTCTAATGTGGATGGAACTGTGACCGGCGCAATACCTTCGAGATTTATCTCGATCGTGCATTTTTCATTGAGTGCTTCATTGACTGCTTTAATGAATTCCTCGGGACGAGTGTGCATCAGGACTATCATGTCTGCTTCTGGCAATTCCCATCCGTAGGGATCTCCGAAAAGCCAGCAAATGATCTCCAGCCTGGAAAAACCACGGTCATTCATAGCTTTGAAGATGGCATCGCCAAATAGTTTGGCATGTGGGATGTTTCTATTCCTATAGATGAATAAAGCGATAATTAGGCAGCGCATTCCTTCATCCGTCTTGCAGTCTCTATATCCATCGAGGAAGCGGTGAAATGCACCGAGAATTTTCTCAACAGAAACTTCTGTCTGGTCCGCCCGTCGTGAAAAGCACTCTGCCAAGTGAGTCGAACGATAGATAGACGAAGGCGGCAACTGTAAGTCCGGATTCCATTCGATGAATTGTTCCACATAGCCATAGCCGCTGAAGAGACCTTGATAGTTGCCGAGCGCACAATCTGGCCATTTTTTTCTGGCCGCTTTCAGTATGATTGCCGTGGCGCTGCTGGTATTTGGGCCTAATTCTAATCCGGCGAAGGTTTGCTGAATGATTTCCGAGCACCACCATCCATGGCCCGCGTTGATTGAGAGATATTTCGGCAGTCCAAATTCATCTAGACTTTGCAGGGATTTGCTATCCACTGCAATCGACGGGGCGTGGTGTGGAGAACTAGGAAGACTATATAGTGCGCGGAACACTTCCGATTTACTGAGCATTTCTGCGTAGGCGTCGGCGCAAATGATTGTGCGAAGCGCGTCATTGCTGTCTATGGGTTTGGCGCAGGATAAAGTTGCTTTAAATGTGATGCCGCCAGCTATGCTAAAGGTGCGCTTGTCGTCCATGGTGGAGCGAAGCTTTTCAAAAAGTTTTCCTGGGTCAGTATGGCGTAGCGCAACAACTGCTTCTGCGTATCTTTCGTAGTCGCCGACGAATTTGTCTGTCTTGCCGAATAGGAGCGAATAGACGATGCCGCGCAGAACATCTTTTGCTGTCCTGCTGCTGGATACGTGAAATATTTCTCTGCCAAATACGTCAGCGGCTGATTTGTGTGCGTTCTCGAAGAAAAAGATGAGTGCCATAATGCGAATCTTCGCATCCCTGGCGCCGTCGCCCTCAGTTGGCGCGGTGGAGAAATATTTTATTCCCATAAGTATTTCACCTTTATTCGGGAGCAAATCATCCATATAATTTCCATTGAAAAATGTCCCCCAATCAGTTGCGGATTTTGCATCGATTGGCTGTTCAGGAAGTCTTACTCTTGGATTTCTTTTGAGAAATGCCGCGATGATTTGTGACGTATCCAACTCCACTGGGGCCGGCTGTGGTGGATCTGGAGGTCGGGCTGCATTAGGTTTCTGCGGTGCTGGCCCATCGTCTTTGCAGATGGTAAAATTTGGCCATATTTTTCTGGCTTCGTCGCGCACTACGGAGATAGCCCTGAAACAGTCATCATTATTTCCTCTAACCCATTTAGCCGTGTCGATGGCGTCGCGTAGAATTTCGCAAAGTCTTTCCACTGTCAAGTCTTCTACAGCGCCGGAAATTCTAACGTATTTTGGGAATCCATTTTTGTCTAGGCACTGCTGCGCTATGGCATCGGCGCCGATTCCCTGTGTGATCTTCTTTGCGCCGAGAAAAAATAGAGCGGCGAACATTTTGGAATCACGGCACATTTCTTTGTTTTTTCTGCTGCTGCTAATGAAGTCAGCAGCAGACGATGAACCTACATTAAATTGTTTTCCAGGCATGGAGGTAATGCTTAGCGGCGGGCAGCCTTCAAATTTAATTTCGACGTCGCAGTTCGCCAGGGCCAGATTGGTCATTTCAATAAATCTACCCGGGTCGTTGCGCTGGATTTGCGCGATGTCCCGCGAATGTTCCGGCAAATCGACATGGGCGCAAATGCTGTGGAAGGTGTAAACCATAACATAACCTTCTTGGCTCCGATATTGTCCTGCTAGAAGGTCAAGCATTATGAGTGAGAGTTCTTGGCCAAACATTTCTTCAACGGACTTTGGTCTATTTTCGTAGAAATAGGCGACAAACGTTAACTTATTTTGCGTTTCGGCAGATTTTGTCTTTCCATATTCCTCGAAAAGGCATCTAAATATTTGGTGGGCCTTCGGGGCGTCAAAGTGTGGCCGCCTATCGCTGTCGAGTGTGACAAGATCCCAGAGATTTGCGAAGTTAGCATCTACTTCATGGGGGTCCTTTTCTGGAAGTAATAGGTCGCCGTTTCGTTCAATAAATTTTGCAATGCAGCTGTCTTCGTCGAAAAGATCTTTGTATTTAGCGATCCTATGTTCTGGCCATTTCTTCGCGGCTGCACCCATGACGACGGACACGGCGTGATCCAATGTCTTTCCATCCAGCAGCTTAGGACAATAATGCATTGGAGAAGCGAGTATGTGGCTATAATAGTTTCGCTCGCAGAGCATTGTTTCAATGACCTTCGCGCGCGTAACGGGTGAGCCATTGGCGCAGTATTTCGGCAGGCCAAATTCGTCGAGACATTGTAAAGTAGTTGTTCTGCAGAATGTAAAGTGATGCCGCACACCGCGATTCGTGCTGCTGAAATAAACCATGGCGCTAAACACCTCATGTTTCAACATTTCCTCATAGGCTCTTGCGCAAACGACTGCGCGCAGCGCGCTGCCTCTGTCGGCGATGCCGTATAAACCGTATGGAATGTTGTGTTGACGGCCTCCAATTGTAACAGTTGTACATTTGCTGAGATCTCGAAGTTCAGTTAAAAGTTTTCCTGGATTTGTTGAGCGTAGTTCGGCAACTTCTTTTGCGCATTCGGCGTGTAATCCAGTAAAACCGTCGATTGGATCAAAGAAAAGCGAATTGATTGTGTCGCGAATAGTTATTTTTCTGTCTTCCTCAGTAGAGACGCTGGGACGAAAAGAGTAATCTTCAATAGGGTATGGAGTTTCGTATAAAAAAATTAAAATCCCGAGCCGAGTGTCTATGCTTGCATCGGCACTACCGCCAATGCTGAGGTCTGAAAAATACTTCATTCCTGCAAGTATTTTGTCTTCATCGACATATAAAACAATAGGATCAGAACTGGTGTCCTCAATTAAAAATGAGCTCCAGTCATTTGCTGCAGCATCGTCAATAGGGAGATCCGGGAGCTTCACTTCAGTGTTTTTGGCAAGAAATAGTTTGAGGCACTGCGGCATTTCAAGCGCAACTTGTGCAGGCTGCGTTGGTTGTGGCGATTGCTGCGGTTGCTGAGGCGTTGTTTGTGGCGATTGCTGCGGCGGCTGCGGCGTTGTTTGTGGCGGCGGTGGCTGCTGAGGTGGAGTTTGCTGAACAACTGTGGACGGTGACGGTGACGATGAACTCTCTGACTGCTGGCTTTGCTCCGTGGAAGTCGGCAGTTCAGCCGTTGCCGTGGTTCCGTTTGGTTCCAATTGATTTGCCGTTGTTTGTGTCCTAAAATTGGTAGCCTCGCGGAATAGTCCTATTTGCGATTTTGGATTGTCCCTGTTGATTGCGTAGTAGATAAGTGCGACCAGCAAAAAAATTCCGCAGCTGATGATTGTCAGCAGGATAATGGCGAGCTTTTTGCCCAGTGAAAGTGCTGCCCAGGAGTGGCAGTGCTGCCATGTTTCAGTAAAATTTTTGTTTGTTTTACATGCGCTGGCCAGCAGTTCCGTCGTCACCTGCAACTGAAGAACCAGCAGCGCAGTTATTGCGACGACGTTGGCTTCTTTGGGCTGCACAGAATCCATTTTGCCGAATATAGTATTTCGAATGGAGAGTGCAATTTTATTTTACGCTATGGCCTGACTGAGACCATGCTTCAGTTGGTGCCATGAGGATGAACTAGATTATGCTAAACATGTGTTGCAGGCAGAGAAATCAAACTCCGGCCACCTACGTTTTGCAGCATCTAGCGCGGCGATACGGTCATTTTTGCTGGCAGGCTTGGAATAGTCGATGAGCATGGCGCTAATGGCTTCGGGAGTTGCTTCAGTCCAAGTTCCATCGACCTTAATGAACTTTGGAAGATCGGCCTCTAAGCATTGCACAATAGACATATCATAATCTGCCCCTACAGTTTCTCCGCTTAAGGCGAGTAGTGTACTAAATACTCTTGATTTGTCGCACAGTTCTCTGTTTATGGTTGCGCACGCCAAGGCACACACGGCAGAGCTATATGGATTGGGGGCAACTGGAATTGCATGGGGTGTCATGCTCCTAACTCCATCTACGTAAGCTTCCGGGTCAGTTCTACGTAGGGAACGAACGTCTTCTGCCCGCTTAGGAATTGTATTGTCGTAGCCAAAAAGAAGAGTTAACGTTTCCAGGATATCATCTCTCTCTTTTTCGTCGGAGGCTTGCTTTGGCTTAATTTTTGAACAGATATACCGAGTAAGGCTATAAATGCAGCAGCAGCCATGGTTAAAAAGATAAATTGCTGCAATTAGTCGAAGTTCTACTTCTTCAGATTTGTTTGCGTTGTATTCCTCTAGTAAAGATGCGACAGCAAAAATTGCTTCCCCTGCAATAATGTTTCCTCCCCCATCAAGGCATCGGCGCAGATCTTGCATGCGGCCATTCCCATGTCCAATGTGCGGAATTAGAAAATTCGCATTCGCGGAGATAAATTTCCCAATATAACTATCTTCTGCGGCAATGCCGGCGTAGCGGCTCAGTAAACATCCCGGCCACTCGGTGTTGGCGGCATCTAGTGTGATTTCGATGGCCGCCCGAATATCGGCGTCGTTTCTGTTCGCGGAGTATATGCTCGGCTGAATTATTTTGATGAAACGATCCCTGGTTAATTCGACACAACTTGATTCGCCTATGCAATATGTGAGATATTTCGGCAACTGGCTTTTTTCGTTTAGCTGCTGCCGTACTTTTCCCGTTAGTCCAACTGACCATTCTGCAGTTAGGTTCGATAAAAATGCCATCGCGGAAAACACTTTGGAATTGCTGAATCTTTCTTCGTAATCCATCCGGTAGATGACAACGTAGGCGGCGTCGCATGGACTGCGAAATTTTTCTGCATAGACTTCGCCGTAAGTAGTTCGCGTATGATCGGCGAATTTGACCGGATCTGGGTATTTAGAATTGCATAGTCTGATCAATTCTCCAGGATCGGTTTCGCGCAAACTGAAGAATTTATTAGCATGATCTGGGTAGCTATCTGTGAGTTCTTTCGCCAAACCGTAGAAGAAAAGAAACTCCATGGCAACGGCCGCCGTTTTCAATTGGCTGCTTGGGTCTAGAATTCCCGTAACACATCCCACGCTAAAAATTTCGCTAATTGGCGTTCCTTCTTTCTGCTCCAAAAGGAAGGCATAAAATCCAAGTCGGGCATCCGTGGTTTTGTACTCCAGGGCATAGTGCATGGAAGCAACCACTTTTTCTCTATCAACGGTTACGTATACGTTGCCTTCCTTTGCTATTGCTAAACATAAACAATCCTCAAAATCATAGTGCCTTGATTCGCCAGTAAGCTTCATGGTTGGATGGTTAAGGATAAATTTTCCGATGTAGCTGCCGTTTGGAGGGTAATATTTTGCGTAGTAGCCTAGTATCGTGTCGTCGTAGTTGGATTGTTGGGCGGTCGGCATGGTCATCGGCTGACTGTATGGTCTCTGCCCCATGTATGCTCTGGCTTCGGTGACATGCTCGTTAATCTGTTCTACAGTTCTGCCATGCGTTCGTTCGGGATTTGTAAATGCATGCAGCAAACCTATATTAGTTCTTGGATTTCCGGACCGCATAACCATGTAGATGTATGCGACCAGCAGAAAAATTCCTACGGTAATGATTGTCAGCAGGATAATGGCTGATTTTGTTGCTATGGAGAGCATTTTCCACGAACAGCATCCTCCCCAGGCGTCATCGAAAATCTTGCTTGCTTTACAGGCTTTATCTAGATCCTTTTGCGTTGCCTTGGAAAACAGCATGGCCGTGACATCAAGAATGCTTGATTGTTGTGCTCCGCCGGCCTTCATTCCGGCCAAGTTGGTCATCAAAGCGCAGAAATGTCAACCCTAATCGCAGTCGATTGGTTCAAAGTGTTCAATAAGCGCTCTACAGCTTGCAAAATCGTCCTCTCCATACTTCTTTTCAAGCGCGCTGAGTAGTACGTCGAATGCCTTGCGAAGTATTGGAGTAGATTCTAAAAGTTGCTTTTTCTTTTCATGTGGGTTGCCCACGTATTTGTCGAGGATATGCTTAAATATTTCGTGGTGCATGTCGCTGCCATATGTGTCGTTGTTTAATTTAATGCACACAGGAAAGCCGTCGGCATCTAGGGATTGTCCTTCAATGGCATCGGCTCCGACATGGAATTTGATTATTTCAGCGTCATTTAGGAGGTACAGTGCGCGAAATATTTCCGAATCTTCGCACATTTTTTTGTTGGCCCGACTGTGAATAATGAAGCGAATCGCGGAATCAATTTTGACTATTGCCGGTTTAGCTATGGATGTTACATGGTATGGCTCAAAGGACTGAAATTCGACTGGGAATTCCATTGAGCGCAGCTCAGCATTAAATTGGTCAACAAACTCCTGCGGGTCGGCGGCAAACAGCTTTCGAAGTTCTTCATCTCCAGGGACTTTCTCGAAATTAAAGACTGTCCTTAGAGTTTTACATGTGCACGATGTTGTTTTCAACTTTCGAGCTGTGTCAGCGCCAACCAATAGGTGTACCGGAGCATTTTTAGGCTTCCCGAGTATGTAGGCCAATGCAGTCAGCCAAAGTTTTGCGGTCTCATCTTTGCTTAAGGCATATTGGCGGAAAAAGCACGCCATTGCGACTAAAATACTTACCACATTTGCACCGTCGACATTGTCAATCATGGAATGCCAATTTTTTGCGTTTCCCTCTGCTACTGGACTTGGAAGTAGGCCGTAGTGCGGATTGGATTTAAAGAATTTAACGATGTAGCCGTTTTCGTCAAATGCGTCCAGATATTGATCGACTGAGTGCTGTGGCCACCTCGCCTTTGCGGCGCTAACTATTGTTGCGATTGCTTGGTCTGAAAAGGTTGCAGGGACTCTGGGTTCGCTGTGTAGCAGATCAACGATGACATCGGCTGTAAGCCAGATGTTTTCTTTTTTGCCGCTTTCGCCGATTGTGGCTATGAAAAGTGGAAATCCATTCGCGTCAAGACCTTGACATGGTACATCCGGCTTCAAGGTGGATGGAAAAACAAAATGATTGCCGCCGAGTGTTGCCAATGCTGCCAGCGCCCGCAGCACTTCGGATTTATCGAGCATTTTCCGGTAGGCTCCAGTGCAAATGGCAACACTTAGCGGCGAATCGTCTCCGCTGTCCATTCCGGCAAGTACTTGATGATATGCCGTAGCAGTATCGGTGCCAATGTTAAATTCAAGTATTGTGTGAGCTTGTCCGTATTCTTGGAGTAACCTCAGCGGATCTTCCGATCGCATTTTGGCAATTTCCTCTGCGCGCTCCGCGAACTCGCCAGTCAGTGATTGCGGAATCTCTTCGAAGAAGAGCGAATTGATCACTTTGCTCATGGCTTCAAACTTGCCATTGGGATCGCGTTGAATTAGACGAGCCGCAGCGTCATTAAATGGGTTGCGATTTAGCTTGGAAATGTCGTCGCAATTGATGATGCATTCAAGAATGGAGCAAAGGACAGCGATTTGCCGTTCCGCTTGCGCCGGCTTGCCTTCGCTAATGTATTTGTGCAGGAAATATTTCAGGCCGGCAACAGTTGCCGCCTCGTTCGGAGTAATCTCCGTGCGGTCGGTAACGGTTAACGTGCTTCCATCTGGACCATGTGTTGTAACTACGCAGCTCTCCACCAGGAAATAGCTTCCATAATTTTCTGCCGTTTGTCCGCTGATTTCCACGGCATCGGACGCAAGCCTTGGCCCATAGGCGTCTAGTATTTTCCCAATGTAGCTGCCACTTGGGAAAATATTTGCATAGCCAGACAATGGTCTTCCGGCTTTTTCGGGGGCAGGTGCAACAAAGGCTTTTGACTGCGCCAATTGCAATGATGCCGCCGCCGATGTAGCCAGTTGTCCAGCATCTTGTTCGCCTGTCTTTTCGCCCTTAACGGCTGCCGAATGGATTGCCCTATCGAGCATGGCGAGTTTCGTTTTCTGGTTTTGTCTTGCGACGAGCATGTAAACGAGCGTAATCAGCAGAAAAATTCCGCAGCTGATGACAATCAGAAATATAATGGCTAATTTTCTGGATACAGCTAGTTTCTTCCAAGAAAGCGACTTGCCCCATGTTTCGCCAAACGTCCTATCAACTTTGCATGTGGCGGCGAGGCGCAGATTAGTTACGGCGTCCACGCAGAAAAATATAGCTGCAGCCGAGTCTAAAATGTTGATTTCATTCTGCGGCCTCGTTGGATCCATTTTTCAATTCCACCATGGCGAACGGGAGAAAAAAAGCAAGTCCAACATTCATTCGCCGCCTGGTCGTCTGCGTAGAGCCTATGGATGGCCATTTTCTTGGCGGCGGCGAGTACGATTTTAGCGGCCTCTCGTAAGTTTTCGGTTCAGTGTCCAGTCTGATGGCCAATGCGCCGGTGATGAACTGGAAATGAAGGGAATGTCAAGGAGAGTTTTGGTTTAGCAATTTGTCGATGCCGGAGAAATCAAAACCTCCCCATCTAGTTTTTGCCGCGGCTAGTACTATGCTATTTGCCCACAGGGCAATGTGTTTATTTGCATTTTTTGCGAATGCTTTCTTGACTATGTCGACAACTATTCCCGCGGTTAGTTCTTGCCAAGCCCCATCGATTTTTGCAAACTTCGGAAAATCGCCATCTAGACATTGCGCCTCAACCATGTCCGCGTGTGCTCCTATTGCTTCCTGATCT
>JAITDL010000092.1 GCA_031282565.1 Puniceicoccales bacterium
AAGGGCGATCGCAAGTGCCGTGAGTGTGGTCGTCGTGGCAAGCGCCAGTGAATTGAAAAATGACTGGCGACAGAGCGGATTTGTCAGCGCTTCGCGGAGATAGGCAAATGTAAACCTGCCGTCAACGTCAACAAAACCGCCTCGCACGGTGGCAAACAGCGGAAAAATGAAAAAAGACAGGAAGACGGCAAGCGACACTAGAAATATTGGGATGGCCCAGCGCTTTGGCATCGGCGTTCGGAACCAGCAATCCAATTCCGCCACTCCGCGCAAGCGAAATTTTACCGGCATTTAAAAAATTTTCACCGCTTGCGAATTGGCATTTTTTGTCATTTTACGTTGTAGTTGAACTAGATAGATGCACATTTTATCCGCAGAGTATTTTTAAAATTGAAATTTCTGCAGTTTTTTATAGCGATGCCTCCAATGTCATTTTTTAACTCATACCTCCTATGGCAAACGGGCATTGACCAGACCGATGCCGTGGAAGCTGCTGAACTAATGGAAAAATGTAAGGCTGCAGCCGTCGACGGAAAAAAGGTTACGGACCCGAACCTCTGCGAGAGAATATACCGCAACGGACTGCTCGGGGAAGCCTGCAAGCGTCGCGGAATTTCTGCGGCTTGGCCATCGCCGGCTACGGTCATTGGCAATTTTTTCCACACATGCCTCCACGTGATTGTAGCCGTGCTGATTTTCCCGATCAGCTTTTTCACGTCATACTACGCCCACTATCGCCTCAACCAGATGATCGAAAACACTCGAAAATTGGATGATGGGAATGGCGACGTTGACAAGGACGACTGCCCTAAAACTGCCGCGGAATTTATTAGGAGCGCCGAAATTAGGAATGAAATCTGCAGGAGATCTGGCAGTGAGCCGCTGACGTCCTACGGTCCAGATAACTCCCTGAGCTCGAGCTACTACAACATGTTCTCACACAGAGTAACCGTGCCAAAGTGCCTAGCGAAATCAAAGTCTCCCATGGCTCTGGCAGTTGCGGCCCACGAATGCGGCCACGCCGAACAGCGCATTTTCCTAATTGCCAGGTTAATTGCCTACATCACGGCCATTGTAGCCGCTTCAATTTGCTTCGTGCTGTTTAACTTCGTTGCCGCCTACGCCATACTGGCCATCGTTGCCGTGGCTGTCGTTGCGACTTCCATAGTCGCGGCGCTCTACGAGATCAATGCGTCTAGGCGCGGACTGGCAAATCTCTTCGCCCACGGATACGTCAGAGGCGAATCCGCAGCCAAAACCGCCACATACGCCCTGCAGTTGGCCGCATTGACCTACATATCCGGCGTCATGTCATCCATATTTAACGTTTTCCAGGGCACCTAGTTAAATACCATCACTGTGGAGCGAATTCTATGCTGTTGCAATTTTGCGCCGCCGCTGCTAGCCATGGACACCGTGGCGGAACTCAGCAGGGATGAAATTTTAGCGATCTTGACCAGAGAAGTTGAGCTGTTGGCAGCCGAGGGGGAAACGGCGCTGGCAATTTCTTCCGACGCAATTGCTCGGCTAAAAAATTTTCGCGGCGACACGGATTTTGCGCACGATGAAGACAGGCGGAGTGGCCAAGCAACCAAGCGGACGCGCGACAAACTTTGCGCCGCCGAAAATTGCATCCCGCCCACTCCACCATTTTCACTGGCCGACGGCACAAAGGAAGAACGGTGGAATGAACTCCGCGACATCGTACTGGGCTGCGCCGAGTGCAAAAAACACCTGAAGCCTGGAAAGGTTATCGTATTCGGCGCTGGAAACCTGAACGCCGACATATTCTTCTGCGGAGAAGCACCTGGAGCCGAAGAGGAGGAATGCGGCGTGCCATTCGTCGGGAGAGCGGGGAAACTTTTGGATAAGGTCATCGAGGCTATGGGGTTGCAGCGGTCCAATGTCTACGTTGGAAACATAATGAACTGGCGCCCGGAAATGGATACGCCCTTTGGGAATCGACCTCCAACGCAGGAAGAAATGAACTTTTGCCTGCCATATTTGCGCGCGCAGGTGGAAATAGTTTCCCCAAAAGTTATCGTAGCACTCGGCGCCACCGCAGCCAATGGACTGCTCGGCTACGACGAAACTCGTCGCATGGCCGACGTGCGGGGCCGCTGGCATGAATTTTTGTCAATTCCGCTGATGGTCACATACCACCCATCCTATTTACTCCGAAACACATCAAATGGCGCGAAACGCCTGCTGTGGCAGGACATGCTGCTGGTGATGGAACGTCTTTCCATGGAAATTTCCGAACGGCAGCGGAATTTTTTCCTATAATAGGGGAAGTTTTTGCCAAACTAGGGCGTAAGTTTATCCGCCGCCGCATAAAAAAATTGCAAAATTTACAGCGGCAGCATAAACTGTCTCAATGCCCAGTCTTAGAACCGACGCAACATTTCCAGGACCAGGAGCGTCCAGTGACAATGTAGCGCCCTATTTACAGGCAATCGCCGACGGCGACGTCGATAATAGGGATTGGCTTCCAAGACATATTCCGGCATTAAACCTAATCTGGGTATCGAAATACGCGTCTGACAAATTTAAGGTGCTAACTGAATTGATGCCAGTGGAAGTGCAGGGTTTACTGGATAAGTTTGGAATTTTGGCAATTTTAACTGCTGGAGTTAAGTTCATCGCCAACATTGCAGCCATAGACTTTACGGCGGAAATCATCGCCGCTACTTTGAAGGCCATCGGCTACGCGACATTCATAGGGCTAACTGTCTGGGTGATCCAATTCGCAATTCGTCTCTATTTGCTAGTGCATGCCATGTCTAATGAAGAAGAAATTTGGGAAAAAAAACGGCTATCAAATGACTCCAACCCCGCTCGACAAACAGGATATCGCTGACATGCGCATAGCAGAGGCTGCCGCGCGCCATTGCGAATGGGCGCGCGCGCGTCCCGCTGGAAACACAGTGTTACATTTTCAACCCGGTCAGATTTCTAACCTTAGACGCCTTGGCTATCAGGTGTTACGCATGCAGGATGGCAGAACCGTAATAAGGAATCGGTTTACCGGCGAACGAATAACCATAGAAGCCGACCCAGCAACCGGAAAGGTGTTCGTTGGGCTGGCGATCACCAATGGCATCGGAAAAAATCGGCAGCTGAAATATAACGGCTATGCCGACGATGAATGGACCCGCGCCAACATGTTCCTTCGTGAGATTGCCGCCGGCAAAAATCAGAAGGAAACAGCTAGGCTCATGAGTCTAACAAGAAGGGAGTTCGAACTGGCGAAGGCAATTGACAGTGACCGCTCGAGGGAAAGTAAATTTGACTATTGCCAGACTGCTGCACTTGCAATCAGATCAGGTGTTGTTGTCCCGGAATGCATTGGCCGCTTTGGCCCCGCAATAGAAATAGCGCTCATGGTTTTGGCCAACAATGGCGTGCCGATTGATGCAGTTGTCTTCACAGGAACAGGAGTTGGTGGGACGCTCGCCCAATTTTTTGCGCTGAAATATGGGCTCCATGCCTGTTGTTTTTTCGCCATTGCGATGGGTGCAGTTCTCCAGAACATTCTCGGCTTCGGCATGATAGCCAAAAACGCCTACCGCATAGTTAGCTATGAGGCAGCCACTAGCCAACTGTGGGAACTCCTCGGTGCGCTATTATATGTGCTGCTTGGCATACAAACAGGTGCCATCCCCGGAAGACGCTTCGTTGCCAAACTCCAAGATCGCTGCGGCGAACTAACGCCGGAAAATATTGCGCTTTTCGTAGATGTTTTACAGTCCTATACCTCTGTCGGCCAATGTTCACAGTTCAGCTGCTGAAGACTGCGCCAGTGTGAGAGCTCCAAGTCCTCGGGGCGCAGGTGCGGGTCAACCGTTCCCAAATGTAGCCACCTCTCGGCGAGTAGTTTTTCTCCGTGGTTTTCAATTGCGCGACAGGACGTCGCCAACTGTTTGCGCCGAAACTGGAAGCAGTGACGCATGATTGCCAACGGCTTTTGCGAAAAAACCAATGGCTCATCGAGAAGCTGCATGTGCACCAGCGCCGACTGCACCTTTGGCCGTGGATGAAAGCACTGCGGCGGAATTTTATGCATGGAAATCATTCTGAAAGCGGCTCCAATGCGCACGCCAATTGCACCGCGCCGCCGCGAACGCGGCGGCGCGAGGAGGCGCTCCGCTGACTCCAGCTGCGTCAGCAGCACCATGGATTTTGGAAGTGGAAGTTTCAAAATTGCGTCGAGCCAAGGACTTGTGATCGCGTATGGCAAATTTGCAACGACGGCGTAGGTGGTTTTGTCTTCGGCCGCCACATCGCCGCGGGGAAAAGCGACAGCATCTCCGTGCAGGAGAAAGAATTTCCCAGGGAAACGTTTCACCAACCCATTCCGCAAAAATTCACAGAGGCGCCCATCCAGTTCGACGGCATGCACTTCGGCTCCAGTGGCCAGGAGCTGTTCCGTCAGCGCACCGAGTCCGGGGCCAATTTCCACAACCAGCTCACCTGGGACCACTTGCGCCATCGAAACACTTTTTTTTGCCACATTGCCGTCGCAGAGAAAATTTTGCCCGAGATCCTTTGCCGGCCTGACGGAAAGTGCCGCAAGAATTTCTTGGATGTCCTTCCGTGCCATGGCTCTAGCGAATGGCTGGATCCCTGCGCAGCGTCCAAAATCCAATGATCGCGAAAATAAGAAGCAGCGTAGCACCGTAGGCCGCAGTTCGCGGCGAACCGATCGCCAGCAGGGCGTAGGATGCGAGTGGCGCAATGATGCTGCGCAAACCGGTCAACATCAGGTAGACGGACATGCACTTCGGCAGGTCCTGTGGAGGAACGACCTTCGTCAACCAAAGGCTGTGCATGACGAAACTGCCGGCCATGGCCACGCCGAGCAGTGCGCCGCCGATCGCTATGGCGGTGAACGAATTGCCGTTAAAATAAAACAGAATACCGCCGAGGAAAACAATGTTCGTCAGCTGCCGCACGGGAATTAGTCTCATGTGGTCGAACATAAACGCCAGCAGCGGGGTGGACAGCAATCTGGCAAAATTTGGCACTGCAAGCGACAGCAACAGAACGTGGAAATTGCTCAAATTCCAGCCGTGGACGCAGTTGGTTAGGTGTTCAACGCGCATGGGAATGAGCATCTGGTAGGCGAGACCGACGGCGGTCAGGTAAATGGCCATTTTTGTGAGTGCCCGGTTGCGGAAGAAGTACTTCATGTAGGATTCCTTCACAACACCGTCGGCTCCGCGGATTGGATGGGATGGGATGGCCATGGCGGCCACGGCACAAATCACTCCACAAATGGCAGTTGCCACAAGAATTGAGCCGCTATTTCCAATGCTGCGGTCCATGGCAACTCCGCTAAATTGGCCAAATGCAACGGTCATCAGCGCCGCCAATATTAGTCCCGGAGCCATGAGCGAGGCCATGCGCCCGTGGCCGTAGTTTTCCGCGTAGACCTTAGCCATGATGGCGGCATCGGCACGGTAAAATACGCCGGCAAGTGCAATGCATATGATGTAGGGCCCGATCGACCTGGCGCAGGCGGCGGCGGCAAAGGCGGCGGCGGTAAAAAGAAATAGGAGGGCGCCGAAACGTGAAGCGCGCCAACCACTTGCAGCTGCAACGCGCACGATGAATGGAGCCGTAAGTCCACCAAACCAGACGAGCGACGAAAGTAAACCCTTCGCCGCCACCGGCGCATGGAAAAGTCTAATGGCTATGAGCAGGCAAACGGACAGGAGAACGGAATCTATGGAACCGGCAAAGAACAGCCTTGCGCTGTCAAAGATGCATGTCCGATGGGCAACGGACAGTGGTTTGCGATTCGCCATTTGGATCTACTTCATTCGGGCCGTGGAGAAACTGACACGCGCCGATGCGCCCCATCCCAAACTGTCACGCCGTCGACGAGCGCGAATAGCGTAAAATCGCGACCCATGCCCACATTGACTCCGCCGTGAACCTTCGTCCCGTGCTGCCGCACAAGTATGTTGCCGGCACGCACATTCTCGCCGCCAAATTTTTTCACGCCGAGCCGCTGCCCCTTGCTGTCCCTTCCGTTGCGGGACGTTCCCTGACCTTTTTTGTGTGCCATGTGCTAGGCCTCGATGCTTATGATTTCTATGGTGGAAAGTTCCTGGCGATGGCCGCGTTTTTTATGGGCTCCCTTGCGACGCAGCCTCTTCATCACCAAAACTTTTTTGCCGCGGCTATTTTCCACGATTTTGGCGGTCACCTTGGCTCCGGCGACGAGCGGGGATCCGAGTTTCGCCGCCGCGCCTTCACCGACCATAAGTACCTCGTCGAGAACAACCGTATCTCCGGCATTCGCGCCACGGAAGCGATTCAGCTTAAAAATCGCCCCCTCCTCGGCAAAAATTTGCGTTCCCTGTGTGCGGACGATCGCCCTCATGGTGCGCAGTAGATGAGTTCGCCGCCGCCGCGCAAGTATTTTTTTACTGGAATTCTTTGCCTCCAAAATCGCCGCCGCATGCACTCACGGAACATGCTCCGCAGCAGCTGCGGAGGAACTATTTGTCAAAAACCACAGCGGCAACTTCCGGAAACGCAACCGCCGAGAAGAAATCGACGCGATTTATAAATATTTTAAGCTTTTTACTTGATTCGCGTCCGTGCGGCGCACAAACTAAATTGTGCTTATGAAATGTAAACTCCACAGTTCCACAGTTGCGCCTCTGCGCCTTGGCGGCACTCTGCGCGCTGCCAGCCATGGGTTTTAGCGCCGAAATTTCAGTTAATGCAGCAACTCGCGATGCAATAAATACTGCTGCCTCGGGTGCAAGTAATGGCGACAGCCTAAAACTAACAGCTGGGACATTTACATTTAGTTCCCAGATAGAAACAGACAAAAACATCGGCCTCGTCGGCGACGATGGCGGCGGTACTATCTTAAGAAAAAACGCAGCCTGCAGGTTTTTCTCGTTTAAAAACAGTAACGGAATAACTAATGACATAAAACATATTACATTCAATGGCAACGATATGGGCTCATATCAGGATTATTATTCGGCGATTCAATATACTAAAAAATTTAGTGGTAGCATCATAAACTCATCGTTTGAAAACAATAAGAGCGCGCTTGGCGGAGCAATTTACTCCTTTAAAGGTTTTACCGACCATGCAAGTATCCAAAACTCAATATTTGCAAAAAATACATCAAGGGGCGGTGGAGCAATTTACTTCGGAGACCCCTCCACTGTAAGCATTCAAAATTCGATATTTGCTAAAAACACAATTGGTAGCTCAGCTACTTATGGCGGCGGAGCTATTTACTCCTCTAACAGTGTAAATTTTGCTGATTTTGGCGGGACCTATTTCCTAGGCAACGAATCAATTGATTTCGGCGGAGCAAATTTTCTTGAAAGAAGCGGCAGCTTTTGCGCAGCTTCCGGAGATGTTATCTTTCAAGGAAATATAGATAAACTTGGTCCAAATGCCATCTATTTCGCAAACGTTAACAATAATAATACGGCCACAATAAGTGCTACGTCAGGCAACACT